>JBGUGI010000127.1:0-4143 GCA_045111495.1 Bacilli bacterium | reverse complement strand
GAGGTATGGATCCGCAACATAGGCATCAACATTAGCCTCATTGTAGGATAGCCAGTCAACTGCGGTTCTTGGGTTTTTGATTTGTTTATTGTATGGGCCTAAACCAAGGTTTGTGAAGAACTTATTTGGCTTATCCCAGTTAGATTTATGAATGAGTAGCTTTGCTAAGAAAGCAGCGATAGACATTAAGCCAGCTTGGCCACCATTACTACCAATGATTAATGTTTTGTCCGCGGCTAATGGATATTTCTCTAAACGTGCTTGTGTGGTAAATGAGCCCATGGAGTGACCACCTTGAATTGTTGGTAGTCCGTTTTTCTTTGCTTCTAAGATTGTGAGATATAAAGCATCGACGATTTTATCAAAGGCATCCTTTGGCCATTTTTGTAAATCATCCTCTGCTGGGGCATTAAGTCCTTGACCGAAGTGATCTAATATCCAAACGTTAATGCCTTGCTTGTTTAGATATTCCGCTAAGCGGGCATATCTAGTGGCATACTCTTGCATGCCTGTAATAAATACGTAATTGGCTTTGCCGTTTTTAACTAGCCATTTAGCGCCTTTAACTATTTCACCGCTTGGTAAAGCAATCTCAAAAATATCCATATAATACTCCTGTTACTATAATCTATTCTATGAATATATTATCATGCGCCAATAAAAAACTCTACAAGGTCATTGTAGAGTCTTTATTAATTCTGTTTTCTTCGATTAGAAGAAGATGCTTCTCCAAGTATTGAAGTGTGTTTCACTTTGTGGATAATCGTTGCTGCCCCAGTAGCTAACACAAGCGTGTAAGGCTAAGCCATAAGCTTTACCAGCGGAATTACCCTTTGAACTATGAATGACTAAATCATTGAAGGCATCCATAGCTTCTTGGATTTGTGCGCTGTATTGTGCATATGTGCTATTGGCTTTAATTTTTATCATAGCGTCATAAGCATCAATTAAGCCATATGAACTAACACCATAGAAGCACTTCGCAGAAGTGAGAAGACTCTTGAAGGAACTGAGATTGTTTTTCGCAGTTGTCTTAATCGCCGCGGCGAAAGCTTCAAACTTAGTGAAGTAATTATCCATCATAGATAAATCTAAGACAGAGAGTGTTTGATCGTTTTGATATGAGCCATATTGATCGACGAAAGAAGTACAGCAAGCTTTTAAAACATCTTCAGTGGATTTATGAGCATATAAATCATCAACCCAACCTTCATAGTCCCAACCATCACCATTCTCTGTTTCTTCAGAAGAAACCATGTAGTTGAAATATGGAGCATTGAATTCAGCGATATCTTGGCATCCCATTAAACAAGCATCGTAACCGATGAATTCTAATTTGGAGTCGCCATTCTTTTCAAAGACATCATTCATAGCGGTCACAACTTCAGAAGCTGTTAAGCCATCACCATAATAGTTATCATCGAAGCAAACACCATCGAGTGCACCACCATGGTTCCAAAGGATAACGCCATATTTATCAGCTGGATAGTTTTCCATACCCCAGTTGATGTAGGAAGCTAATGTAGAAGCACTACCCATGTTACCTTGAGCAATCTTTTCATCAAGAACTAGTTGTTTGTTATCGGCATGGAAACGGCATAGTTTGTTTGCACTAATTTGGGAATTGTGCCAGTATGTTGTACCACCTGTTTCAAAGAGGAAATTAACATCATCTGGTTGACCGTTCACCGCTAAAACTTCAGCGATGTCTTCGCTAGCGGCACCATAATCACTTTCTAAGTTAGAACCACAAAGGTAAAGCATGATTGTCCAAGCATCACCAACATATTCAATAACTTCAAGATCGAATGTTGCACTGATATCTTCTTGGTTAGCGTTTTTAGCTACGGCAGTAATTGTCACTGTGCCAAGTTCAAGAGCGGTTACTAAACCATTTTCATCGACTGTAGCGATTGTTTCATCGCTAGATGTCCATAAATATGGTTTTTGGTTAGCGTTGCTTGGTGTGTATTTAATGGTAAGAGTTGTTGTCTTGCCTTGAGCAAGTTGTTCTGGACCTCTTAACTCAAAGCTTTCAGCATAAACAGGTCTTGGTTCACCAGTAACAAATAAGTTAAAGGAGAAGACATTACGACGAGTACGGTAGTTAATAACTGCGTTACCTTTCTTGGCGACGTATTTGGTATTTGTTCTTACGACATTCCATCCATCTTCTTCTAACACTTTAGTGTATTTGAGATCGATGGATGTTTTTGCGTTATCTGGTGTTTCAGCGTGGAAGCCAACACCAAATTGTGTATCTGACGCTGTACCGTTTGTCCATGTACCTGTGCCATATGGAACTGGTACTTCAACCCAAACGTCTTTAGCCACGACGAATGTTTCAAATGGCGCGACTGGGAATGTATTAGCTTTCATGAAGATGGTGACATTAGCGGTCTTTTCTTCGAAAGTAACTGTAATTTCTTGATTACCCGCTAATTCGTTATCGTAGCCTTCGACTTCGTAGTCTTTAATTTCAACAACGGAATTATCGGTATAGTAAGCAGTGACTGTTAAGTCTAATTCTTCATCATATTCGTAACCGGCTTCAGCCTTGTTATCCACGACTTCGATTCTCACTAACTTAGCAGGATTAACTGTGACATCTAAATCAAAAGTTTTACCGTTATATGTGACCACTAAATCTTTTTGACCACTGGACATATTGTCATAACCAGTGACAGCATATTCACCGGCTTGAAGTTCTTCAGTATGACCATCGGAATATGTGGCGATAACAGTGATATCTAATTCATCACCGATTTCATAACCATTTGTGGCTTTGTTATCGGTAACAGTAATGTTTTCCAAGACGATAGGCTTTGGATTAACAGTAACTGTGACTTTGGCGGTTTTATCTTGATAGGTCACCACTAATTCTTGTTGACCAGCATTTTGGTTATCAAATGTTGTAATGGTATAGTCAGTTAATTCAACGGTTGTGCCATCAGAATAATTAGCAACAACATCAATATCTAATTCGTCATCAATTTCATAACCACTTGTGGCTTTGTTATCAGTAACAACGATGTTTTCCAAGACGACAGGCCTTGGATTAACATAGACGTTAACGACAGCAATTTTGCCTTTGTAGTTAATGGTGACGGATTGAACACCTGGATTCTCGTTATAGAAACCACTAACTTCGTAATCAGTGACTTCTTCATATGAACCATCAGAATAATGTGCTTTAACAGTAATATCTAATGATTCGCCAACTTCATAGCTGGCTTTGTTATTTGTGGCAGCGATATCAACAAGAAGTTTTTCTTCGACTTGTGATGTTTCACTGCTTAATGATGGAGGCGTGTCGCTAGGGAGCTCGCACGCGGAAAGGCTGACCGCTCCAAGGAGAGCAGCTATGCCTACAATGAATGTTTTCCGAATCTTAATCATATAAGCTCTTTTCTTTCTTAAGGATATAAATTTTGCATAAAACATATCAAAAAATTCCCATAAATTCAAGAAAACCAGGATAACTGATGTTACTAATGTGCCAATGTGTAATGCATATGCATATATGTGCATAATATCTAGGTGTATCAATGCGCTTAAACGCGAAGACAATGTTGCTAAGTGTTTTTGCATTAAAAAAGCACAGTTTTTCGACTGTGCCTCTTAAATATGTTGCTTATTTTTACGCCTTTAAAACGTCGATGCTGTCGAAGAGTTTGACTTCATTTTCTTTAGCGGTATAAACATCATAACTAAGCGTTGTTTCGGTGAGGTTTAAAACACCAAACATTGGAGCGTTAACGTTACCTGTTGCTAAGTCACCTTTATGATAATCTTGCGCTGAGGTATAACTACCAACCTTGTAAGATTCATATTGGTTATCATACTTCAATGTGCCACATTCAATTTTGTATTTGTTTGATAAGAATGTTTTACTACTGTTCAAGCCTTTCCATTCATCGCCATCTTTAACGACTTCCGCCCATACGCCATCGCTTTCAGCAGCGCCATGTCTATGGCCAGCAGCGCCTGTAGTTACATAGTAAGTACCATTTGGATTCTTGTCATAAACTCTTTCATCTTTGGTTTCTGTTTCAGGACTTAAGTTAACGACATCCGCGTTATTATAGGTGGTTGTATAGCCCGCAGCATCCCACTTGTATGGGAGCGTTTTATTGTATGTAT
>JBGUGI010000126.1:0-10151 GCA_045111495.1 Bacilli bacterium | reverse complement strand
TTTGTAAGGAAGTTGGTTCATCTTGAAGGTTAAATATCTTTTTCGCTGTAGCAGCGTGAATGTCTTCGCCTGAAAGGAAGATTTCTTTAAGAGCAGGGCAATTAGAAAGGGAAGCTAAAACACGGAGTTCAATTTGTGAATAGTCTAAAGAAAGAATCTCGTAGTTTTCATCTTGATAATAGAAGGCCTTTCTAATGAGCTTTCCTTCTTCATCACGCACACTGATGTTTTGTAAGTTTGGCTCGCTACTAGAAAGTCTACCAGTAGTGGTCAAAGCTTGGTTAAATTTAGCGTAAATCTTACCATCAGGATAGACGTGGTTTTTAATGCCTTCTACGTAGGTAGTAATGAGCTTATAGTACTTACGGTATTCTAATATTTTTCCGACAATTGGATGTTCGTTTTCAATCTCTTTTAAATAATCAACAGAAGTGGACTGTTTCTTGTTAGAAGATAGACCTAATTTATCAAACAAAACTTCACCAATTTGTTTAGGGGAAGCGAGATTAAATTTTGTGCCCGCTAAAGCATAGATTTCTTCTGCTAATTCATTAGCTTTCTTTTTATATTCGTCACCGAATTCATCTAATACTTTGACATCAATTGGGAAACCTTCAATTTCCATATCCGCTAAGGTATCAATAAGAGGAATTTCTAGTTCTTCATAAAGCTTTAAGGATTCAGTTTTCTTAAGTTCACCGGTAATTCTTTCATATAATTTATAGGCAAAAAATGCGATTTTTCCAGTTTTTTGGCTATCTTCGTTAGAAAAAAGCGATAATGATTCACCTGAACTAGAAAGATCAATGCCATATATATTCATGACAGCTTCAACATCGTTTTTAAGTGAACTATCCACTAGATAAGAAGCCACTAATAAGTCAAAATATAGACCTTTAATTTCAATATTATTTCTCGCCAATGCAACCTTGATTGCCTTATAGTCATAGCAGTACTTTTTAATGCTTTCATCTTTAAGTAAATCAAGGGCGGCTTTATCATTCTTTAAATCATCAATGCCGATATAGAAATTACCTTCATTAGAGGCAACGGCTAAACCATATATTTGACCTAAAGAATAGTTATCATCTTCATAATCTAAAGCTAGACCAATTTCCTTGCTCTTAATAAGGTTTTTTAAGGAGTTAACTTTATCAACTTTAATCTCAGTTTGTTCAAGGGCAACTTTCTTCCATTTTGAAACAATTTTGGACATGAATTGTTTGAGTTCATATTTCTGACAGAACTCACTAATAGTGGTAAAGTCATAGCCCTGATAAATAGTGTCTTTAACACTGAAAGGTAAAGGCACGTCAGTTTTAATAATCGCTAAATCACGAGATAGTCTACCGCTGTCTTGATCCGCAATAATCTTCTCACCAAGCTTGCCTTTAATCTCACTGGCGTGAGCGATAATATTATCAAAATTACCGTATTCTTGGATGAGTTGAACAGCGGTTTTTTCACCAATACCTTTAATGCCTGGTAGGTTATCACTAGCATCGCCTCTAAGACCTTTATAGTCAATGATTTGTATTGGTTCAAAACCATACATTTCTTTCACTGTTTCTGGTGTCATAGCGACAATATCGCTCATACCCTTACGGATGATATTAACGGTAATATTAGAGTCCACTAATTGGAGGAAGTCTCTATCAGAAGTGTAGACAGTTACTTGATAGCCTTCTTTAGCCGCCATCTTAGCGACAGTACCAGCGATGTCATCGCCTTCAAAACCATGTTCTTCAAATTGGAAGATACCTAATGACTTTAAAAAGTCTCTAGCGATAGGGAACTGCTTAACTAAATCTTCAGGTGTTGGCTTTCTATTAGCTTTATATGATTCTAATTGTTCTTTTCTAAAGGTATCTTTACCAGCGTCAAAAGCCACCATGATACCTTCATCATTTTTTAAAGTGGAGAGGATTTTATTAATCATGCTAGAGAAAGCAAAAATCGCGTTAGTAGGAGTGCCGTTTTGTGTGCGCATAATCTCCACGCCTGGATACGCTGTAGCGAAGTATGCTCTAAAGAGCAAGGAGTTTCCATCAATGATTGTAATCTTTGGCATAATCTATTCCTCGAGTGGTTCTAATTTATTACAAATAAAGTCATAGTTTTCTTCACGTTTTTCACGCTTAATTTCAGCGATAACTAGACTGTTCTTTTCTAAAAGCGAAAAACTCTCAGCGTATATTTCTGAGAAGAGAGTTAATTCAATTTCACCGGTCTCATCAACAAGCTTAACGAAAGCCATTGTGGAGCCTTTTTTCGTGGAGATAGTCTTTACACTTCTCACTAAACCTGCGACTTTAGAATTAATTTCATCTTTCGCGGTGACAATAGGGGTGACGTTCTTACTTCTTAAGATATCGGTCTTATAGTGAAGTGGATTATTTGAAAGCATAATACCTAAAACGTCATATTCTTTATCTAAGTTTTCTAATGGATCATCATGATCTTCAATTAAATATGGGGTGATTAAATCACTAAAACCGATATTTAATTGGTCATTTTCCTTAAAGGAAAGTTCAGCGAACTGTAAAGCGCTTTTCACACTCGCTCTAAAAGACGCTCTTGATGGATTAAATGTATCAAAACATCCAGCGTCAATAAGCTTAATAATTTGTTGTTCGCTAATTTTATAACGATACATTCTAGAGACAAAATCAAAGAAGTCTTTAAACTCACCGTTATTTCTTTCTTCTAAAACAGAATTAACAAACAATTCGTTAATGCCTTTAATCGCACTAAGTGGGAATAATAATCCCTCTTTTTGCACAATAAAGTTTTTCACAGATTTGTTGATATTAGGCGAAATAATAGCGATATTTCTTTGCTTCATTTCACTGACATATTCGTTAAACTTTGTATCACTTGTGGAACTGCTTGTTTCTAAAATAGCAGCGTAAAACTCCAGTGGATAATAGTATTTAAGATAGGCCATTTGACAAGCGATCACGGAGTAAGCCACAGAGTGAGATTTATTGAAACCATAGTTAGCAAACTTCTTAATAAAGTCAAAGACTTTCTTCGCAGTTTTTTCTTGGTGTCCTTGCTTAACCGCTCCTTCAATAAAGGCTTTTTCATTTTCTAAAAGTTTATCGATATCCTTTTTAGAAATCGCTCTTCTAAACATATCAGCTTCGCCCATCGAGAAACCCGCCATTGTGGTGGCGATTTGGTTAACTTGTTCTTGATAGACAATAATGCCATATGTTTCTTTTAAGATTGGCTCTAAACACGGATCGTCATAAATAATCTTTTGCTTACCTTCCTTACGTTTCGCGTAAGTATTAATCGAATCCATAGGACCTGGTCTAAATAAGGCTAATAAGGCGACGATATCGTTAAAACAGTTTGGTTTAAGAATTGATATCGCTCTTTTCATACCAGAGCTCTCCAGTTGGAAAACACCCATGGTTTGACCTGAAGCAATTAAAGAGAAGACATTCTCATCGTCATAAGGAATGTTTCTTACATCAATATTAGCAGCGGGATTATTTTTCTTGATGAGATTAACGCAGTAATCAATCGTGGTTAAGTTTCTTAAACCTAAAAAGTCCATCTTTAAAAAGCCTTGTTCTTCAAGATAACCCATTTCATATTGGCTAATATAATGCCCATTAAAATCAGTAAGGATTGGTAAAGCCTCTTCGAGGCTGTTGTTATTTAAAATAATACCAGCAGCGTGCAAACCGCTTTGTCTAATCAAGCCTTCAATTTTGCTCGCTAAAGAAACGATTTGTAAGAAATAGGCATCGCTATCGACTAGTTTCTTAAATTCAGGAAGTAATTTATATGCTTCTCTAAGTGAATATTTAGGATTGGTGATACGTTTACTAAGTAAATCAATATGGTTATTAGGGAAGCCATACACTCGACCAATATCTCTAAGAGATTGTTTAGCTTGGATAGTTTGGAAAGTAACAATATTAGCCACTCTATCGTTACCATATCTTTCTCTCATGTATTCAACGACTCTATCTCTTTGAATATCCATAAAGTCCACGTCAATATCAGGCATGGTTTTACGATATGGATTTAAAAATCTTTCAAATTGTAAGCCGTTTTTAAGAGGGTCAATTTCTGTGATATTTAGTAAATATGAAACCAAGCTACCAGCCGCGCTACCTCTACCAGGACCAACGACAATACCATGACTCTTAGCAAAGCTAACATAGTCTTGGACGATTAAGAAATAATCAGCGTAGCCTAATGAAATAATGGTTTCTAATTCATAATCTAAACGCTTTTTATATTCTTCGTTATTAAGCCCTAATTTATCTAACGCTTGGTAGCAGTTATCTTTTAAAGTTTTTACCGAATCATCAACTGGGTAGTGGAGTATCTCTCCTCTTTTTTGATGGAAGTCAAAAGTCGATGATTCTAAGATTTTCCTCGTATTGTTTATTTCTTTCGCAGTATAGATCTTCTGATAGTCGTTAATACTCATAAAGTATTCTTGACCGTTAAGTTTCTTCTCCGTGATATTTTCTTCATTAGCGATAGCTTCAGCGATTCTTAAAACAATCGCATCATCTTTTTTAAGGTATCTGATTTGCGGGAATGCAACACAATCATAAGAATGTTCATTAGCGAACTTTCTAATCTTATTAGCATAGCTAACGTCTTCCTTCTTGGTCACTTCAATGCCTAAATAGAAGCCATCTTTAAATAATTTATTTAAGTTAAATAGATAACGAGTAAAGCCTTCTTCACCCTCTTCAAATAAGGTCTTAAAGTTTTCACTAGTGGTGACAAGTACCGCTAACAAGCCTTCCGTATTATTAGTTAATAGTTTTTTGTCGAAAGCATTCTTCTGAATCGCGGAAGAAATGACTAATAAATGGCGATAACCTGTTTCGTTAATCGCATATAAACAAATAGTGTCCTCATCTAACTTAGTCTCAATACCAATAATAGTGGGTTTCTTAATAGCTTCCATGCCTTTGATAAAAGATGGAACGCCATACATTACGCCCTTATCGCATAAACCCACTCCAAAATACTCGTTTTTGCTAACGCCAGCGGCAATTCTTTCCATTGTTAAACCACTTTGAAGAAAAGAATAGCAAGATACAACACGTAGTGGGACGAAATTATTCATGCCTTTATTGTAACGCATCCACGCACAAAAGAGAAATAAAAAAAGGTACCAAAATGGCACCTTTTTAAATTCAATTTTTACCTATTCAAGGAACAAATCATCTAAGTCCTTAATAAAGGCTGGAAGTTGGTCGAGATTATCAATCTTCGCGCCACTGGCTTGCGCGTGACCGCCACCTTCCCATTTCGCTGCCACACCGTTAATGGCTTTACCTTTACTTCTAATGGAGACCCTCCAACAATTATCTTTTGGATCTTCAGTAATGGAGCACCAAGCGTTAACGCCTTCAATGTTAGAAAATAGGTTAACGTTTTCTTTGCCTCTTTCAGTGGTGATATTGAGTTCTTTTTGGATCTTATCTTCCAAAACGTAATAAGCCACACCATGCTCAGAAACAGAGAAGTGGTTGAGAATATAAGCGGTGACTTTTAAGTCATCGAGTTTCTTTTGATACATTCTGTTATAGACTTCACTAAGTTCAACACCCGCTTCTAATAAATAAGAAGCAGTGATGAATGTGGATTTAGAAGTGGAAGAATATTGGAATCTACCAGAATCACCAGCAATACCAGAATATAGATAAGATGCTGCTTCCTTACTTAAAACATAGTTTCCTTTAAAGGAGAGCAAGATATCAGTAAGTATTTCAGCAGCAGCACAAGCGTCAGTTCTAACAACTTGGATTTTGCCGTATTTTTCGACTTCTGGGTGATGGTCAATTTTAATTTTAAATTTAGCCTTTTTCCATCTTGGATCGCTAATACGAGAAGTATTCGCAGTATCTAAAATAATGGCTAAGAATGGTTCTTTGAACCACTCCTCAGGTAAACGATCCATTTCAGGATATAGACGTGGGGTGAATGTCACATGGTTATCGCCAAGTACATGGATTTCTTTGTTTGGGAAGTTATCTTTAAGCCAAGTAGCTAAACCCATTTGTGAACCAAGGGCATCAAAATCAGGCATTGCGTGTCTAAAAATCGCAATCCTATCGTAGCGTTTAATCGCACTTAAAATACGGGTGATTTCTTTCTTGTTTGGTTTGATGAAATTAGCAAGAGTGGAATCAAGTTTCATATTATTTACCTTTCACACACATATCGTAAGCATCACGAGCAATCATCACTTCTTCATCAGTTGGAATGATGGCCACTTTGATCTTACTATCAGGAGTGGAGATTAAGGCTTCTTTACCATGTAATGTCATATTGAAATCGTTATCAATTTTGACACCGAAAGCTTCTTCGAGTAACTTACAAACATCTCTTCTAGTTCTTGGTTCATTTTCACCAATGCCAGCGGAGAAGATGATTAAGTCACAACCGCCTAATCTCACATAATATTGACCGATAAAATCAGCAATTCTTCTATTGAAGATTTCATTAGCTAAAATCGCGTGTTTATCACCAGCTTCAGCAGCAGCAAGCACATCTCTTGAGTCATTAGAAATACCAGAAACACCTAAGAAACCGGATTTCTTATTGAACATTTGATAAACTTCTTCCGCGGATTTACCAGTGACACTGACAACATAGTTGAAAACGGATGGATCCATATCACCTGTACGGGTACCCATCATGATGCCACCTAAAGGTGTTAAGCCCATAGAGGTCGCAACACACTTGCCGTCCTTAATCGCGGTAATGGAAGCACCAGAACCAATGTGGCAAGAGATAATACGTGGATGTTCAACACCTGGTAAATATTTAAGACCTTCTTGAGCTAAATACTTATGAGATGTACCATGAGCGCCGTACCTACGGATGTCATATTTTTCTGTTAATTCATAAGGAATTGGGAATGTATAATCCGCTGGTCCCATTGTTTGATGGAAAGCGGTATCAAATGTTGCAATTGCTGGACAGTTTGGTAAAGCTTCTTTGAAAGCTCTAAAACATGTTAAGTGCGCAGCATTATGAAGTGGGGCAAGTGGAATTAAAGATTCGATCTTCTTTTCTGTGTCTTCGTTAAATAAAGCGGAAGCAGAGAAGTATTTACCACCTTGAACGATACGGTGACCGATTGCCTTAATTTCATTAAAATCTTTAATAATACCTTTTTCGATAAAAGATTTAACCACTAATTGAGCGGCAACACCATGATTAGGGAATGCTGGATTAGTGACGTCCTTTTTATCGCCATATTTGATTGTAAAAATACCGTCTGGTAAACCAATTCTTTCACAGTTACCAGAACATAAAACTTTTTCTTCTGGCATTTCATAAAGTTTGAACTTCAATGAAGAGCTACCAGAGTTAATTGTCATTACTTTAGCCATAATAATATCCTTTCAAAGTACACCATATTATGGCACAGATACCTTTTTCTTTCAATTCATTATATGAATTTGAATTGTTATGTTTTGTTAAACGCTATTTTCAAAGTGCAAAAATGACAACTAAATATAGCAAAAATAGGTTAAATATCTAGTCGTTATAATTTTCACTTATTAAGATTGTTTTTCTTTTCTTTGAAAAGTTTTTTCAATCTTCAATTCAAATTATCAATAAGTTAAATTATAATTTAATATTATGAGGTAACTCTTTATGGCTTTTGGATTACTTTACGACTTCCTCAACGGACAATGCATCGACGCTCATAACTACTTCGGTGCCCACTTTAACGAAAAAGATGGAAAGGGCTATGTCACCTTCCGCTTATACGCTCCTCTTGCCGAGGATGTCTCTGTCATCGGTGAATGGAACAACTGGGATGTCACCAAAGATAAAATGCAAAAAATTGATCTTGCGGGTGTTTGGGAAGTCACTATTGAAGGCCTTAAGAACTATCAATGCTATAAGTATCATTTTAAAAACGCTAAAGGGGAATATGTCGATAAAATCGATCCATTCGCTTTTTATAGTGAGTTAAGACCAGGCACATGTTCGCGTTTATTCGATAACCGTAACTTTGCTTGGCACGATGATGCTTGGCTTAAAAATAGAACAAGAAACTTTGATGCACCAATGTCCATCTATGAGATGCATTTAGGCTCATGGAAAGGCTTAGCCCCAGATGGTCATTCTTATTCATACGAAGAAATCGCTGACTTCCTTATTCCTTATATAAAGGAAATGGGCTATACACATGTTGAATTTATGCCTTTAATCCAATATCCATTTGATGGTTCTTGGGGTTATCAAGGAACAGGTTTCTTCTCCATTGATTCAAGATATGGTAATCCATTCCAATTAATGTCACTTATCGATAGACTCCATCAAGCGGGTATCGGCGCGATTATTGATTTTGCGCCTGTCCACTTCGCTAACGATGATTGGGCATTAGCCGAATATGATGGGAGCTGCCTATTTGAATACTCCAATGAATGGAGAGTTTCTCCTTGGGGCTCTTTGCAATTTGATTTAGGTAAAGATCCAGTGAGAAGCTTCTTAATGAGCGCGATGAATTACTTTGTCGACTATTTCCATTTTGATGGTGTTCGCGTGGACGCTGTCAGTAACATTGTTTATTACAATGGTGATTCTTCCATTGGTCAAAACGATGGAGCGGTGGAATTCATCAAACGCTTAAACGCTAAGATGCATATCGCCCATGATAGTGTGATGATGATTGCGGAAGATAGTACCGCCTTCTCAGGTACCACTAGACCAACTGAACACGGTGGTCTTGGCTTTGACTACAAATGGGACTTAGGTTGGATGAATGATACTTTGAAATACTACGCTAAAGATCCTGTTTATAAGAAATGGGAACACTATAACATCACATTTAGTATGGCCTATTTCTATAGTGATAATTTTATGCTTCCTTTATCTCACGACGAAGTCGTCCACGGTAAAGGTACCATCATTAACAAGATGTGGGGCGACTATTATCAAAAGTTCGCTTTAGTGCGTAATCTATACACTTATCAATTCGCTCATCCAGGTAAGAAATTATCGTTCATGGGTAACGAATTAGCCTCATTTGATGAATGGAATGAGAATAAGTCCTTACCTTGGGTACTTAAAACATTCCCTGTTCACGATAGTGTCGCGCGCTTAGTGAGAGATTTGAATTTAATCTACCGTAACCACAAAGCAATGTATTTTGAGGAACACAATCCAATCCATTACCACTGGCTAATGGTGGACAATTCTAATGACAGCATTTATGCATTCCAAAGGAATGTCGGTGACGAAACACTCGTCTTCGTCTTTAATATGACCACAAATTATTATGAATCATTTGCCATTCCATTAATGGAAATGGGTACATATGAGGAAATATTTAATTCTGATAAAGATGTCTATGGTGGTGATAATCAATTCAACGGTTTGCCTGTCGATAGTGAACCAGGTAGTTTTGAAGGCTTGCCAGCCCATATGAACATCAAGATTGCAAGTTTGGGAGCTTGCATATTTAAGAAAATTAAATAAGGAGAGTTTAGTTTATGTTCGCAAATAAACAACAATTCAAAGAAGAATATGCCCGTCGTCTCCAAGAGAGATATGGTGTCTCTATCGAAACGAGTCATATCTCTGAAAGATATACCGTTTTAGGAGAAATGGTGAGAGACTACGCTAACGTGGACTGGGGCAGAACTCACGATAAAACAATTAAAAAGCAAAAAACATTAATTTACTTCTCCATGGAATTCTTAATTGGCAGATTGCTTGTCAACAATCTCCAAAACATGGGTATCTACGAAGTAGTGAAAGAAGGTTTAGCTGATTACGGCATTAATATACACGAATTAGAAGAACAAGAAAGTGATGCTGGCTTAGGCAATGGTGGCCTCGGTCGTTTAGCAGCGTGCTTCTTAGATAGTATTGCCTCCTTAGGCTATGTTGGTCATGGTAACTGTATCCGTTATGAATATGGTTTCTTCCGTCAAAAGATTGTCAGAGGCAAACAAGTTGAATTGCCAGACCAATGGTTAACCAATGGTAACGCTTGGGAAGTGAGAAGAGCGAAATACGCTGTTCAAGTTAAGTTATATGGTAATCCTGAAACCTACTTAAAAGCGGATGGCTCTTATGGTATTAGAACTGTGAACTCTCTTAATGTACGTGCAGTTCCATATGATGTGCCTGTTGTG
>JBGUGI010000125.1:0-2644 GCA_045111495.1 Bacilli bacterium | reverse complement strand
TGAGACCTGGACCTCTAGTCACAGCGAAGGCATCGATGTCTTCTAATTTAACGTCAGCCTTTTCTAAAGCTTCCTTTAAGACTAATGAGATATTCTCACAGTGAAGTCTAGAAGCTATTTCAGGCATGACACCACCATATTTCTGGTGGACTTCTATTTGTGTGTTGATGACATTAGAAAGCAACTTACCATCTCTAGTAATTGCTACGCTTGTTTCATCACAACTTGATTCTATTGCTAATATTAATGCCATGTTATTTCACCTGTAAAATCATGTAATATGCATCATCACCGTTATCGTAATAATGCGGTTTGGTTGTTTCGATTTTGAAACCGTGTTTCTTGTAGAAACTAATCGCTTTTTCATTATTGGTTCTCACTTCGAGAGTTAGTGTTCTAACTTTCTTCGCGTAACAGTCGTTATAGATTTCATCCATCATCGCTGAACCTAACTGTTTTCTTTGTAAGTAAGGATGAACAGCAATTTGACAGATAGTGGCACTATCGAATGTTTCCCAATAATCGCAGAAACCCACGACTTGGTAACCTTGTTCGTTATTAATAGAGAGTTCAATGACCCAGAAATGAGCAACAGGGTTTTCCTTTAATTCGTAAAGGATGTTCTCTTCTCTCCAAGCCCCATGAGGAAAGCATAAACCTTCGATTTCCATGATGGCTTTAAGATCATCTAGTTTTGCTTCTCTAATATTAACGAATAAGTTCTGCATACTAGTCCTTCATGTACACTGGTTTCAAAGAAAGTGGGTTAATAGATTCTAACGAATCTTTAAGATTTAACATCTCTTGAAGATTATTAGATAACACACCTTCAATGTTTAAATATTTAGTTTCACCACAGACAGCATAGTCTGGATGATCTTTAATGTAGTTCATGACTTCATCGTTTTTCATAATGCAGTCATCAAGTAAGATTTTTTGGTCTTGATAAACACCAACGTAAGAACGACCGCTTCTTGCGTTAATCAAACAAATCGATGGACGTGCATCATCTTTTTGCACTCTTAAGGAACTAACAGCGTATAGCTTAGCGTCTAAAGCTACGGCAATTGTTTTGGCAATTGTAATAGCGATACGGACGCCTGTATATGAGCCTGGACCTTTAGCGACAATCACTTCTTTGATGTCTTCTTTTTGGATATTGTGCTTTTCTAAAAGCTTGTTAAGTTCCACAATCATGTATTCTGATTGTCTTTGCCAAGCTTCATAGGAAATGTAATCCAATAAGAGATTATCTTTAGCAATGCCGACAGAAAGGTTTGTATTTGAGGAATCTAATAAAACGGTAATCATTTCTTTAATCCCTCCAAAAGCTCTTTGTCTGCGCTTTTTACCTTAATGTTTCTCACGTTATCTTGGACGTGAGTAATATTCACTTCGATAGCGTTTTCTGGAATTAGGTCTTTGATGAATTCTGGCCATTCAATAACGGTAATACCGGTTTCATAACCGATGTATTCATCTAAGCCAATATCAGTATTTACATCCGCGAGACGATAGGCATCAATATGGATTAATGGTCTATCACCATCGAAGTAAACTTTCATAATGTTAAATGTTGGAGATTGAACAACGCTTTTAATATTTAAAGCTTTGGCGATACCTCTAACAAGAGTGGTTTTTCCCGCGCCTAAATCACCGGTTAAACAGAATGTAGAACCAGGTTTACAGAGGGCAACAAATTTCTGCCCAAGATCCATTGTTTCTTCGGCGCTTCTTGTAGTAATTTGATATTCCATGTTTATTCTTTCTTTGTGCTTTCTAAATATTGGGCGAAATAGTTGTTAATCAAATCATCGTTAAATGGGAATTCTCTTTTGCGCATTCTTTCGACGATGATTTTGGTTTGGTTCTTTAGAACCGCATCTAATTCGTCACTATATTGATAAGTGTTTTTATGGTGTAGATATTCTTTTTCATCTAAAACTCTAATTTCATTATCATGAAAGAGCTTAGCATCTAAATCATAATCAATGTATTTGATTGAGTCTTTATCGATGATGCTTGGAGAAGCGATATTGCAGTAATAGCAAACGCCATCTTTTTTCATCATGCAGATAACATTCCACCATTCCTTTTTAGAGAAGATGGTAACCGCTGGTTCTTTAGTAAACCAGCAACGGCCATTAGCCTCAATAACTTTGGCCTTTTTAGTCGCTATGACTAGATAGTCTTCGTTGTTTTCTAATACTAAACCGCGGTCCCAAACTCTATGCAAGGCACCATTATGTTTATAACAACGGATACTATACCAACGTCCGACGGATGACATATTATTCTCCCGCTAATAATCTAATGAGAGCGTCAACATCTTTGCAGGATTGTTCAAATCCTTCGTAATCAAATGGCTTTTCAAATGGGATAGCCATCACTCCATCATCATAACTTAAGTATGCTGCGGAATGACCACCCCAGACAGCAATGTTAACGTTGAATAGATGGTTATCTAATCTGAGTCTACGGACTTCATTAATGAAGCTGGCACCTAAAACCTTACGGAAATCAGCATCTTGTGGGCCATAGACCACTAAATCTTCTTTTTCTTCTAAGACCACTAAATCATCGACATTGTTTGGTAAGTCGTATGGTTGAGTTGGATTCTTATAAGCAATGACGAAACCACCTT
>JBGUGI010000124.1:0-4926 GCA_045111495.1 Bacilli bacterium | reverse complement strand
AACAATTGCAGTATCAACGTCTTCGGCAGACTTTGCGCTATCATACACTTCTTTATAAGCTGGAACCTGAGACAAACTTGGATCCGCTAAACGATATAAATCACTATAAGAACCCTCGATTGAGTACGGCATAGGTCTTGGCTTGACCCATTTTTTGTAATAGTCAATGACGCTTGTATTGTATTCAACGCCATATTCATCAAATGCTTCAAGAAGACCGACAGTTTGTTGCGCGCTACCTGGTCCAGAACTACCAGATCCAGAGTTAGAAACGACCCAGTCAACGACAGAATGACCATAGACATCAATTTTTTTGTTGTCTTTGTTCAACGGAAGAATGTTGTCATTGTTTTTAGCAAGAACAATACCTTCTTGTTCAATTTCTACTGCTAACTTATCGCCCATGTTGTTTTTTTCACCACCGGTTTCAACCGAACAGAGAGCAGCAGTGATAAAACCTTCATTTCGTCTAGTCTGCGTGTTAGCAATATTTGCACCCACAATCGAGCCAATTGTAAGCGCAGTAAAGCCACCTGCGACAATCAGCTTACGAATAAGGTGCGCCCTAAAAATAGAATTTTCCATATAAGGACTCCTTTATGTTGTTTAAGCACTTATATTTTAGTACACACGAGCGCGTATTAATAGGATACAAAGATGCGCGAACGTCACATGTATCAAAAAAGTAATGACGATATCTAATAAAATAAAAATTAAAAAAGTTTTTTGTTGCGCATTTTTTCGATAGTGCTAAACTTATAGCCAAGTAAATTATGAAAAGAGCATTTTATTACTTTTATAGCTACTATTATCCAAGAGGTAATCAATAAATCTTGGCCTTTTAGCTATAAGGTGTTATTGATTACAGAGATTAATCGATGACACCAACGAACAAGATGAATTAATAATTGGTGTCATAAAACGACACCGATTTTTATTTCATTAAGGGGGATACAAAAATGAAAAAGACAAAATTACTTACGCTCTTACCACTCATGCTTACACCATTTATGATGACAGCCTGTAACAATGACAGTACAGACATTGGCATCCTTCAATTTGGTGAATTTGCCGCTTTAGATAATGCTAGAGAAGGCTTCATTCAAGGTCTTAAAGACGCTGGCTTTGGTGATTTAAAGATTGATATTCAAAACGCTAAAGCAACAGCTGCCACTAACTCTACCTTAGCCAAAGGCATGGCAAGCAAAAAGCACAAACTCAATTTAGCGATTGCCACTCCATGTGCTACCGCCTTAAAAGCGGCTCAAGAAAATATTGGTTCTACAACTCCATTATTATTCACCGCTGTGACAGATCCTGTTGGTGCGGGCTTATTAAAAGACAATAACGCTCCAGATGGTTTCGTTACTGGTACAAGTGACCTTCAACCAGAAGAAGCATTAGGCAATCAAATCAAATTAACAAAGAAAATGATTCCAGAGGCCAAAAAGTTAGGCATCTTCTACTGCGCTAATGAACAAAATTCACGTGTGCAAGCTGAAATGGCATCAGAAGTTGCTAAAGCTGAAGGCTTAGAAGTCGTCACTAAGACATGTGTTGACCAATTCACAATCAAAACAAACATCGCGGAATTAGCTGCCGAAGTTGATGCGATTTGGATTCCAACTGATAACACAGTCGCTAGCAACATGGCTAAAGTCAAAGACGGCCTTGGACAAAATAAAACATTACTCATCGTTGGTGAAGAAGGTATGCTTGACAGTGGTCATGTGACCGTTTCTATCTCCTACTATGATTTAGGACTTAAGACAGCTGAATTAGCCGCTAAGATTTTAAAAGGCGCAGCCGTTAAAGATGTCCCAGTCTTCTTCAATACAGCAGATACATGCTCCTACACATTCAACAAAAAGAACTTAGAAGATGCTGGCTTCAAAACGGAAGACTTACCAAAAGAATTCCCATGGAAAGAAGCTAAATAATGGCCTTTGATGAGATTATACGTTTAACATTAAGCATGGGCTTACCATGCTGTCTATTAGCCCTTGGTGTATTCTTAACATTCAGAATACTCGATTTCGCTGATATGACCGCTGAAGGAAGTTTGTTAATCGGTGGTGCAGCATGCGCTTTAATGATTACACAAAACGTTCCTCCTCTTATTGCCACATTCATTGGCATGCTTGCTGGTGGTGTGTGTGGTTTTATCACCGGTTTCTTGAATCGAATATTAAAAATACCAAAGCTTCTCAGTGGTATTATCACCATGACAGCATCTGGTTCTATTGCCTTATTATTATTTGGCTTAGCCAATGGTAGAATATTCGCTTCTGAAATTAACGGCATTGATAACTCTAAAACCATCTTTGGTTTCTTAGATCCAAAGTTATTCCACGGCTGGCAACAAATCATTGTTGTTGCGGTTATCGTAGCCATAGTCTTAGGTGTTGCCTATTTCTTTTTTGGCACTGAATACGGCATGGCTATCCGTGCGACTGGTATCAATGAGAAAATGGCTAAATCACAAGGCATTAACACCACAGTGACTACAATTATCTGTGTTTCAATTAGCAACGCTCTTATCGGTTTAGCGGGCGCATTAATCGCCCAAATCGATAGTGGCATGAACGCTCAAGGTGCGACAGGCTATCTTGTCGTGGGTTTAGCGAGTATTTTAATCGGTGAAACATTATTTGGCAAAAGGTCGTTTAAAAACGCTCTTATTTCCATTAGTTTAGGCGCCATATTATACTTCGCGATTATTACCCTCGCGACACAAGTATTTAAAATGCCAACAGACTTAACTAAATTACTCTATGCTTTCTTAATCGCTTTAGCGCTCTGCTTACCAATGATTAAGCAAGGCATTATAAAACTCTTTACCAAGAAAAAGGAGGCTGAATAACTATGTTAGAACTTAGAAACGTCACTAAAACATTCAACCTCACTGGTAATAAAGAAGACTTAAGAGTGGCCCTAGACCACGTTAATTTACAAATCGAAAGTGGTGAATTCGTCACCATTATCGGTAGTAATGGCTCTGGTAAAAGTACAACGATGAATATTCTCACTGGTGTTTTAAAACCAGATTCAGGACAAGTATTGTTAAACGATGTTGATATTACCAAAATGGAAGAACATCAACGCGCTGCTTATTTCGGTCACGTCTTCCAAGACCCAATGATGGGTACATGTGGTGAAATGTCAGTTTTAGAAAACTTAGAAATCGCCTATAGACGTGGTAGAAAACACTCTCCATTCCTTTGGGGCTTTAGAAAATCTCATAAAAAAGAATTCATTAATGAATTAAAGAGATTTGATTTAGGACTTGAAGATCGACTTAATCAAAAAGTTGGTGTGATGAGTGGTGGTCAAAGACAAGCCTTAACCCTTTTAATGGCGACAATGCGTAATAAACCAACACATAAAACCGTTAAAAAAGACTACATTAGATTTTGTGAAAAAGACCATGAAGTCGCTAAAAACGAATTCGAGAGCGTCTATAAACCTGCTCTCGCGGAGTATAAAGCTAAAAAATCAGAGATTAGAAAGAATAAATCCTTATCTTTTAAAGAGAAACGCGAAGCGCTTGCGAACGCGTACGAAGAATTCGATAAAAAGATTCGTCAATTCGATTTAACAAAACAAATCCTTTTATTAGACGAACATACCGCTGCTCTTGATCCAAAGACAGCTAAAAAAGTCTTGGAATTAACTGATAAAATTGTTAAAGAAAATCAAATGACCACATTAATGATTACCCACAACATGAAAGACGCTTTAACATATGGCAACCGTCTCATCATGTTCCATACAGGGCATATTATCTTTGATGTGAGAGGCGAAGAAAAAGCAAAATTAACTGTCGAAGATTTATTAAAAAAATTCGATGAAGCCGATAAAAAAGCTATTGAAATGTAATGTATCCCCCATGTTACACTGTACCAATTTTAGCGAAGAGGTACACTAATGTGGACATGAAAAAATAATCGGCTATAATAATCGTGTTATGAAAATTGCTATATCTGTCGAATCTACTGTCGACCTTTCAAAAGAACTAATTAAACAATATAACTTAGAGATGATTCCATTCACTGTCTTATTAGGTGAAACAGCCTATTTAGATGGAGAAATCACCTCACAAGACATCTTCGATTTCGTTGCTAAAGAGAAAGTCTTACCACGCACAAGTGCGGTTAACGATTTCCAATATCGTGAATATTTTGATGGCTTGCTCGCTAAAGGATATGACGCTATTATCCATATCTCATTAAGTTCTGAGATTTCATCATCATGCTCTCACGCTATGCAAATCGCCACGAAATACGATAACGTCTACGTTGTCGATTCTAAAAACCTTTCAACTGGTATTGCCTTATTAGCGATCTATGCCGCTAAGCTTAGAGACAAAGGCTTAAAACCAGAAGAAATTGTTGAGAAAGTTAAGGCCCGTGTCCCTTATGTTCAAGCAAGTTTCGTTATTCAAACACTTGAATACTTGCACAAAGGTGGTCGTTGCTCAGGCTTATTAAGATTTGGTGCAACCATTCTTAGAATCAAACCACAAATCATTGTTAGTGATGGTAAAATGGCTCCTGCTAAAAAGTACATTGGCCGTAAGACACAAGTTATCAACGGCTACTGCAAGGACACATTAGAACAATTTGCTAATCCAGATCTCTCCGTTGCCTTCGTGACACATACACAAGCAACTCCAGAAATGGTGGCAGTGGCGATTGAAGCCTTAAAGAATCGTGGATTCAAAACCATCTATGAAACAAATGCTGGTGCCACAATTACAAGTCACTGTGGTCCACAAACACTTGGTATTCTCTTCATCAATGATGGAGGAACTGAAGACTAAAAATAAAACTGGCAATTTGGAGTGCTAGGATAAAAGTGGACAAGGGTAAAAAAGCCCCATCCACTTTTTTCTTTGTTATTCTATTGAAAAGGAGGAACTAAAAT
>JBGUGI010000123.1:0-12148 GCA_045111495.1 Bacilli bacterium | reverse complement strand
AGTTGGGATGTGGGTAATACGGACAGCGGATTCTGTCTTATTAACGTTTTGACCACCGGCACCTTGTGAGTGATATGTATCAACTTGTAAGTCGTTAGGATTAATTTGAATGTCAATTTCTTCTGCTTCAGGCATAACTAAGACTGTCGCAGTACTTGTGTGGATACGTCCAGAAGCTTCGGTCTTAGGTACTCTTTGAACGCGGTGAGCACCACTTTCAAATTTGAGTTTTGAGAAGACACGATTTCCGGTGATTTTGAACGAAATCATTGCAAAACCCCCAGATTCTGATGGATTTTCGTCTAAAATTTGAATCTTCCAACCTTGGGATTCAGCGTATCTTGTGTACATTCTGAAAAGGTCACCAGCAAAGATGTTTGCTTCATCGCCACCAACAGCGCCTCTAATTTCAACAATGATATCTTTATCGTCGTTAGGATCTCTTGGAAGGAGCATTTCTCTTAAGTCTTCAATGAGTTTTTCTTGTTCAGCTTCAAGGCGTTTGATTTCTTCTTTGCCCATTTCCGCTAAATCTGGATCAGAATCATGTGCCATTTCTTTCGCGGCTTCGATATCTTCTTCGTTTTTTGTGTAACGTTTAAAAGCTTCGACTTGAGGATCCAAGTTTGCTCTTTCTTTAGATATCTCCTTAAACTTCGACATATTTTTCATAATGTCTTCGCTCACGAGTTCTTCATCAATTTCTTTAAGACGTTTTTCCGCAGCGATTAAACGTTGACGCATGCTTTCTTCCATAGTAGTTTCCTCTGACCGTCTAGTATTGTAACATAACTCTTCTATAAGGCAAACAGTGAAATATTTCCATTAATAGAATATTAACATTTCTTTATGATGGGGTTTTGGTATATACTTAACACAGGTGATTTTATATGGCTTATAAAGCATTATATCGAACATATCGTCCCAGTACTTTTGAAGAAGTCGCTGGACAAGAACATATCGTCAAGACTTTAAAGAACGCTTTGGCGACCAGAAAGTTAGCCCACGCTTACCTATTTGCAGGCCCAAGAGGTACAGGTAAAACCACAATGGCTAAACTTTTAGCGAAAGCTCTTAACTGTGACGAAGGCATTGGCAGTCAATGCAATGAATGTAAAAACTGTAAAGCAATTATTGATGGTACACATCCTGATGTCATCGAACTCGATGCTGCTAGTAATAACGGTGTTGATGAAATCAGAGAATTAATCGACAAGGTAAAATACGGCACAATTTTAGGTCGTTATAAAGTTTACATTATCGACGAAGTTCACATGCTTTCAACCGGTGCATTTAACGCTCTTCTTAAAACATTAGAAGAACCACCGGAACACGTTATCTTCATTTTAGCGACAACTGAACCACATAAAATCCTTCCAACCATTCTTTCACGTTGTCAAAGATATGACTTCACTAAATTAAGTGACGAAGATATTAAAAATAGATTAAAGAGTGTTCTTGAAAAAGAAGGCATCGCCTATAACGAAGAGGCAATTAAGATTATCGTTTCTTTAGCGGATGGTGGTATGCGTGATGCTCTATCAATCTTGGATCAAGTTTTAGCGTATTCTGGTAATAAACTTGAAGTTCAAGACATCTTAGATATCTTTGCTTTAGAATCTAAAGAAGAAAAGATTGCCTTATTAAATTCCATTATTAATAAAGATGTTCCTGACGTTTTAAGCAGAGTAAATCGTTATATTTCTATGGGTACCGACATCAAGAGATTGACCGACGACCTATTATTAATATTAAAGGATATATTGATTTATCAATCTTCACGTAATGTTGATTGTTTAGAAATACTTAATCAAGATGAAGCCGCTTCATTCTTTAAGCATTTAGATATCGATGAAACATTAAAGATGATTGATGTCATTATGGCCGCACAAAAGGACTATAAAACAGTTAGTTCTATCATCCCATTATTTGAGGTCACAATTCTTAAATTATGCGCCACTAAGAAAGATGGTACTCCACGTACAATAGAACCTAAATTCAGCGAACCTGTGATTGAAAAACCAGTTGTTCCTGAAGTTAAACCTCAACCAAAAGTGGAACCAAAACCTGAGTCAAAGCCAGTGAAGCAAGAAGAATTAATTTCCTTACTTGATCAACCTGAGCCTGAACCAGAACCAGTGAAGGAAATTGTCTTAAGCAAGAATGTCCTCACAATTAAAAACACCAGAAAAGAGAATTCGTTCGACATCGGTGATGACTTAATGATTGATATCATGGTTATTTCCAAAAAAGACATTAAGAATTCCCTGATTGATAACTGGCCAAACATTAAGAAATTAATTGGCCATCCAGAACTAGGCAAAGTCGCGACCATGTTAGTGGATGGACGTCCACTTGTGGCCTCACAAAAAATCCTAGTTGTGGAATATCAATTCCCAAATATCGCTGAGAAGGCCAATTTGGTTGAAAACCAAGAAGCCATTCAAAACGTTATTGAAACCGTATTCAATAGAAAGATGTTCGTCTATGCTGTCTCAAGAAAAGATTCAGTTAGATGGCAACAAAGCTACATGAATAGATTACAAATCGGTAAATTACCAAAAGCTGACACAGTCAGCATTGAATTTGAAGGAGAATAAAACCTATGAACATGCAACAAATGATGATTCAAGCACAAAAGATGCAAAGAGAGCTAAGAAAAGCGCAAGCCGAATTAGCAGAAAAAGAATTCAAAGTTTCTAAAGGTGGCGCCGTGACAGTCACTGTGCTCGGAAGCAAAGAAATTAAAGCTATCGATATCGATAAAGATGCTTTCGACGCTGATAACAAAGAAATGGTCGAAGAAATGATTGCTATGGCAATTAACGAAGCTAATGAAAAGATCGATGAAGAATCCGAAGCCATTAATGAACGCATCACCGGTCAAAAAGGAGGATTCGGTTTCTAATGGAGAAGCTTAAAGCTCTTATCCGTTTAGAAGAATCTTTAGCCAAGTTACCAAGCGTTGGGCGCCGTAGCGCGGAGCGTATGGCGTACGCAATGCTCAATATGGAAGATGATGACTTGAATGAGTTTTCAGATGCCATTAAAAATCTTAAACAATCAATACACGTCTGCCCTATCTGTGGCTTTTTAACCGAAGGTGAGAACTGTGTGATTTGTGATGATAAGGAACGTGACCAAGATACCTTAATGGTCGTTTCTTTCCCGAAAGATGTTATCGCTTTTGAGAATGCTGAATATTACCATGGCTTATACCATGTGTTAAACGGCGTTATCTCATTAGGTAAAGGTGGCACAATTGATGATTTAAACATCAATGCGTTAATGAAGAGATTAGATAATCACCACTTCAAAGAAGTGATTATTGCCACTAACCCAACAATCGAAGGTGAAACCACTGCTTTATATTTGGCGAAATTAATCGCTGATAAAGTCGATTCAGTCACTCGTTTAGCGTATGGTTTACAAATGGGTGGAAATTTAGATTATACAGACGCCTTAACATTATCCAAAGCCGTTGAAGGCAGAAGAAAACTATAGAGAGGTACTAATTATGTTTATTACTCTTGAAGGACCAGAAGGATCTGGCAAAACAACCGCTGTTGATTACGCTGTTAGCAAATTAGAGGAGATGGGATATAAAATTGTCCGTACTCGTGAACCAGGCGGCACACCAATCGCCGAGCAAATTCGTAATGTTATTTTAGACAAAGCCAATACAGCGATGGACGAAAGAACAGAAGCCCTTCTTTATGCTGCTTCAAGAAGACAACACCTTGTGGAAAAAGTCTGGCCTGCTTTAAAAGAAGGCAAGATTGTTATCTGTGATAGATATTTAGATTCCTCATTAGCCTATCAAGGTGGCGCAAGAGGTTTAGGCGTTGAAAATATATTAAACGTCAATAACTTCGCTACCGAAGGTACATTCCCAGATTTAACTCTTCTATTTGATATCGATCCAAAGATTGGTTTAGCGAGAATCGCTGCTAACGCAAATAGAGAAGTTAATCGTTTAGATTTAGAAAAATTAGACTTCCATAACAAAGTCAGAAATACATTTTTAGAATTAGCGAAACGCTACCCAGAACGTTTTATCGTTATTGATGCCAGTAAGAGCAGAGAAGAAGTTGCGGACGCTACTTTGAAAGCCATGCTCTCTAGAATATGCAAGTAGAGAAATACCTAAAGAATTATCAACCAGTTATTTATCAAACCTTTGTAAATTCATTACAAAAAGGTCAACTTTCTCATGCTTATCTTCTTTCTGGAAGTAATGGCACACCACTTTTAGATATTGCAAAGTTTTTCGCTAAATCAATTCTTTGTGATGACCCATCCCCACTAGCGTGTAACTCATGTATTACATGTTTACGTGTGGACGATGATAACTATCCAGACTTTTTTGTTTTTGATGGTAGTAAATCCACGATTAAAAAGGAAGCGGTTACGACGATTGAAAGTTCTTTTGATAAAAAAGCTTTCGAAAACAAAGGTATCCGTATTTATATTCTTCACCTTATTGAAAACATGACCATTGAAGCGATTAACTCAATTCTTAAATTCTTAGAAGAACCAGGTCAACAAATCTATGCTTTCTTAACCACGAATAACGAAAACAGCATCTTACCCACCATTATTTCAAGATGCCAAGTCTTAAGATTAAAGCTCATTGATAAGAATATCGTCATCAAAGATGCAATGGACTTTGGAGTGGAAAAGAAGGATGCTGAACTACTCTCTTATTTCTATAACGATGGAGAACTCATTAAAGAAATCATCGATGACGAAGATAATAATGACGCTTTCTTTACCGCGAAGAAGTGCTTTGAAGAGACATTAGAAGTGATGAATGAAGGAGATAAGGATGCGCTTATCTACTTTGTGCAAAGCAATGCCGCTAATCAAATCAAAAGCAAAGAAGCCTGTCGTTACTTTATCAATATGTTAGTGATGGCCTTTGAAGACATGATTGCCATTTCTAATGAAAAAGCCCCATTTTTAGAAAGTTATGCTACAATATTAGAACATCTTGCCAATCAACTTTCTCATATTAATGAAAGTTTGATTGAATTATTAAGGTGTGCAACTGCGATTAATACGAACGTTAACATCGTCTTATTAATAGATCACGTTTTTTACACGATTACCAAAGAGGATTAATATATGCCAAAAATTGATAACGAGAAACAAAATCAACAAATAGATCAAAAGCATGAATATAGCCATTTCGTTGGCGTGAAATTTTTAAATACTCCAAGGGCGTATTTCTTTGGCTGCAATGATGGCACTCTCGCACTTAACGATAAAGTTGTCGTTGAAACAGTGAGAGGCATGGAACTTGGTACCATCGCTATTGAACCTATTTCCATTGATAAATATGCCAATGGTTTATACCTAAAACCAATTGTTAGAAAAGCCACTGATGTGGATATCCGTCTATCAGAAATTAACCAAAAAGACGCGGTATATGCATTAGAAATCTGCCAAGTTGAGTCCAAAAAACTCAATCTTGATATGAACTTAATTTCTTGTGAATATACCCTTGATAAATCCAAAGTCATCTTCTCTTATTTAGCGGATGACCGCGTTGACTTCCGTGAACTTTTAAAAGTCTTAGCCTCACGCTTAAGAACAAGAATTGAACTTAGACAAATTGGTTCAAGAGATAAAGCCAAAATGATTGGTGGTCTCGGCGTTTGCGGTATGCCTTTATGCTGCTCCACATTCTTAAATGAATTCGATGGTATTTCCATCAATAGAGCGAAAAACCAAATGTTAGCGATTAACATTCCAAAGTTAAGTGGACAATGCGGCAAATTAATCTGCTGCTTAAAGTATGAAGATGATGCCTATACTGAAGAAAGAAAGAAATTCCCAGATTTAGGTAGTAAATACTTCATCGATAAAGTCGAATACACAGTCACTAGTGTTAATATCCTTTCTCGTGTTGTCAAAATTGAAAACGACGAAGATATTAAATTCCTTCCTTTGGAAGACTTCAATAAACAAGTAGGCGGACAAAGAAACAAAGAGAGACGCTATGAAAAGAAATAAGTCTTTTGATAAAGGTAACTCCCCACTCTATTTAATAGCCACTCCAATAGGTAACCTAAAGGAGTTTTCTTCACGCGCTATTGAAGTAGTCAGTGACGCCGATATTGTCGCTGCGGAAGATACCCGTAATGCTTATGACTTATTAATCAAATTTGGTATTAAAAAAGAAACTTATTCTCTTAGAGAACATAATGAGAAAGAAGCTAGTCAGCATCTTATCTCCCTTATCAAAGCGGGTAAGAAAGTTGTTTATATGTCAGATGCTGGTTATCCTGGTATTTCTGATCCAGGTCATATCTTAGTCAAAGAAGCAATTGAAAACGATATTCCAGTATCCACTGTTTCTGGTAGCTCCGCTTTTATTAATGCATTAGTGGCCTCAGGCTTAGATACCGCACACTTTTTCTTCTATGGATTCTTATCGTCAAAAGACGGAGAAGCCAAGGAAGAGATTAATAGTTTAAAAGCTTTAAGAAATACAATCATCTTCTACGAAGCACCGCATCGTATTATTAGAACTCTTAAGCTATTAAAAGAAGTTCTTGGCAATAGATATGCTTGTCTAGCCAGAGAACTAACTAAAATCAACGAAGAATATATCAGAGGCACTCTTGAAGAATTGTCTAATATAGAGGAAGAGACCTTAAAAGGTGAGATGGTTTTAATCGTTGATGGTAACCACGAAGAAATCATCTTCAAAGATGACGAAATCACTTCCCGTGTCGCTTATTTTGTGAATTTAGGCCTGAGTCAAAAAGACGCGATCAATGTTGTCTCTGAAGAATTCAAAATCAACAAAAATTACATCAAAAAGTTATTATTCTAAAAGTTATGGAAATCGTTTTTAAGAAAGATAAGCAAAAGAAGCCAAATCCTTTTAAAGAGGGCGCGAAAAAGTTGTTTGAAAAAGTTAAACACTATCGCTTCCCAGCGACTTTTTATTATTTCTTAGTTCTTATCGCTATTGGCGTGGGCTTCTATATGTGGATGCTCGTCCAAAACAATTTCTCTTTAGCTTATGGTGGTGACTATATGGCCCAATATATCCCTATGGGATACCATGTTTGGGATTATTACCATGAATGGTTTAGAACTGGACACTTTATTTTATTCGATCAAGACATTTATTTAGGTGTTAATTCCTTTGGCTCTAATGCCTATTATGGTTTATTCTCACCATTTAATATTATCGTCATTCTTTTCCCACGCGCTTTTGTCCCTCAAGCCATGGCCATCACTTCCATTATCAAGATTGCTTGTGCGGGATTATTCTTCTCTGCTTACATGAAGCAAGCTTTCAAAGTAAAAGATAATGTCGCTAGATTATGTGGTATTGCTTATGGTTTCGCGGGTTGGGGAGCCTTCTACCTTTGGTATAACAACTATCAAGATGTTTTAGTTTTCTTCCCACTTGTCTTATTAGGTATTGAAAATACAATTCAAAAAGAAAAGCCGTGGTTATTAGCGTTAGGCGTTTTCTTCCTAGCGATTTCTAACTATGTCTTAATGGTTTCATACGTAATATGTGCTTTCTTATATGCGATGTTCCGTTATTTTCAAACCATTAGAACAAGAACTATCGCTAGTAACTTTAAAGTATTAGGTTTAGGTTTTATCGGCTTTGCTGGTGGCTTAGCTATGAGTTTAATCGTTTTTGGTCCCGCTTTTATGGCCACGATGACTTCACCAAAACTCGAATTATCAGGCTATAAAGAATTATTAAAAGGCTATTGGGAAAAGAAGCAATATAAAGAGTTCTTTGACTTATTACTTTCTTGGAAAGTAGCACCTGACCAACACAATAGAATTATTCCAGAAAGAGTCTATTATCCAATATTAGAGTTCTTCTTCCCCACAACAACATGTAGATCTTTACCAACCTTAGAATTATATGGTTGGGACTTTGACGATATTTGTGTTTCCTTATGGTGCTATGTGCCATTTATTCTCTTCTTAGTGCCAGCGCTTATTCAATCGTTCACTGAAAAGAAATGGACACATATTGTGGGCTTCGCTTTAATGGTGTTCGCCTTATTTACTCCTGTGATGTACTACTTAACTGTGGGTCTCACTAATGGTTATGCAAGATGGACATTATTCGTTGTGGCCGCATTAATTGCCTATGTTGGCATTTATATTAATAAGATTCCAAATGTTCCTACTTGGCATATGCACGTGGGCTTTGTTTTCGCTATCATGGGCATGTTTGCTTCATGGTTCATTACCCGCAAATTAGCGGACACGGTAGTTAGTAATGATCCTGGTTTTGTCCAATTAGGTATCGGCGGTTTATTACTTGCAGGCTTAACTGGATACTTTGGAAAAACCACCAAAAATAAGGCTGTTAAATCAGTGGGATATGTCTTACTAGCTATCTATTTCTTAGTCATGCTCTTTGTCTGGTTTACTTCCGATATGGGCTTAGACATGTTAAGCGAGAAAAAGAGTGGAGAATTAACATATCGTTTCTTAGACGAAGGAGTTAACTCTACAAACATTGTCTTTATCGCGGAGATGTTATATGTCGCTGTTGTTTATGTAGTTTTACTTTTAATAAGAAACACTAAAGCATTTGTCTTATTAGCAACTTTATTTGTCAGCGCTGAAGCTATCGCTGTTGGTAATTTTGTCACTTGGGGACATGGTTATGATGGTGGTCATAATAATGGTTATGACACTAACGAGAGATTTAGATATACCTTAAGGAAAATCGAAGATTCAGATAAGTCCTTCTATCGTATGTATACTTCCATTGGTGATGGTTGGAGCACAAACAACGCTTTCATGAACGGTTATGGCGCTGCTAGCTTCTTCCACTCTCTATATAACTTCGAAGTTAATGACTATACATTATGGACTGGTTTAAGAAACGGTGATAAATCTGTCGGTGGTTCTTATAGAAATAAGATTGCGGATATCGATAACCAATTAGGCATTAAGTATTACGTGGTTAGCAAGAAAAAGACCATGCAAGACTATATCGATTACTATTATCCAGGAAGTTATATGGCTAATGTTCCATGGGATTTTGAAGAAGTTAAAGAATTCGAAACAAACGAATATAAAGTCTATAAAAACAGCAAATTAAATGACTTAGGCTATGCCTATGACACTGTTTATAACGGTGAATTAGATAAGAGCAGTGTTAACTATGATGTGAGATGCGTAAGAAACGCTCTTGCTTTATCCACCACCGCGGTTGCTTCAAAAGAAGATTGTTTAGAAATCACTAATAAGCACCCAGATATTACCGTTACCGATGAAAAAGCAAAAACATTGGATGAAGACAGTGAACATTATAAGGCTGTGCAATATAGTCATAACGTTTATCACGTTGGCACATGGGCTAAATATTACGATTTCCAAAAGATTGCTGACATTCCAACCACATTTACACCAATTAGTGCTTATAACTATAATTCTAATGAAACAATGAAATACTTTGCTTTCTATACCCCAAGAGTGGATAATCAACCACTTTTCAAAGAAGGCACAGCTTTATATATTAAAGCGGGCTTCACTGGTTCAATTAAATACAATTTCTACTTCATTGATAAAGATAATAAAATCTTTATGATGGACGCTCATGATGACGATACCACTGATAACACATCATATATGCGTGGTTTCTATGTGAAACGTGACTGCTACGCGTTAGCGGTATGTGGTAAATATTACCAAAGCCATGTGAGATCATATTCTTTATCCCTCTATAAAGAAGATGTTTCTGACTACCGCGCTAGATGGGATAAATTAAATGCTCAACCAATTACTAACGTAAAATATACCGCGGATAAATTCACTTTCGACACTAATTATGATGCTGAAAAATTTGTGGTTACCCGTGTCGCATTTGACGCAGGTTGGAAACTAAAAGCCGTTAATAATGACACTAAACAAAGCGAAGATTTAAAGGTCATTAAAGGTAACGGTGGTTTTGTTTCATTCGTCGCTCCTAAAGGTAATTATTCCTACACCATGGTCTATGAAACACCATATTTAAAACTCTCTTATGTAGCGTCCGCTTTCTCATTTATGACTTTCTTTGGTTCATTACTTGGCTATCATTTATATCAAGAAAAGAAGAGAAATCACCATTTAGATAATCTTTTTAGAGAAAATTAATCAAATATTTTCTCTTGCTTTTAGCATATTAACTCCTCTAAGATATTAGAGGTTTTTTTCTAGGAGGGCCGCATTTATGAATATTCGTAACATCGCCATCATCGCACACGTTGACCATGGTAAAACCACCTTAGTCGACCAACTTTTAAAATCCTCTGGAACCTTCCGTGAAAACGAAGAAGTAAATGAAAGAGCGATGGATAGTAATGATATCGAAAGAGAAAGAGGCATTACCATCCTAGCAAAAACAACATCCATTATTTATAAAGACACAAAAATCAATATTCTTGATACTCCAGGACACGCTGACTTCGGTGGTGAAGTAGAAAGAATTATGAACATGGTTGATGGTTGCTTATTATTAGTCGATGCTTTTGAAGGCACCATGCCACAAACAAGATTCGTTTTAAAGAAAGCTTTACAAGCTCACATCAAACCAATCGTTGTTATCAACAAAGTTGATAGAAATAACATTGATATTGAACGTACACTTGATGAAGTGTTAGAACTCTTCATTGAATTAGGCGCTCCAGATGAATTCTTAGAATTCCCAGTTGTTTACACTTCTGGATTAAAAGGTACTTCTTCTTTAGAAGCTAACGTTAACACCCAAAAACCAGGTATGGAACCAGTGTTAGACACTATTATTAAAGAAATTCCTGCTCCAAAGGTTGATGTTAATGCCCCACTTCAATTACAAGTTGCCTTATTAGACTATAACGACTTTGTCGGTAGAATTGGTTTAGGCACAATTAAAAAAGGTACAATCCACGTTAACGATAACGTCACTGTAGCGAGACTTGATGGCACCACTACAAACTTCAGAGTGATGAAGTTATTTGGTTATCAAGGCTTAAAGAGATTAGAAATTGAAGAAGCTTCCGCTGGTGAAATCGTCGCTGTCGCGGGTTTAACTGATATTAACGTTGGTGAAACTATCGGTGCCCTCAATAATGTCGAAGCCTTACCTCCAATTAGACTTGATGAGCCAACATTACAAATGACATTCGGCACTAACTCTTCACCATTATCTGGCCAAGACGGTAAACAATTAACCGCTAGAAAAATTGAAGAAAGATTATTTAGAGAAACACAAAAAGACGTGGCGTTAAAGGTCGAAAGAATTCCAAATAAAGAATCATGGATTGTCTCTGGTAGAGGTGAATTACACTTATCAATCTTAATTGAAAATATGAGACGTGAAGGTTTCGAATTAGAAGTTAGTAAACCACAAGTCATCATTAAAGAAATTGATGGGGAAAAATGTGAACCATATGAAGATTTATTAATCGATGTACCAAACGAATTCGTTGGTGACATTATGATGTCTTTAGGCAATAGATCCGCTGAATTAATCAATATGGACGCTAGAGAAACAGTCACTATTCTCCAATATGTTATTCCATCCCGTGGTTTATTAGGCTTTATGACCAATTTCATGACCTTAACCAAAGGTTATGGCATTATCTCTCATACTTATAAAGAATATCGCCCAGCGAGTACATTAAACTTAGGCGAAAGACAAATCGGTGTCTTAGTGGCCACTGAAACAGGTCAAGCCACTCCATACGCCATTGAGCACGTGGAAGAAAGAGGCACAATGTTCATTGAACCAGGCGTGATGGTTTATGAAGGTATGATTATCGGTGAAAACCGTTATGATATCGACTTAGCGGTTAACTGTGTTCTTAAAAAGAACTTAACTAACGTGAGAAGCGCTACTAAAGATACAACTGTTGTCTTAAAGACACCACGTAAGATGTCCTTAGAAGCTTGCTTAGACTATATCAATAGTGATGAACTCGTGGAAATCACACCATCCACATATAGAATGAGAAAGAAAATCCTCAACACTGCCGAACGTAAGAAATACGATTCTCATGTGAGAAGAGGAGAAATATAAAAAGAAAAGCGCAAATGGAGTGCTAGGATAAAAGTGGACAAGGGTAAAAAAGCCCCATCCACTTTTTTCTTTGTTATTCTATTGAAAAGGAGGAACTAAAAT
>JBGUGI010000122.1:0-10390 GCA_045111495.1 Bacilli bacterium | reverse complement strand
ACGCTTAAAAGATAATAGTGCGGTTACTTATTACACAGAAGACACTAATAAACCATATATCATTGATTATTTTGTCTATGACCGCTTAGTGGAAATCGTGGGCGTGGTTGATGAGTTATCGTTTTTAAATACCCCTAAAATCTATTATTCCTATAAGGCTATGGATAAATACATGTCAGAGACACTGTTAAATAATCTATCCGACTATATGGGTGAAATATCTTGGAAAGAAAGAGTCATGACAGCTTCTATTAACGAATATATTTCTAATTATTCGCATAAGCTTTTCCTTAAAAATAGTGGGGACGTGTATCGATTAAAGCAAATGAAAGAAAACTTAAAAGATGGTTTCACCATTAATAGTAACGCCATGACAATTGAAGACACATTATTCCAATTAGTGGATGCCGCTAGTGTTGGTATGGAAGTATTTCTCGCTATCGCTTTGATTGGTACAGTCCTTATCATCGGTATTATTTCCTTTGCTTCTTATAGTGAAGATATAAAAGATTCAGCAATATTACTTTGCTTAGGCGCTAAAAGGGAAGATATAACAACTCTTTACATATTTGAAAACTTTTTATTAGGCTTAATTGCTATAGCAATAGCGTTTCTTATCAGTGCGTTAGTACAAAATCCATTAAATAAACTAATCGAACACTTCACTTCTCTAATTGATATTATCGACATTCCTTTCATGTCTTTTCACGGACATGTTTTCTTATTCCCTCTATTAATTATTGTTACTGCTCTTTTCGTTTGCCTACTAGCGACGTTCTTGCCAATTACATTTTCCAAAAGAATATCTTTAAAGGAGGAATTACAGTCTAATGATTAAGCTTACTAACATTGTTAAAAAATACGATAACAGGATTGTTTTAAAAAATATTAATCATGAATTCCCTCTTAAAGGTATTTCAGTCATATACGGCCCATCTGGTTCAGGAAAGACTACATTATTAAACTGCATCGCAGGTTTGATTAGTTTTACTGGTTCTATTCAAGTTAATCACCGCTCTATAGAAAACCTCAATGATTATGATTTAAGCGCTTTAAGATTATCGACATATGGTTTTATCTTTCAGGACTTCAAACTGTTTGAAACAGAAACAGTTATTTCTAATCTTTTATTTCCTTTAGAAACTCTTTTCTCATTAAAGAAGGAACAAAAACTTCGTAAATGCCGAGACCTATTAGCTTTAGTGGGACTTCAAGGTAAAGAAAAACAAGTTGTTAATAAATTAAGTGGTGGTGAAAAACAAAGAGTGGCTATTGCACGTGCTTTAATTAACGATCCTTCCATTATCCTAGCGGATGAACCGACTGGCGCTCTTGATGAGCAAAACGGCATTGAAATAATGAACATCATTAAAAAGATTTCTAAGAAAGCTTTAGTTATTATTGTTTCTCATGACCAAACACTCACTAAGAAATACGCTGATGAAATTATTGAAATGGATAATGGTGAAATAGTTTCAGTTGCTAAGCAATCAGAAATTAGTGACGAGGATAAACATCTACCAGTCGTACAAAACGGCATACCAAACACAAAAGGTAGGATCCCAGATTCATTTTTGTTAAATCATACATTCCATACAATGAAACAAAAGAAACCAAGGACAGGATTATGCTACACAATGACATCTTTAGGACTTATTGGTGTGGGTTTAGCGTTTGCCTTATCTTCCACGATTGCGAGTAATATCAAACAAGCATATCGCGAAATAGTGGACGATAATTCGATTATTGTTTCCTTGAAAGAAAAGAATAGTTCTATTCAAGGAAGATACGCTGCCAATTTCTACGAAACAAATGATATCAAAGCGACATATCCAGAATATATCAACGATGTTGGAGTAACTTATTACTGTAATTTTGAGAAGTTCTTTAAAGATAAAAATACTTTAGCGTTTGTGAGAGGGTATACATATTGTGAAATACCAGGTTTCAGTGCTCGTCATATTAATGAATTTGAATGGATAGAGGATATTAATACAACAATCTATCCAAGAACAATTAAAGAACTAGATGATGACGAAGTAATTCTCTCTTTAGATATTTCAGCGTTAAGAGATTTATGCTTCGAACTTCAAATAGAAAGAACTGTCACCTCACTAAGTAACTATATAGAAGAACATGATTTACAAGTATTCTTTGACTTAAGAAATGATGATTGGGAATATAGTGACCAACAACTTTTAACAGTGAGAGGATTCGTTTTAGATAACGAACTTAAGCTTTATCATAGTAATCATTTATGGAATGAATACATGCTAGAAGAGAGGATGAGATTTCCCACGAATGACGCTATTACGACCAAGGATAATGAGCCTTGGGTCATGAAGAAAATGTATTATCTAAAAGCAAAAGAAAATAGAGACGAACTACTTAACCTATTACACGATGATATAGAGATGGACAAATATATCTTCGAAATCGCCGATGAGAATTATTATCCTTGGCTTTATTATGATAAAAGAATGGAAGATAGAAATCGTATTATCGTTTTTACTAATACTTTAGCCCATATACCAAACGCTCATTTAGAATTCTTTATGAAAAACGATAGTAATCTTAATTCGCCAATACTAGGTAATGAAAGTGGTTATTTAATTCGTCACGAAACATTAATGATGGGTTTTGCTAGAACCATGTATTTTTCTAAAAATGAACAGCAAATATATGAGATAGTTGATAAAGCCACGAGCAAGAATAATAATGGCTTTTTTGAGGAAAAACTCCCAGATGGTGTTTTAAGTGGAAATTACGCAAAAAGTCTGCAAAACGGAATTCAATTTCGAGTTTTTGACGAAAAAACACTGCAAAAAGGCACTAAACCAGAGACATTAGATGAAATCGCTATTTCAGATACTCTTGCTAATGAATTAAATGTTAAAGATGTAGGCGAAACTATCTTTATAACCACACCAAGAAAAGAAGTGATTACTAATAATGGAGGCCTTATTAGCGATTACGCTGTTAGTGCTTTAAAAGTCACAGGAATTGTTAGATCAAATAAGAATGCTATTTATCATTATAAGAATTGGACAGCCCTCTTTTATCAGTGCAAGATTGGTGTCAGCGCTTTTGAGTTACAGACAACATCAGTGGCTTTTTCTTTAAATGATTCAAAGCTTATTAACGAGAGCGTAAAACTATTTAAAAGAGGATTTCCTGACTACAACTGTGTTAACCCTCTTTCCGATATTAATGATAGTGTAGATACAGTGTGTTTTTATATCACAATTGTCCTTATCGTTTTCTCTTTTGTAGCCACTTTGATATCTGTTCTTTTATTAACGATTTGTAACTACCTTTTTATTTTAGAAGGAAGGAAAGAAATTGCTCTTGCTAGATGTTTAGGAGTTAACAAAAAAGAGAGCAGAAAGTTTCTCTATTACCATTCATTAATTCAATGCTTAATTTCTTTTGCAGTTGCTAGTGTTGAACTGTTCTTATTTTCTATCGGTGCGAACTTTGAGGTAGGTAGTGCCTTGTCCATGAACTTTCATTTTTCATTCAATCCAATAGCGTTCCTACCAATGTTCATTTTGTCTCTATCTATTGCTTTAATTTCGAGTTCAATTATGAGCAGAAGAATTAATAAAATTAATCCGATTGAAGCACTTACTCAATAAAACAAATTTTATTTTGTTTTGTGAATTTTATATTTTTCCCTTATAATAGGTAGCGCATTAGAAGAGGAAAACACTATTATGGGATTAAAAGCAGGCATCGTTGGTTTACCAAATGTGGGAAAGTCTACGCTTTTTAACGCAATTACTAATTCTCACGTTGAAGCAGCCAACTATCCATTCGCAACAATTAATCCAAATACCGGTGTCGTTAACGTTCCTGATGAAAGATTAGATTTTTTAACCGATATTTTTAAACCTGAAAGAAAAATTCCAGCAACAGTTGAATTCACTGATATTGCTGGTTTAGTCAAAGGTGCTTCTAACGGTGAAGGCTTAGGAAACAAATTCTTAGCCAACATTCGTGAATGCGATGCTATCGTAGAAGTTGTGCGTTGCTTTGAAAACGCTGATATCGTTCACGTTGAAGAGTCAGTTGATCCTATCAGAGATATTGAAATCATCAATTTAGAACTCGTTATGGCGGATTTGGATACTGTTGATAAACGTATCGAAAAGAGTGAAGCGAAAGCAAGAATTGCTAAAGACAAAGAAGCAATTTATGAAATGGCTTTATTAAAGCCTTTAAAGGAAGTTCTTGAACAAGGACAACCAGCTAGAAAAGCTAAATTAACTGAAGATCAAATTGCATATTGCAAAGTGAATTATCATTTGCTCACAGACAAACCAATTATCTATGTGGCTAATGTTGGTGAAAATGATCTTTTAGATTTAGACAACTGCAAGTTCTATCAAGACGTTTTAGATTACGCTACAAAGGAAGGCAATCAAGTCATTCCTGTTTCTGCGCAAATCGAAAGCGACTTATCTGAATTAAGCGAAAGCGAAAGAAAAGAATATTTAGCGGAACTTAATGTTTCCGAATCTGGCTTAGAAAAAGTTATCAAAGCCACATATAAGTTATTAAACTTATCAACATTCTTTACAGTCGGCGCGGATGAATGCCGTGCCTGGACATTTAAAAACAACATGTCAGCGCCTGAATGTGCTGGTGTGATTCATACTGATTTCCAAAAAGGTTTCATTTGTGCGGAAGTATATCCATACGACGCCATTAAGGAACTTGGAAGCGAACACGCTGTTAAAGAAGCGGGAAAGATTAGAACAGAAGGCAAAGGATATTATCCAAAAGATGGTGATATCATGTTCTTCCGTTTTAATGTGAAGAAATAATGAGAGTCGGTTTTTCAAGCGATATACATAGACTAGTCGCTGGTCGTAAATTAATGCTCTCTGGTGTACACGTGCCTTATGAGTTAGGTGAATTAGCTCATAGTGATGGTGATGTGGTATTTCACGCTGCTAGCGAAGCTATCTTAGGAGCGCTTGCGCTTGGCGATTTAGGAAAGCATTTCCCAGGTACACCTGAATTTAAAGATATCGATTCATCAATAATTGTTAGAAGAGTGGTGGGAATGATGCTTGATGAAGGCTATGAAATCAACAACATTGATATCTCCATCACATTAGAAAAACCAAAACTTGCTCCATTTATTATGGAAATGCGTCAAAACCTTGCGTTATTATTAAATACTTCGATAGACAACGTTTCCATTAAAGCGGGAACGAATGAAGGTATCGATGAAATCGGCAAAGGCCTTGCCGTTAAAGCAGACGCTATTGTCATACTTAAGAAGAAAGGGGAATAAAATGGACATTATTGAAAATCTCAAACTTAAATTGCAAGCTGCCCTTTTAGCCCTAGGTCAAGAAGTTACTTTAAATGACATCGTCATTGAAAAGAGCAAAGATGAAACTCATGGTGACTACGCTACAAACGTTGCTATGAAATTTTCTAGATTATTTGCCAAAGCGCCACGCGATGTTGCCGCTATGTTAATTGAAAAGATTGACATGGAAGGCATCGATAAAGTTGAAATCGCTGGTCCTGGTTTTATTAACTTCTTTATGAAGCATGATTCATTACAAGCATTTGTCAGCAAAATCATCTCTGAAGAAGATAACTATGGTCGTTCACCAAGAAAGAACAAAAAGATTAACGTTGAATTCGTCAGCGCTAACCCAACAGGTTTGTTGCACGTTGGTACCGCTAGAGGTGCAGCGATTGGTGATAGTATCTCCCGTATTTTAGATTTCGCGGGTTATGATGTGACCAAAGAATACTACATTAATGATGCTGGTAGCCAAATCACAAATTTAGCTTTATCTATCCAAGCTAGATACAAAAACCTTTTTGGTATTGAAGCCGAAATTCCAGCGGATGGTTATGCTGGTCAAGACATCACTGATATTGCTCAATCAATCAAAGATGAAATTGGTGATGCTGCTTTGAAAATGGATGACCCTGTCGCCTATTTTAAAGAAAAAGGCATGAAAATTGAGCTTGATAGAATCATTGATGACTTAGCTCTCTTTAGAGTTAAACATGATGTCTTCTCATCTGAAAAAGCAATTAGAAGTAACAACGCTATCGAAAAGGAAATCGAATTCCTAAAAGATTACGTTTATGAACAAGACGATGCCTTGTATCTCAAGACAACAGCGTTTGTTGATGATAAAGATCGTGTTATTAGAAAGAGCAATGGTGACTATACCTACTTCATGCCTGATATTTGTTATCACGTGAATAAGATGTCTCGTGGCTTTGATAGTATTATCGACGTTTTAGGCGCTGACCATCATGGCTACATTAATAGAATGAAATCCGCTTTGATGATGCATGGCTATAAAGAAGACACTCTCCATGTTGAATTAATTCAAATGGTGAGATTCTTAAAAAACGGTCAAGAATATAAGGCTAGTAAAAGAAGAGGCGACGCTATTACTCTTCGAGATGTTTGTGAAGAAGTCGGCGTTGACGCTATGCGTTACTTCTTTGCAATGCGTGCCCCATCTGGTCATTTAGACTTTGATATGGACTTAGCAATAGAACAAAGTTCTAATAACCCAGTTTATTATGCCCAATACGCTCATGCAAGATTATGTTCAATTCTTGAACAAGGTAAAGACATTCCTCTCGATGAGTCTGCTAAATTATTAAGTCAACCATCAGAAATGGCTTTGTTAAAACACCTTGCTGATTTCCCAAATGTGGTGAATGATGCGGCCAAAGACAAAGCCCCATACAAGATTACTAACTATGTACACACATTAGCGGAACTCGTTCACGCTTTCTATAACGAATGTCGTGTTATTGATCAAAACAACAAAGAACTCAGTGGTTCACGTCTTGCTTTAGTTAAAGCAAGTAGAATAGTTATTAAAAATGCGCTCGCTCTTGTTGGCGTTAGCGCTCCAATACACATGTAGGAGGACATGAATATGTCAAAATCATTATTAGACCTCGCTTTCGATTACGTTAGCGAACAAAAACAACAAAGCAAGTTCCAAGATATTTGGAATTACTGCGTTGAAAAAGCTGGCTTAAGCGAAGAAGAAGCCGCTGCAAAAGTTTCCCGTTTCTACACAAACTTAATGCTTGATGGTCGCTTCGTGACTTTAGGCGAAAACGAATGGGATCTCAGAATTCGTCACAAATTCGAAAAAGTCCACATCGACATGAGCGAAGTTTATTCCGATGTTGAAACCTTTGACGACGACAGTGAAGAAGAAGAGGAAGAAGCGGAATACAACAAAGCATTCGAAGAAGAAAACGAACAACAAAAGGATGAAGACTTCAGCGCTGATGAAAACGAATCAGACGAAGAAGAAAAAGAGGATAACGAATTTTAATGTTTGAATCTATCGTCTCTAAAATTGAGCAATATGATTCAATAGTCATTTTTGGTCACTTAAATCCAGACGGTGATTGTTACGGCAGTCAAATTGCTCTAAGAAACATCCTTAGACTTAAGTACCCACATAAAAATATTTATGCTGTCGGTAGTGGGTTAAAAAAGTTTTTTGATATTATCGGCAAAATGGATGTAGTTTCGGATGAAATTATTACCCAGTCTTTAGCTATTGTTTTAGATAGCAATGATCTCAACAGATTGGAAGATAAAAGAGCCGCAACTGCGAAAGATTTTGCCAAAATTGACCACCATATTGACACATTCACTTTCCATGAAGGTCCAGAAGTCATTGATGACAAAGCGACCTCAACATGCGAATTAATTTATTTGTTTGCTAAAGAGAATAATTTTGAGATTGATTTGATATCCGCGAGCGCTCTTTATCTTGGTATGATGACTGATACAGCAAGATTCCAATTTGCTAGTAACTTTGTCAGAATGTTTGATATTGCTAAACACTTATGCGAATTAGGGGTTGATCCAATTCTTCTTAACAAGACTAATAATCTTGTTCCAGAATTCACCCTTGATATTAAATCCTTTATTTATAGTCATGTTATCAAAGATCAACGTGGCATCGTTTACGCCGTAGCAACTAAACAAGAAAGAGAAGCTTTAGGTGTAACTTCCCAACAAACAGTTGGTAATACATCATTACTCAGTTATGTTAGCGGTTATCCAATTTGGTTCATCGCTTCCGAAACAGACACAGGCGGTATGCAAGTGGAAATACGCAGTAGCATCCACAACGTGCAACGCATCGCTACACATTTTGGTGGTGGTGGTCACGAATTCGCCGCTGGCTTTACCATCAAAGAATTCACACCAGAAAGAATCGAAGAATTGCTTAACTTATGTGCAGAAGCCAATGAGAAAGGAAATGAATAATATGTGGGAAGAACAATTAAACGCTGCTATTGAAGCGGGCGTCAAAGCTATTGAAGGTATTTTAAAGATTTATAACAGTAATTTTGATGTTGAGATTAAAGATGACAATTCACCTGTTACTCTCGCTGATAAAAACGCTGATAAAGTAATTAGAAAATATCTTCATGAAAAATTTCCAACATATGCTTTCTTAACCGAAGAAAGTACTGATGATTTATCTAGATTAGAAAATGATTTCGTTTGGATTGTCGATCCAGTCGATGGCACTAAAGATTTTGTCGCTAGAGATGGTGGTTTCACCACAAACATCGCCCTTGCTTATAAACATGAAGCAGTGGTTGGTGTGGTCGTTGTTCCGTTAACTGGTGAAGTCTATTATGCCGCTAAAGGTTTAGGTGCTTTCTATCGCAAGGATGGAGTGACCAAACGCATACACGTCAACGATAAATTGACTGATTTAACAGTTTATAAGAGTGTTTTCCATTCAAAGCCAAACGAAGAAGCAATGTATGAAAAACACAAAGATAGAATTGGCAGAATTGAGAAGTGGGGTTCCGCTTTAAAACCATGCCGTATTGCCCAAGGCTTAGGCGAATTATCATATCGTTTAAGCGATGGCACAAAAGAATGGGATACCGCTGCTAGCCAAGTAATTGTGGAACAAGCAGGTGGTGTTTATCTCACTCCAAAAAAAGAACGAATCATGTACAATCGCGAGGATGTGCACAACCGCGATGGTTATATTATTTGCAATAGAATTGAAAATTTTCTTCTTTAAGTTATAATAATTGCAGATTTCTAAACACGTATTGTGTTAGATCAATTATTTTTCGGAGGAAAATTTATAATGAAAAAAACAAAATTATTTTCTGTATTAACAGTTTTTGCTGCGATGACATTAGTCGCATGTGGTGGTAATAATAGCGCAAATGATAAAACTACATCCGCTAAACCAGCATCAACATCACAAAAACCATCATCAACATCACAAAAACCATCATCTTCTACTCCTTCTACAGAGTGGGTCGATGGTGCAAAAACAGGCAAGTTCACCAAACAAACACGTGCCTCTGACAATGGCGTTGCTTATTTAGCTAGCGTTGCAGAAGCCGAAGGTTGGAATGACGCTGAAACAAAGATGAACAAAAAGACCGCTGATGCTCCATTAAACGAATCCAAATGGGCTATTGAAGGTTTACCAGCTGGTCAATATGACGTTGAATTCAGCGCTAGAATGTCCTACGACTCACACTCCAGCAGATATTGGTACAACATGGCTTGGAAAGGCAATGAAGACGCCAGTTCTAATCCAGATAAAACTTCTGAATCTCCATATCGTTACTTCATCGTTGTATATGGTGCTGATAACGCTGCAAACAATGTCTACACAGACAACGCTAAATCCTGGGGCGAGTCTGGTTTAACCGGTTCTGATTTCAATTTTGCTCAAGTCATCACAGGCATGAACCTTAAAGAAGGCGCAACATCAATTAGTTTAAAACATGGTGATATTGGTTACTCCTTAGCTATTAACTATGCCAGATTCATCTATAAGGGTGCTGCTGATGCAACAAAACCATACCAAGATGTTTCTAAATTACCAGTTGATCCAACCGCTGCTCCACAACCAGCAGCCGGTGGTGATAGTTCACAAGCCGCTTAATTCTTAGATAGCTTAAATAAAATGGAATCATCTTCGGATGGTTCCTTTTTTCTTTATTCATGAAAAGTTGTATATTATAGAAAGTGAAAATAAAATAGGGAGAAAGTTTTATGGAAAAGTTCTTTAATGCATTAAGCAAACCAGCCAAATGGATTTTTATCATTGGTGGTTTGTTCTACGCAACATGGTTCATCATCGAAAACGCACTTAGCATTGATGGCCAATTTGTATCCGTTATCCGTGGCTTAGTTGTTTTGTCAATCGGCGCCATTCTTATCGCGGGTGCACCAATATTAGTCATTTGCCGTAAAGATGAAGCGGCAAAGATGGTTTTCTTATTCTTATTAGGATATTGGGTTTTAAATTCTGCTCAAGCATTCTTAGGAAACGCAGAAGCGTTTACAGATTCTAATGAAGGCTTAGCTATT
>JBGUGI010000121.1:0-6527 GCA_045111495.1 Bacilli bacterium | reverse complement strand
CTGGCCACTTTACGACACACTAAAGATGTGAATAAAGAACCGGTATGAAGGAAGCCTGTTGGGCTAGGAGCGAAACGTGTAACTTCCGCACCTTCAGGTAAATTCCTTTCAGGATATCTTTTTTCTAAATCATCGACTGTCTCTGTAATTTCTGGGAAAATTAGGTCTGCTAATTGCTTGTTTGTAATCATATTTTCTGCCTCTTTAATAATTTTGATAAGTTAGTGTTGCAAGAATTTTTTCTTTTGCATATAATAATTGAGCGCGATTTGGAAAAATCCAAATGCAGGTGTAGTTCAGTGGTAGAACGTAACCTTGCCAAGGTTAATATGCGGGTTCGATTCCCGTCACTTGCTCCAGATGCTTAATACCTAGATGCAAATCTAGGTTTTTTATTGTTCTTTGTCATCGTTTTGAATACCTCTAAGTGACTCTTCAAGATGTTTCTTTTCTTCTTCACTTAGTTCGATGCTAGACTGAATTCTTTGAAGAATTGTTTCGATCGCTCTTTGGTTACCTTCTTTGAAATATTGTTCGTATTTCTTATAGATGGTTTCCATATTAGCGAAATAAAGTGGAAGATAGAACATTAATAAGGCCACACCACCGACGATGACAAACGCTGGTAAGAGGTCTATCCTTCTCACAACTAATAAATCTAATAACGCAAAACCAATCATGCCTAAGAAAGATAAGGCAAGCATTGGCCAATTTAAAGTAAACCAGTCTTTCCTCATGTTCTTGCGATGAAGAGCGTAAGTACTATTGACTGACATCTTTAATAGCGATGCGCTCGCGACGAGCACATTCGTGCGATAATATATAGAAATTGAAGAGAAGGAAATGTAATAGATAAACGCTAACATAGCGAGTGGAATAGCAATAACTGAGACATACATAATGAAGGTTAATAGTTGACCATCATTAGCGTTCAATAATGCGATGATATCTTCGCTTGTAGATTCAGGGTTATAAATGTATTGATAAATGAGTGAATTAAAGGCGTCTGTAAATGCTTCGCCATATTGCACTTTAAAGATAACAAACATAACGATTCCCGCTAGGAGAGACATACCAAAATAGAGGGCTAAAGATTTAAGGAATGAAATAAGTCCTCTAAAGCTGCTTCTAAACTGCCCGCGGAAGAATCCGACGAAGTATCTAAAGAACGCTGATGGATTAATTTGTTGATTGATTTGTAAATAGTAGCAGGCTACATGACTAGCGAATAAAAATGGTAACGCTATTAATGGAATAGCGATGATTAGCAAAAGCGGATCAATAAACGCTAAAACTGTAGCGATGATTAAAAACAAACCACACATAATACCAACAGCGAGGTATGAGGTTGGATTGGATTTGAATTTATTAAATGAAACACTTCTTAATGAATCTTTCATTATTTCTTCCTTTTGTTTTCTTTAGCGATGGATTGCACTGCTTTAGCGAGTTGTTGTTCGTTAATCTTTTCCACTGGACGAGATTCGATAGCTTTAATTAAAGCATGGAGTCTCTTCCTTTGGATGATATAGAACTGTTTAGATTCACTTTGTACTTCGACTTTGCAGTCATCATTAATCAAAGTAATACCAATGAGCATTGAAGCATCTAATCCTGTAGAGGATGAAAGCTTACTTGCTAAGTTCTTAGATTGAATAATTGGGTTATCTGTATAGCACTTTTTCCCTTTATGGGAAATGAAGATAAGAGACTTATCGGAAGATTTGCCCACTAAGTCACCTTCATAATACTTGCAGATAATGACATAAATGTATTTATCACCAAAGATGATGTGATCAACTTTGGCTAATTTATTAGAATCAACTTTGAAATAGAATTGGTTAATTAAATAGTAATCATTTTCTAAGGCTACTTTGTAGACACGCTTATAGTAACGGATTTGGAAATGATGGCGTTTATAAGAAGCCGAAATTGGGAAATATAAAACAATCGCTAAAAATAAAACCACCACGATTGGCACAATGATGACAAAGGCGAGTTGGATATTTGTTAACGATGTAAATAGTTTTAGATTTGGCATATAGAATATGATAACAAAAATGACCTTATAAATTAAGGACATTTTACATATTCTACTTAGTCAAAGATGGTTTTTCCTGTTTTTATCGCATCAATGATGCGGTCAATTTCTTCCTTCATGACCTTTCTAGATAAAGGTGGAATTTGATTAATTGGGAACCACTCCACATCATCTGTTTCGTATTCATGTTCATGGAGCTGACCTTTTAGTTTAGCCTCAAAAACCACAAGATATTCTGGAGAATTAACGTTGGCTTTAAATGGGGTTCTATTAAGGACACCCACTAGTCTCACTAGTTCAATATCAGCGCCTGCTTCTTGGCTTGATTCGTTAATTGCTGTTTGACCAGCGGAATCATATAAATCCGCCCATCCTCCAGGGAAGGAATAAGTTCCACTGTTAGCCTCTCTAACAAAGAGAATTTTACTCTTATCTTCGTTAACAATTACCGCACGGACTGATACGCTTGGTGTAGGATAAATATCTCTAGAGAAATAATTCGGTCTATGGAATTCGATTTCCATGAGCTTTTCTAACATCTCCATCGTCAAATCATTGATCTGCTGATAGTTAGTTAAAGCATATGGATCTTTAGAAAAAACCAATCCTATTTTCGCAATGGATTGGATTTTCAATATATAGTCGTAAAGTTCTTTACTGTTCATTATTCCTCGGATGAGTTATCACTCATATATGTCTCAAAGACACGACGGAAATTTGTTTGATTGACCGCTTCTAAGTCACCATTAACAGCGAAGGAAATACGGCCTGTTTCTTCAGAAACAACGACTGTCACAGCATCAGAAACTTCACTAACACCAATAGCTGCTCTATGACGGGAACCATATTTACCAGCGAATGGTTTTGTGGTTGGTGTAAAGAAGACACTAGCGGCCACGATTTCATTACCATGAATCACAACCGCACCATCGTGTAAACGTGTACCTGGATAGAAGATTGTCATTAAAATTTCTGGTGTCACTGGAGCGTGAACTGGGACACCATTTTTCATAATATCTTTTAAGTCTGTGTTCTTTTCAAATGTCATAATGGCGCCAATGCGAGCATTACTTAATGAAATAACTGCAGTTTCAATGTTCTTATATAAGAGTTGAGTATCGTAAATCTTTTCAATACCAAAGTTACCAGCTTTAGCAACTGGACGAGAGAATGGATTTGCAATGAATTTTCTAAGGTCGCCTAAATTAGCGAAGAAAGCTGCGGACATACAAGCAGCAGAGATGAAACCCATCATAATGCACACAGTAAGAAGGTTGAAAATAAAGCCGATAAAGAAAATAGCGGTACAAACACCATAGAAAGCAAATGTAACTTTGCGCTTTGCAACTTTAAAGAGAATAAAGAAAGCTAGGCCATGAATAGCGACAACTAGCAATAAAGCAATTATAAAATTAACAATTGGCATTTGGTTCCAAATAAAATCGACCATATCCCTACCTCCAAAAATCAGTGCATAATTATGATATTATATTTTCAAATATATTTTCAACACTATGTACGAAATGTAGAGTAAATTTAATCTATTCTGACAATTGTTGGTGAATTATTTTTGCTTCTTCTAGCGAAAGGTTTCTTATGTTTCTTAAGGAATTCTTCTGTTGCTTGCAAGCCTTTGTCGGTTAAAGAAAAATAGAGTTTTTTAGTAGTTGTATCAAACACTCTACCTAAATAGCCGTAGCGGAAAAGCATCATGGTTAAACGACAGACCTTTTTGCTAGTAAAAGAGATGAGTGTACCGAAACAATCCATATCAATAAATGGTTTGGTTTCATCGTCCACAACGCCAACAAGAATCTTATAGATACCTTCGTTTAATGGGTAATAATGTAAGTCGTTTAATGCCTTGATAGTGATAAGAACTTTGTAATAAGTTTGATTGAGTTTAACTTCTTTCATGCTGATATTGTAACGATTTATACCCTATACGTCAAAGACATTCTCTATTGAGAAACATTATGTTTTTTTGTATCATAGTTACGGAAATGGAGATTTAAACATATGCCAACACCACATAATAGTGCCAATCCTGGCGATTTTGCTAACGTCGTATTAATGCCTGGCGATCCTTTAAGAGCCAAATTAATTGCAGATACATATCTTCACGATGTTAAATTAGTCACAAGTGTTAGAAATATTTACGGTTATACCGGTTATACCAAAAACGGTAAAAAGATCAGCGTTATGGCTTCTGGTATGGGTATGCCATCAATTGGTATTTACTCATATGAGTTATATAGCCGTTATGACGTGGATGTGATTATCCGTGTTGGAACATGCGGTGCCTATCAAGAAAATATCAACTTATTTGATATTATCGTTGGAAGCGCTGCTAGTACAGATAGTAACTGGGTCCACCAATACGGATTAAACGGACATTATTCCGCCAGTGCGGACTTCGATGTCATGGAAGCTGCGGTCAACGCTGCTAGAAAGAAAAATATTCCTGTTCACGTCGGTAACGTTCTTTCCAGTGATGTCTTCTATAATTCAGATAAAGAAGGCTGGAAGAAATGGGCTGATATGAACGTCTTAGCGGTCGAAATGGAAGCTTTCTCACTTTACTGCAATGCTGCAAAGTTAAAGAAAAAAGCTCTCTGCTTATTAACCGTTAGTGATTCTTTCTTAATCAAAGAAGAACTCACACCAGAACAAAGACAAAACGGTTTATTAAGAATGATTGAAATCGGTATTGAAACCGCGGAAAAGTTCGCTAAATAATAAATAAAATTATTCATCAAAAAAGCACGTACCTAAATGCTAGAGATACGTGCTTTTTTATATACCTTGTCGCTTATTTTGCTAATTTGCGATAAAGAATTAATAATGAATTGATGACTAACACAACAGTTAATCCAGTATCAGCAATTACTGGAACAATCATTGGGATATTTAAGGCTGGGATTAGCACCAAGATTGCCACTGCAAGTTTCACTAATAAAGCAAAGACGATATTGAAGATGGCGGTATGTCTAGCAATTCTAGCAATCTTCACTGCTTCATAAACTTTAGCAGGATTATCGTTCATGATGACGACATCAGCGTTTTCCACGGCGATATCGCTACCAATGGCGCCCATCGCCATACCAACATCCGCTCGCATAATGCTTGGTGCGTCATTGATACCATCACCAACGAAGGCGACAGCTTTATTAGTTACTGACATTTCTTTTTCTAAGATTTCAGTCTTTTGATCTGGTGTTAATTCACTATAGACGCGGTCAATACCTAATTCTTTTTGAATGTAATCAGCGTTATCTTTTTTATCACCAGTGAGAAGGATGACACCTTTTTTCTCCTTATGGAGAAGTCTCACCATATCATAGGCTTCTTTCTTGATTTCATCATATAAGACAATATAACCAAGATATTTATCACCTTTCTTACAGTGAACGATGGTTCCCATCGCATCTTCGTTAATGGAAGTAACACCATTATCAATCATGAACTGAGCGTTACCCGCTAAAATCACTTCACCGTTATATGTTGTTTTGACACCATAACCAGCGATTTCTTGATAATTAACTTGTTGAGCGGCAAGCGCTTTGACATCAACATCGTGGCAAATTGCTTTAGCAATTGGGTGAGTGGATAAGCATTCTGCGGCATATAAAGCATTTAATAATTCTTCTTCACTAACACCATCTTCATTAGCAATCTTTTGGATAGAGAAGACACCGTGAGTTAAAGTGCCGGTTTTATCAGTGACGATTTTATCGACGTTATTTAATTGATCTAAATAGTTAGTGCCTTTAATGACAATGCCTCTTTTACTCGCTAAACCGATACTAGCAAAGTAGGCAAGTGGGACGGAGATAACAATCGCACATGGACAACCTGTTACTAAGATTTCTAAGCCTCTTACTACGTAATCTCTCCAATCTTTGGTAATAAGACCACCGATAAGGAGCACTAATGCCGCTAAGATAACGATAGCAGGTGTATACCATTTAGCGAATTTAGCGATGAATTCATCAGCTTTAGATTTCTTTTCACCACTGTTGCTAATGAGTTCGATGATTTTAGCAACTGCACTATCTTCATATTTCTTATTCACTTTAATAGTGATAGAACCAGTTTTAACAAGGCAACCCGCTAAAACATCTTTATCATTAATATCGGCTAAGACTGGGACAAATTCACCAGTTAAGCTAGATTTATCAACGTAGGCGGAGCCAGAGACAACTTCACCATCAACAGGAATCATTTCACCAGCACTGACAACAACGTTGTCACCAATTTCTAATTGTTCTGGATCTACTTTACTAATTTCACCATCTTTTAATAAGTTAGCGTATTCCACTCTTAACTGAATAGCGTTCATAACGGCTAATTTACTTCTATTAGTGGCAATCTTTTCAACGATTTGACCAACTTGGAATAAGCCAACCACCATCATACCTTCCATTGCAAAGTGAACACCATGTTCTTGACCACCATTCTCTAAGAGGTAGATAACCGCTAATGC
>JBGUGI010000120.1:0-4149 GCA_045111495.1 Bacilli bacterium | reverse complement strand
ACTTCTGGATACACGCCCACGATACGTGATAAACGCTCGCATGTCATGTATTTGACTTTATTTTTAGTCATCGCATTTAAATACTTTTTTAAAACAGTAACACTTGGTCCCTTCATATGCATATACCTCTTAAATTATTGTAAAACAATCGAGATCCATTCTCAACAATATGAAAAAAGGCCCTTAAGGCCTTCTTTATTAGATTTGTTGGATATATGTCTTACCGTTTCTTTCGAATTGATAGCGGCCTTCCACGAGTTTGATTTGGATTTCGCTATTAACTCTCTTATCACCACTATCTTTTTCGTAGCAGCTAACAACGATGTTGTCTTTTTTATAACTTGTAACTGCACAGGTGATTTCATGATTAGAACCATAACCGTATTCAAACATCTTCGCGGACTTATCGATTTCGATAATGCTACCATCACTAGAAGCGAATTGACCAAGGAATGGCATATTGGACCAGATACCATAAATCTTACTAATCGAGCCACTACCGAAGTTAATTGCTACTTCTTCTTCTAAATCGCCAGTATCTGGATTATTGGAGAATCTACCAGTGAAGTGGACTCTAGCTTCTAAAACGGAGTGATCTTCAAAGTGAGCGTAAGCTTTATAAACAGTGAATGTCATTTCGTAGTAACGCATTAAACCGTTTTCATCATAGACATATTCACCATGTGAATTGACGTATGGGATTTTATAAACTTCACGGCTCGCGGTTGTGAAGTGGAACCAACCTGTACGAGTTACTTGACCCATTTCCGCACGTTGTAAGTAGAAACGATGATCTTCTTCGGCGTCCATTCTATCCGCACCATACTTATCAGTAATTTCCCAATAAGACATGTAGTTTTCACCAAACTTACCTTGTAAGGATTTCATGTAACGGTGACCGAATGAACCTTTAGCGGTCATATCTTTGATGATTGGCTCATCGTTATAAGTCTTTTCGTTGCCGTTTTCATCGAAGTATGTAGAGACAACGGCGTAGCCGATGATATCGTCACTGACGAAACGTTTATTTAATGTTTCACCGATTTGATAAACGATGGATTCATAATCACCGACGTTATTGTAATAAATCTTACAAATAGCTTGGGTGTTAGAGTCATATTTCTTGTAACGAGTTACTCTATTTCCATTAGAGTCCGCTGAATATAAAACACCTTGATATTTATCATAGATAAAGTTATCTAAACCACTGGAGATAATGACTTCATCTTTAGTTTCATCAACTTCATAAGCTCTATCGCTTTGACCATAGTTACCTAAGTTACCTTCAGTAATTGTGTATTTGAGCTTATTCATATCACTTTCAAGATACCAATCACCGATATAGCCTTTATCACTAGAAATGTGTTGGCCTTTGCCTAAGAAGAGATTGGTTTCTTTATAGAAGTAATCAAGGGATGTAACTTTGTTCTTTAATGCTTCATCAGTATAAAGACCACCGTAGGTGAGATCGAAGTAGTCGAGAGCTTTTTTGCTCACATAACCATCTCTAGCCACGTATCTTGTGGATTCACCTTTTACGGTGTAGAAAGCATCTCTATCGCTCACTAGGAAGCATTTTTTATCGGGTTCATTATTAAGACCAGAGACCACCATTTCTCTTGTTTCTGGGATATAGGTGATAGCTTGACCATAATGACCGTTAGTAATTAAGACGTGACCGTTGACCACATTATATGTGTAATCGCCATCCATGATAATGTCGTTAAGTTTGGATTCGATTGTGTTACCAATGGTGAAAGCATGAACGATTGGACTACCGACACGGTTATCTTCGATTTGGTAAGCGTAATCACCACGTAAGGAGATATCCTCTAATGGTTTAACTTCGACTTCGTAAATGGATTTGATTTTCTTATTGGTTTGTAAATAAACAGCAATTGGATAAGAACCAACTTTAGTAGCGTCATAGCGCATATCATCGATACCAATTTCGGTTGGCAAAGCTCTCACGGCTTTGCCGTCTTCCATAATTTTGAAGACTTCAACATCACTTGGAAGGATTGGTTCATTTAAGTAATAAGTGCTCTTTTTAGAGACCACTCTGATTTCTCTAATGACGTCTTTATTAACGATGACGTTATAGCTAACTAAAGCATTGTTATCGCTCTTTAAACGACAGTTAATTGTGTAATTACCGACGACACCTTTTTTGAAGGCAGAAGAATCGACTTCTACTAATGATTCATCAATATCAACAGCTTTACCATCTTCGTTTTTTCTAGTGATGTTACCACCGAAGATGAATGAAGCATTACTTTCGAATTCTCTTAAGACTTGGTTTTGATTATCTAAAACCATGGCTCTTTCGACAAATTGATTAAGACCTGCACCTTGGTTTTTATTGTTTTTACCAATGAGGATTAAGGAAGTTGTCACACCACCGATGAGTAAAACACAAACGGCAGCACTTAAAGCAGGAGCTAAGACATTAATAAAGGGAGTCTTGTTTTTAGGGGAATTATGTTTGATAAAAGAAGGATCGACAATAAGATCATCGAACATTTTGTTGGCTTTGTTTCTAATTCGATTCTTAAACAACATATCTTAGCTCCTTTTTAAGTTTCGCTTTGGCTTGTTTGTAAATAAGCCTAGCGCTTGAAGAGGGGATTCCCGTCTCTCTTGTAATTTCATCCCATGTCATTTCGAAGATGACTTTGTAATAGACCACTATTACTTCTTTGTTGGAAAGAATTGGCTCCAAGATATTTAAGACATCGTTATTTTTGTCATGTTCGCCATACATCTCATCGATGAGATCTGACTTAACCAGACGACTATCTTGCTTAATAAAGTTGATAGCTTCGTTTTTAGCAATTGTGCAGATGAATTGTTTTAAATTCTTGGCTTCTTCCACGCTTTCTTTGTTCTGAAGTAACTTCAAAAAGGTATTGGATAAGATATCGTTACAATCGTCCTGATTGCTGACATAAGTAGCAATTACGAAGTAAGCTAGATTTCGATACTCCTCATATACCTGTGTGGTTGCGTCTTCATCACCGTGAAGAAATTGGATGAAAGTTTTTTGAGAGATCATTTTGCTAATCCCGTTAATTAAACAATTAACTCCTTATCAATCTGCTAAAATATTTTTAAAAAATATCAATAAAACAATTTTCACATATAAAAACCCTCATTTCAATTGAGGGTTTATTTATTTATATTTATTAGGCGACCTTTAATTGGTCATAAAGTGTGTTATTTACTTCAATTTGTGTGACTACATCGAACTTTTCTACACTTGATTTGAAGTTATATTTGCCTTCGCGTTTAAATGACAAATTGTAAATAAATGTACCATTATTTTGTTCTTCAACAAATGTGGTCACAAAATCTTCAGAAGTTTCAAAAGTAATACAATCACCTTTTTGTTTTGTATTTGTGGAATAATCACCTTGATAGTCTAAAGTAACAACAAGTTTGAATGTATTGACGGTATTCAAAACATAGACATCTGCACCAGAGGTGTCCTTATAGGTATTAACGAGTGATTGGTCTTCCACGCAAACAATGTTTGGAGAAAGACTTAAACCAGTGAGTTTATAGCTATTAGATTCCCATTCTAAATGGTTTGGTTTATCACTATTATTGACAAATCTACCAACACGACTGACTGAGCGACGATTGCCCTTAGAAACATGTGGCATTTCTTCGATAATTAGATAGTCGTTTTCTATATCAAAGTCATAATCAAAATTGCCTTTATCGTTGAGTTCTAATAACTTATTGTTATTATGCATATCAAAAATGGCAATGGATAGATAGGTTTCTCTGGCCTCTCCTTCACTGATTGTGCCAATACAAAGATCTTTATATCCATCGAAGTTTACATCAGCGATATATAAAGAAGAAGCATCGATATTTTTGCCGTTAATACTGGCCACGTATAAGTCTTCTTTATCGGACTTATTGAATTGCACTCCAAGGACGGAAAAAGATTCCGGATCAGTAGCGTCTCCATAAATAAATGAAGAGCCTGGATTTAATAGATAATCAAAAATTACTTTGCCTACGGCAACACTCTCGGTGCTACCACCTGGATTATAATCGCTTGTTGAGTCTGATCTTGATGGACGATATGGGCTGTAGTTACCAGGTCTACTGCCACATGAAGAAAGTCCCATCGCCATT
>JBGUGI010000119.1:0-7832 GCA_045111495.1 Bacilli bacterium | reverse complement strand
ACTTCTTTGGATGATTATTCCAATTATCTTATTAGTGGTTATCCAAGTCCTTTTAAGCGCGGTTATCTCTATTCCATTTATGTATGTATACCGCTTATTTAAGCGTAATCAAATATTTGATTTAATTGTTGTGGGCGCTGCCGTTACTGTCTTTATCATCGCGGTTATTAATCTGATTAATCTCATACCGGATGATATTGATTTAGATAGACAGTGGCCATCCATGGTCAATGGTTTTGAAAACTTTATTATCGCTTTTGATAAATATGCTTACCCAATTAACTTATATTCACGTGTCTTCTTTGGTGAATCTAGTAGTAGTGGTTTCCATTACCAATTAGTGGGTATGACATTCCTTAAAACATTAATCGCTATTGGTGTGATTGGTTTATTAACATTATTTGCGTTCTTACTTATTAGACCAGTCTATTTCAAGATGATTTATAAGACTTTTGAATTTGATAAGAACCCACAGTTAGCGGCTAAAAAGAATGTAAAACATAAAAAATATGTGACGTTCGCTAATAAGGAATTTAAGTTATCATTTAGAGACTTTGATATTTCTGGTTCTTATATCGCGATATATATTATTGTTCCTATTTTATTATTCTTTATGGATAGAGTGATCTCAGCGATTTCCACATCCATGAGAGGTAATAACATTGCTATTGCGGTTAATGCTTTATTGACCATTCTGCCTTTATTAGCGAGTAACTCCACAATTGCGACTTTATATTCTAAAGAAGGTAGAACAGCTTATTTAACTAAGAGTAATCCTGTTAATCCGTTCATTCCTTTAACAAGTAAACTACTGTTTAACTTATTATTCTGTGTTCCATCAATCATTGCGTGCGCAATTATTTTTGCAAATTTTAGCGGATTAGGGGTACTAATCGCAGTCTTATTTAGTGTGTCGGTATTGTTGATCCAATACGCTCACATCTTCTACTGCGCAGCGCAAGATATCATGAATCCACAAAATGAGGTCTATGCGACAACTGGTAATGACTTCAATAATCCTAACGAAGCTAAAGCTACAGTTATGGCCTTTATTGGTTCATTTGTGCTCACTGTTGTCCTTTACTTCATGCTCGTGGAATCAATGAGCTTACATGAAAATTACTTATCTGCGTTTATCAGATTATTAATAATCGCTGCGTTCTTATTCGCTGGATTCTTATATCTTTTCATCAAAAAGATACAAGCATTCTACTATGAAAAGTAAGGAGGAAAGAAGATGAAGAAATCAACAATATTGTTACTCGTCGTTGTCTATATCATTTCCTTCTTTGTGATTGGTCTATTAGGCCATTCAATTAGAAACTATAATCCAGAAGTCTATCCAGAGAGTATTGAGATTATTGATCCTGATAATAGAACAGAAATGTCAAAAGACACTGTCGACCCAGATACTGGTGAGCTTTTGTACCATTATTATTTCGTTTATAAGAATTACAAAAGTGGGGATAGTGTTAGAATCAAGGCCAATGTTAAACCTGATAATTGCACTTATCCAGATGTGAAATTTACCAAAGACGAAAGTGACACATCTTTCAAAATTGAAACAAACGAAACAAATCCAAACATCGAGAAAAACTTCGCTCTTATCACACTAACTGAAGAATTAGACACTGTTATATCCACACCTTTCTTCGTGTCCACGACAAACCCTGGTACACAAATAAAGTTGAAAATCTGTATAACCTTTGTCAGTCCACTCTTATCTTAAAGTTATTGTAAAATAATAATTATCTTGTATTATTATTGAGCGAGTTAACAAAGGAGGTCTTTGTTATGAGAAAAGCCAAACTAAGTACATTATTAATCGCCTTATTATCACTAACTAGCTTAGTCGGTTGTAATCCACACGACACAACCAATCCAACTAGTAGCAATGATAATACCTCAAGTTCCGATAGTGGTTCTTCCGAAAGTAGTAACCCATCAACTTCTGGTTCTGTTATCGCGTTAACAGCGATTAAGTTAAACAAAACTGAAACTAGCATTTTATTAAATTCTAAAGAAACATTAACTCTCACATTTACTCCAAATAACGCCACTAATAAAGAAGTGGAATGGAGCAGTGAAGACGCTACAATTGCTATCGTTGATAACGGTGTTGTGACCGCTAAAAAGATTGGTACCACAAATATCGTTGTTAAGAGCAAAGCAAACGCTAGTGTTTCTGCCACATGTAAAGTCACAGTTAAAGACAACGTTATCTTATCTAACGTTTCCGCTAAACATGAATTCGTCTTATTTGAACAAAATAGAGCGAAAGATGAAAAGAACGATGATGGTTTCTATGATCACGCACAAACATATAAAGTTGGCGATGATAACGCTTTCAACGTTAAACCAGCTTTAACAGTTTTAGATGCTGCGACATATTTACCTGTCAGCGCTAGCCAATGGCTCCATGATTTCACCATCAGTGCGAAATTAGGTGACGCTACAGTGGGTGAAGAATATTTCAAAGTTTTAGATGCCCGTGAATGTAATGTTGATTTCACAGACGCTGCTGTTGGTAAAACATTCACCATTAGCATTGCGCCAAATGGCGTTGATGCTTCTAAGGTTGCCGCTTTAACCAAATCCATTACCGTTGATGTTGTGGATGGCTATAACGTTTATAACGCTAAAGAATTAGGCTATTTTGATACCCGTCCTCAAGATTCTATCCAAGATACACCAGTCATGGAAGATGATAAAGACTGGCAAGTTAAATGGCCAGAATTCAAGACTGCTAACAATATGAATCCTGATTATCGTCCAGCAGCCTTAATCTTCCAAACAGACATTGCAGTTACTCCAAATGATTTACCTGCTAACTTCTTCTATACAGCTGAACAAGCCGCTGCTTTAAATGATACAAAAGCTGCTGGTTCATTAGTGGACTACACATACTTATATGAACGTACAGTCGCTGGTGATATTACTGTTGAAGGTAACTACTTTGATTTAGATTTATCCGCTATCCCATTAATTAAAAGAGATAGACAAAAAACTACACCAGAAGGTGAAGTTGTTGGTCACGCTGCTGCATTTAAAACAATTGCCGGTGGTGATGTTATTTTCCGTAACATCAACATGACTGGTAATGGTAAAAAGGCCACAGGTGATGAAGATAAGATCTACGGTGGTGGTATCATCTTCGTTAAAGGTGCGGGTTCTAAATCCTTAAAAGCCTATAACATGATTGCCACTAAGTTCTACATCACATTCTTTGGTGAAAAACCATATACCGAAGGTAATCCATTCACTGAATTCGAATTAGATAAAGTTAAATGTTTCAATAACTACAACTCCTTCATGTATAACTGGGGTTCTATCATTAACGCTAAGAACTCCTTATTCAGAAGCTGTGGTGGTCCAATTGTTATCCAAGACCATACAGGTACAGATACATATGAAGAGAATAACGGTTTAGTTGTTCTTGGCTATGCTCCAACAACTAACTTCACTGATTGTTCACTTAAAAACTATGTCAGTGGTTCTGAAGCTTGGTTCCAACAATTCAACGCTACTGGTGTTACTAGTAACATCAAGATGATGTCTGACTTATTCGGCGCAACAGGTTTACCAAAATCATTCGTTGTCAACGATAAGGGTGAAGGTAAATACTATCAAGCCTTAGCTACTGCTGGTGAAAACGCTTTCTTCAATTTCATTGTCTTAAATAAATCAGGTAGTGCTGAAGGTATTACAAGCTTACCAGCCTGTGGTACAGTTAATATCACAAATAGTGATAAGGTTAATACATTCAATTACCGTCAACCAGCCTATGATAGTGTCTATCAAGCTTACTTAGCTTATAACGCTGCTAGTGACGCTGATAAACCAGCGGCACAACAAGCCTTAATCGCTGCGGCTGTTGCCAAAGGTGTAACATTCGCTCCAGATTATTCTGACGCTAATGATAAGATTCAGGCCTATATCACTTCTATTTGCACAAATCACATGATGTTAAGAGGTGTTAACACTGCTGGTGCTCCAGTTATCGATTTAGGTGAAAACTTTGGTTTATTAGCCTATGATGGTGCGAACAATTTCTTACAATCAATCGAAAATGTTGCGACACATGCTGTTAGTAGATTTACCCCAACTCCTGAACAATTAGCAAACGTTCCTGATTATTTCGCCCTCTACTACAGTGGTATGGCATTAATCATCGAATTAACTCCATACATTGCTTAATTATTAACATTAAAAAAGTGAAATGAAGCGGTTTATCCGCTTCATTCTTTATATTAAAATTACCCAACAAATAGTGTAAAAATATAAAAATGTTTGGTATAATATTATTGTAGAAATATGAGTATTGTTGGATTATTGATAAATAAAGAAAGCATCCGTAATAAAAAAATGATTTCTGAATATGAAGAAAAATTAGCGAATCTTCCTAAAGGAACCATTAAGGATAAAAAAGTAGGAGACAAAAATTACTACTACCTTTGTTATAGGGAAGGTAAAAAAGTGATTAGCAAATATATTGGTAAGGATGCTGATTCTTTAAAACAGATGCAGTCTCTTATTGAAGAAAGAAAGCATATTGAATTGATGCTTAAACAGCTAAAACAAGAACGACAAGAACTCAAAAGAATGGAGGCCTCAATATGATTTTGTATCACGGAAGCAATATGATTGTTGAAAAGCCACAATTAGTAGAGCAATACCGTTATTTAGATTTTGGAAATGGTTTCTACACAACGATAAATAAGGAACAAGCCATTAAATTTGCTCAAAAAGTCGCGTTTAATAGAGGTGGAAAGGCTATTTTAAATTGTTATTACTTTGATGAACAGTCAGTTAGTGACCTTAACATGAAAGAGTTCGAAGGTCCAAACGAAGAGTGGCTAGACTTTGTTTCAATGCACCGAAACGGGACATATCGCGGTCCGAAATATGACCTAATTATTGGCGCAGTTGCCGATGATGATGTTTATAGAACATTACAAGTTTATGCGACTGGCTTATTAAATAAGAATCAGGCACTGGAAGCTTTGAAAATTAAAAAGTTATTCAATCAATATGTGTTTGCTTCGGCTAAAGCCCTAGGAACATTATCTTTTATGAATGCGGAGGAAGTGTGATATGGATGAGAAGTTTTCCGCAATGCTAAGTGTTATACTTGTCCCACAAATCATCGATATTATTATAAAAAAAGAAAAGATGATTGAAGACGAAGCTTTAGTGCGCTTTTATCTTTCAAAAACTTATAAGTTGTTGTCTGATGAAGAAAGTAAATTATGGCACTATAGTCCATTGACACTCTATGAAATTTGGAAGAATGAATATAAGACCGGCGAATTAGTGTTGCCAGAAGGACAATAATATGAGTAGAGAATTACCTTTTATCATTTTGTGTATCGAAGAATATAAAAACGAAAAGAACCTTTCTGGTCATGAAGTTGCCTTATTATTTGATAGATATCATGTCTTCGACTATATAAGATCTTTCTATGACGTTCTTCATACAACAGGGACAAAATATATAGTTAACGACATTGATTTATACATTAAATCTTGCGCTGCTTAATCAAACAAAAAGAGCGGTCCCGACGGATCGCTCTTTTAATTTATATATCCTTAATAAATAAACGTTAATGCTTTAATAAAGACTCTGCCTTTATCCGCGTTTAATGAATTGAACTGTAATGTATTAGAAGCAATATCTAAATCGAATGTCTTTTCAACTGGTTGATCGTTTTCCTTTTTTAAATCAACGGAAACAACTGGATCAGTTCCTTTGCCCACAATTTGAAGAACAGAATTACTATCGACATTTGGCATTTGTTCACCAGTTTGGTAATTAGTATATGGCTTGTAATATGTTTGAGCGGTAATAGTAACTTTCTTAACAACAACATTAAACTCAAAGCCTAATGTGCCTGTTTCTGAAGATGAGCCAACAATTAAGACACTGTTATCTTTTTCAGGAATATTAGCGGCGATTTGTGATTTCTTATTAGTAATTGCGGTGATAAATGGGGTATCCGCTAAACCGTTAATATAATCAGCAAGTCTAGTATTTAATACTTCTGTGCTCATTGTGCCACAAGTGGCGTTATTAAATAAATTTACTGAGACAGTTTTGTCAGTAGCCACTGGCTCACTTGAAGTAGTGGTTATTGAAGAAGAGATTGATGTACTGCTTTCTGAAGAAGAAGAAGAGATTGATGTACTGCTTGTTGTAGTAACAATACTTTCACTAGTGGATACACTTGTGGGTGTTTCGCTTGTTGAAGCGCTTATTTCACTTGTGCTTTCAACTTTATTGCTCTCACTAACGGATGAGCTGTTATGTGCGCCGCACGCTACAAGAGCAAATGCGCTTAATAAGAATAATGCTTTTGATAATTTCATTTTATTAATTCCTTAATCTATATATATTTTAAGTGTTTTTAATAAAACACCGATACATTATAATGTCTATGATTAATTATGACAAAAACTATTTTCAATTGTGCGTGTGTAGATATATCCAGTGAAGGTAAAGGTGTTATTAAAAACGGTAAAGACATCATTTTTTGTGATGGTATCTTCCCAGGCGAAAAAGCAGATGTAGATATCCTTTATCATCGCGCTGGTGTGTATTTTGGTAAAGTTAAGAAACTATATAACTTATCTAAAGACAGAATCCAACCAAGATGTAAGATTTGTACATCATGTGGGGGCTGTCAATATCAACAATTAGACTATCAACCACAGGTTAAATATAAAACTAAAAGAGTGAAGGAAGCTTTAACAAGAATCGCCCATGTTAAACAAGATGTTTTACCATGTTTAGGTATGGATAATCCATATAACTATAGAAACAAAATCCAAGTACCTTTTAATAAAGATAGAAATGGTAAAGTTAAGTTTGGTTTCTATAAAGAAAATAGTCATATCATTATGCCTATTAAAGAATGTGCGATTGAAGATAAAAGAGCAGCGCCTATCCTATGGGATATTAAATTACTTTTAGAAGAGATGAATATCCCTTGTTATAACGAAGATAGTGGTAAGGGTATCTTAAGATATGTTCTTATTAGAACTAGCTATCATTATGATGAACTAATGGTGGTCTTAGTGACCACTCAAATGAACTTCCCTGGACAAAGGAATTTCATTAATGAATTAGTGAATAGACATCCTGAGATAACCACAATCGTGGAGAATGTTAATTCTAGACACACTAATGTGATATTAGGCAATCAAGAAAAAGTCTTATATGGTCCTGGTCATATTAAAGATGATATTTTGGGTTTGTCTTTTGAGATTAGCGCCGCTAGTTTTTTCCAAGTTAATCCAATACAAGTGGAAAAACTATATGCCTCCGCGCTTAATTTGATTGATTTTAATAAAAAAGAAGTTGTCCTTGATGCCTATAGTGGTGTTGGCACAATCGGTCTAATCGCTGCGAGAAACGCTAAAAAGGTGATCTCTGTAGAAATAAACAAGAGTGCGCATAAAAACGCTATAGAGAACGCTAAAAGAAATAATATCGATAATATTGAATTCCACTGTGCTGATGCAGGTGAATTCATCACTAAATATGACGGCGACATTGATGTTTTAATCATGGATCCACCTAGAAGTGGTAGTGATGAAACATTCTTATCAACAGTGATGAATAAACGTATTAAAAAAATAGTCTATGTTTCATGTAATCCAGAAACATTAGCAAGAGACATTCAATATCTATCTAATATGTATGAAGTGAACTATGTTCAACCTGTTGATATGTTCCCAATGACTGCGCACGTGGAAACAATCGTTGGCTTGATTTTAAAGAAGTAAAACCCATTTATTTTTAATAAAAAACCTATATTTTTGAATAAAGATAT
>JBGUGI010000118.1:0-4774 GCA_045111495.1 Bacilli bacterium | reverse complement strand
CGGTGTGGTATATGGTATCTCCGATTGGGGTCTAGCGGATCAACTTGGAATTGGCCCTAAAGAAGCTGGAGCAATCATTAGTTCCTTCTATCAATCATTCCCTGAAGTCGCAACTTTCTTTAGAAACATTGTTAACGATGCAGTAAGAGATGGTTATGTTTCCACTCTACTTGGTAGAAGACGTTATCTTAGAGAATTACATGACGCTAATTATCAGGTGAGAGAATCCGCTAAAAGAGCGGCGATGAATGCACCTGTTCAAGGCACAGCTGCAGACTTAATAAAATATGCAATGAACAAAGTCCATCAAGCTTTGCTTGATAATAAGTTAGAAACTCGGATGATTTGTCAAATCCACGACGAACTTATCTTTAGAGTGCCACTTAAGGAAAAAGAAACTGCTTATAAATTAATTAAAGATATAATGGAAAATGCTTTGAGCATTGATGTACCACTTGAAGTTGATGGAGGCTTTGGTCGCACTTGGTACGACGCTAAATAAGGATTAATAATATGCCAGAATTACCAGAAGTTGAAACAGTAAAAAGAGTGCTATTACCAATCGTTAAAGGACGCACCATTAAAGGTGTTGATATCTTGAGAAAAAGCATTGTTAATAACCTAGAAGAAGAATTTATTTCATTCATAAAGAATGAAACTGTTTTAGACATGTCTCGTATTGGTAAATTTTTAATCTTCCATTTAACTAACGAAAAAGTCTTAATTAGTCATCTTCGTATGGAAGGTAAATATATCGAACTTTTAGAAAATGAAGATAACACGAAATATGCTCGTGTAGTTTTTCATTTAGATAATGGACATAAACTCTGTTATGACGATTCAAGATCTTTTGGTCGCATGATTATGTCTAACGAAAAAGATTATTTAAATGAAAAAGAAATTGCTAAATTAGGACCTGAACCATTTGTGGTGGATGATGTGACTCCACTACTAGAAAAAGCAAAAAGGATTTCTCTTCCAATTAAGACTGCTTTATTATCTCAAGAGCTAATTACTGGACTTGGAAACATCTATGTTGATGAAGTCTTATTCGCTAGTAAGATTCATCCTTTAACACCCGCTAAATTAATCACCAAAAATGAGTGGGAAAAGATTATCAAAGAATCTAAAAGAATACTCACTGAAGCCATCGCTGCAGGTGGCTCCACAATCAAGAGTTATCACCCTGGCAAAGACATTAACGGTGAGTTCCAAGCAAAACTGCTCGCTTATGGTCGAAATGGTCAAAAGTGTGTTTCGTGTCACGCTTTTATGCAGTTTATTAAGGTAAATGGCCGTGGAACGACCTTCTGCCCACACTGCCAAATTAAGCGTGGAGCGCCTTTAAAAATTGCCATTGTCGGTAAGATTGCTTCAGGTAAATCCACTGTTTTAGAAGAGTTCAAAAAGGCTAATTCTTGTTGTCTTTCTAGTGACCAAATCGTTCACGAATTATACACTAAAAATGAGGTGCAAAATCTCATCATCAAGAAGCTCAAAATTAAAGAAGATGGCGAGTTTGTTACAGTGCTCAGAAACCATATTGCTCATAATCCAAAAGACTTAGATAAATTAGAAAAGATTGTTCATCCATTAGTCAAAAAAGAAATCGAATCTAACTTCAAGAAATCTAAAGCCAAACTACTCGTGGCCGAAGTTCCACTTCTATTTAAAGCGCATATGCAAAATATGTTTGATGTTATTGTGGGTGTGGATATCGATGAAAAGATCCAGATTGAAAGACTCGAACTTAGAGACAAAGAAAAAAGCGCTTTGTTAAAGCGCATTAATGATGAAAATAATTTGTTTGAAGAACATCGTTCTGAGTTAGACTTTATCGTTAGTAATAACGATAATCTAGCATGTCTAAGAAAAGAAGTCCGTTCAATTATTTGTAAAGTTGAAGATCGCCTAAATCCACTTCCTCTTCACACATCGCTTTAATTGTCTTAACGATTTGTTTAGACATAATTGCACCAGCATTGGATGTGGAATATAGGACTTTGATTTCATCTAATGTGAAGTTACTAGTGAAGATAGTAAATAACTTTTTATTGCAACGTGAGGAGATGATTTCGTTAACGATTGCATCTCTGATGAAATCACTCTTGAATTCATGGCCAAAGTCATCAATAACTAAGACTGGAACTGTGCTATATTGTTCTAGTTTTTTCTTGAATTCGTCAGTATTTTTTTGCTTGCTTAATTCACTGAGTTCAAGGATGCGCTTACTAGCGTTCATGAAACAAATTGGAACTTTACCTTTTAGGCCACGCTTGGCTAAATCGATAGCCATCGCCGCGGCTAAATAGGATTTACCAGAACCAATACCACCATAGAGATAAATCCATTTGGTTTCTTCATTTTTCACATAGCTCATGTAAGTCTTAACAGCGTTGCTCTTAGCTTCGCTCTTATCAATATCGCCCATTGTGACATCAAGCCATTCATCTGGGAAATCTTGTGTTAAGAATTGTCTTTCAAAACTGACACGTCTAAGTAACGCACGGCATGGAATGAGTTGTGTTTCCACAACGCCGTTAGAGTAAGTTACCTTGCTATTAAGATAGGCATTGTCCTTCTTACATTTCTTTAAGCCTGGGCAGTTTCTGCAGTAATTAATGTCTCTAACAAAATCGTAGATTTTGACAATATTATCATCCATTACTTGTTCGCTCATACCAAGCTCTTTACAATACTTGATTGCGGAAGGGCAATTATGCAATGCTTCTTTCATTTGATCAATGAGAGAATCATCGCTTTTGATTTTAAGATTATCGACTTTAAGCTTTTCCACCGTCGTCACCTCCATTTAATTCATCCATCATTCTGTCCCAATCGCTTTCCCAGTCAGATTCTTTTTCTTTCTTCTTAACTGGTTTTTCGTTTGTTTCAACTTCGACTGGAAGAACAATCTTCTTAATCTGTTTTTTACCTCTCGTCTTCTTATCGACTTTTCTGAGGTAGTTCATCGCATCTACGGCTGTACGCGCATTTTCTCTTACTAATGACGCGGCCACCTTTTCTGCGTACGCTCGTGAGAGCACGTTATCCGCTTTCGCGAGGACGTAATCCACTACAGCGTTAATGACTGGGTTTGGTAGATGGTAGTTTTTAGATAAATCATCGATTAATCTCAAATCAGCAGTTGCTGGTTTGGTACCATCTTGCAAGTAAGCCAGATAATCTTTTGGAGCTTTTGTCTCCATGAGATTGATCTTTCTCGCTAGATCACTTGTACCGGTATTGAGGTTTGGAGCATCATTATTGCTCTTGCCTTTATAACGGTATTTGTAATTGGTCTTTTCTTGCATTAATGAAGCGAGTTTTTCAAAGTCTAAACGTTGACCTTTCGGTTTCTCCAAGTCGTAGACTTGATTGACGAGATTTGCCGCTTCTATCTCATCAACACCATTGAGTGTTGATAATCTTTCAATCTCTTTCATTTCTTCTTTTCTAAATGCTGATTCTTTTAATTGGGAAATCTCTTTTAGAGAATTGAAGAATTGTTCATAGGAGAAGGCGCCTTTAATCTTGCCTCTATTACGACCTTTGACTCCACCTTTATTCTCAGCCGCTTCCACGAAGGAACTATCGTTGAGTTCTGGATGGAAGACTTCAGCGAAGCTAGCGGTAATTTCTTTACCATAGTCTTGGTGAGTATCAAGGACATAGATTTTCTTTAATCTATTAGCGTTACTTTCACCAATGCTTCTGATGAGCATGCCATATAGGAGCGTGTCATCAAAGAATCCACTTGGGGACTTAGGAGCGTAGAGTTCGTAATGATAAATCTTAAAATCATTACCTTCACTGACAAAGGTCTTTAATAGACCTGTGGCTTCGAGATACTTTCTAGCATCTACGAATGCACTCGCAGGCATCCTCATACGCAAGAACACTTGTTCGTGTGTGCATAATGGAGAGACCTTTTCGTTATTTGCCTCACTCCACAAAGTCATGTATAAAGACAAGGCTTCAAAGCCAATCATTGGTTGGTATAAGTTGCTTAAAGTATCTCGATCGTAATCAGCGATCATCGATGCTAAACGTACTTCTAAGAAATCTTGGTGTGCTAATACTTTCATAGGGGAGTTTCTGCTTGTCAGTGACGCTATTATCACATACAGAAAAAACAAATGTAAAATAAAAAAGATATACACACTTTTGAAGAAAATTTTATCCACATAGGGTGTTTATACATTTATATATTCATATATAAATAAGTCAAGAAAATTTGTAAAATCCCCACTTATCCACATTAAAATTTGTGGAAAAGAATGTTTTTAGAAACCTTTTTAAATTTAAGAGTGTATAATGTTGCCGTAATAATAATTTTATTATTAGGGAGAAAACTGACATGATTAGAAAAATTGCGATATTAACAAGCGGTGGCGATGCCCCAGGTATGAACGCCTGTTTACGTGCCTGTATCCGCGCTGGTTTATACCAAGGTAAAGAGATGTATGTCGTCTATGATGGCTTACGTGGATTAGTCGAAGGTGACATCAAACAAGTTAACAAAGATTTCACCCAAGACATCATCAACCGCGGTGGCACAATTATTAGAAGTGCCCGTATTCCAGAATTCAAAGAAGAAGCCGTTTGCAAGAAAGCCGCTGATAACTTAAGAGACTTTGACATCGATGCTTTAATCGGTATCGGTGGCGATGGCACATTCAAAGGTTTACAAGCTTTAAGCAAACACGGTATCACCGTCGTTGGTATTCGTGGCACCATTGATAACGATGTGGGTAGCACTGATGAAACCATT
>JBGUGI010000117.1:0-6007 GCA_045111495.1 Bacilli bacterium | reverse complement strand
ATTAGCAGCGTCTGTATAAACGACTTCACCCGCACCATAAATTTCTTTACAGATGATTTCAATCTTCTCTTTGATTGGAAGTTTTTCATCATATAAAGGATGATAATGGGATTCTTTGTTATTGAGGATGTTCATCACACCTCTTGCTAAAGCTTCTGCACCTTTACCACCATCAGCGAAGGCAGAGCAATAAGCATAATCATAGCCATTATCTTCACACCACTTGCTTAAGTAGGCTGTTTCTTTTTCAGTATCAGAAGCGAAGTGATTAATGCAAACTATAGCAGGGACCCCGTATTTTTCCACATTTTCAATATGTTTCTTAAGATTGCAAACGCCATTAGCTAATGCTTCAACATTTTCGTTTCCAAGTTCTTCAAATGGTTGACCACCATGCATCTTGAGCGCTCTAATTGTCGCAACCACAACGACAGCATCTGGTTTTAAGCCAGCCACGCGGCATTTAATATCTAAGAATTTTTCCGCACCAAGGTCAGCACCGAAGCCTGCCTCTGTAACCACGACTGGAGATAACTTAAGAGCCATCTTTGTGGCGATAATGGAGTTACAACCATGAGCGATATTAGCGAATGGTCCACCATGGATGATGGCTGGATTACCTTCTAATGTTTGAACGAGGTTTGGATTAAGTGCGGTAATCATGAGCTTCATGATGGCGTGACTAATTCTAAGTTGTCTTAAGAAGACTGGTTTTTCATCATAGCTATAAGCAACGATGATGTTGTTGATTCTATTCATGAAATCGTCAACATCCTTTGATAAACAAAGGATAGCCATTAATTCACTAGCGACTGTAATGACGAATTCTTCTTGTCTTGGAGCGACTTTTGTTTCGCCTTCAGAAACAGTCACTTTTCTTAAGGCTCTATCATTCATATCAAGAGCTCTCTTCCAGAGAACTCTTTCTGGATTAATATTTAATTCATTGCCTTGCCAAATGGAGTTATCGATACAAGCGGCAATTAGATTGATAGAACTTGTTAGGGCGTGCATATCGCCTGTGAAGTGCAAGTTAATATCTTCACTTGGAACCACTAAAGCTTTGCCACCACCGGTAGCGCCACCTTTAATGCCAAAGACAGGACCAAGAGATGGTTCTCTTAAACAAACTAATGAAGGAACACCGATATAGCGTAATCCATCATGTAAACCAATTGAGGTGGTTGTTTTACCTTCGCCAGCTTTAGTTGGTGTAATCGCGGTAACCAAAACTAGTTTACCGTTTGGACGATCTTTTAACTCATCCATAATCTTTAATGAGATTTTGGCCTTATCATATCCCAAAGGAATAAGGTATTTCTCATCAACGTTAATCATTTTTGCTACATCGAAAATGTTTCCCATAAATAGAACCTCTCTATATTTTCATTTGATAACTATTATCCATATTCATAATCTATTTTGCAACAATTAATCTTTTGATTAATGTTTCATTGCCTCTTTTAGGAGTTCTTCTTTAGTTTGGAACTCTTTGCATGGTAGTTGATGCTTAAAGAATGTGACCTGTCTTTTAGCGTAGTTTCTCGTTCTCTTTTTAATTAACTCTTTGCATTCTTCCAAGCTATATTTGTTATCTAAATAATCAAGCACTTCTTTATAACCAATAGCCGCTTTCGCGGTCAATGATAAGTCATATTTTTTAAGCAAGTTTTTAACTTCTTCTAGTAGTCCCATTTCAAACATTTGGTCGACACGGGTATTAATATTCTCATATAATTGCTCCCTATTTGGATTAATAAAATAGAATTTCACATCTTCATCTTTAAAGAATAAAGCGTGTTCTTGCTTATCAATGGTTTCTGATTTGTTTGTTTCATGAGTTCTAGCGATTTGTAACGCTCTTATGACTCTTTTGCGGTTGTTCATATGAATGGTTTCTGTGGCCTTCATATCAACTTGTTTAAGCATCTCATAAAGTTCTTCGTTAGATAACTTTTCTAAATCAGAAACATCCGCTTCTCCTTCGTCTTCAAAGACATAGTCATAGAGAGCGGCTCTAATATATAGACCAGTACCACCACAGACGATGATTGTTGGATATTTCTTTTTAAGTTCAAGATAAGTTTTTCTAAAGTCTTCTTGATACTCTTTAACGGAATAGGTTTGATTAGGTTTAACAATATCTAAAAGATAATGTTTCTTATAATCTTCGCTGTCTCTTTCTACTTTAGCGGTGCCAATATCCATTTCTTTGTATATTTGAAAAGCATCTCCATTGATAATAGGAGCGTTATATTCTTTCGCTAATGTTAAAGCGAGGGATGTCTTGCCTGATCCTGTAGGACCCACTATTACTATAAGCATGGAAATATTATAACAAAAAAATGCGATATAATTCGCATTTATTTAATAATTGACTGCACTGTCTTTAATAGTGCGTACAAAGCTTCTTTACTAGCTTCATAATTCACTGCAATCGGATGATTATCGTAAAACTCTTTTAAGTTGTTTGCTTCTTTAATCTTTCCTTGTGCTCTTAAGTTAGCGATATTGTGCTTTAACTCTATCACGTCTTCGCTATTTTCGAATTGTTCTTTGTTTTTAAGAAACTCTTTCATCTCAGGAGTTTCATCGATCAAAGCCTTTAATTCTTTAGCCTTTTCAATGACTTTATCCATTGACGATTTCTCCAATCATGGAGTAAGTATGGGACTCAGTAATTTTCACTTTAACGATTTTACCAATCATTGTTTCATCGCCTTTAAAGTGGACGAGTTTATTTTCTTCTGTATAGCCAGAATACATGTCTTTATCGTTTTTAGATACACCATCAACGAGAACATCAAATGTTTGACCCACCATAGTTTTACTATGTGCTTCAATATGAACTTCTAAGTGTTTAACAAGTTCCATGAATCTCGCAGATTTTGTTTCTTTAGAAACATTGTCGGCGATTTTCGCCGCAGGTGTCCCTTTTCTTGGTGAATAGATAAAGGTAAACGCGGCTTCGTATTTAATTTCATCCACGATTGATAATGTGTCTTTAAATTCTTCATCGGTTTCATTCGGGAAGCCGACGATGATATCAGTGGATAAGGCTAAGCCTGGAATCTTTTCTCGCATTTCTTTAACTAAAGCAAGATATGATTCTCTTGTGTATCTTCTACCCATCGCCTTTAAAACACGGTCATTACCGGATTGCACTGGAAGATGGATAAACTTCATGATATTTGGGTATTTTGCGATCACATCTATCATCTTTGAGGAAAAATCCCAAGGGTGAGAAGTCGTAAATCTTAATCTTGGAACGCCTAATTTTGCGACCGCTTCCATTAAGTCTGCAAAGTCTTTTCCTTCATCTAAATCCTTACCATACGCATTGACGTTTTGGCCTAAAAGAGTAATTTCTTGATAACCATTATCAATGAGTTGTTGGCATTCATTTAAAACATCAGCGAAGTGTCTACTTCTTTCTTTGCCTCTAGTATAAGGAACAATGCAGTATGTACAGAATTTATCACAGCCATACATGACATTCACATATGCCTTATAAGTATTGTTTCTACAAGCGGGAGCGATCTCGATAACTTCACCCGGTTTACTTTCGATAGCCACCACTCGTTCTTGGTTGGCTCTAGCTTCGTAGACAAGGGAATATAGTTGAGCGATTTCATGGGTACCAAAATATAAATTAACTTCTTTAAATGTTTCCATTAATTTATTTAAGATTTCTGGTTGTTCCACCATACATCCACATATCGCTAAGACAAGATTCTTATTCTTTACTCTAAGGTGCTTTAAATTACCGATTTCACCATAGACTTTATCTTCGGCGTTTTCTCTTACCGCGCATGTATTAATAATGATTAAAGTGGCTTCTTCAGGTTTATCGGTATAAATATAACCGACATCCTCTAATAAGCCACGCATTGTTTCTTCATCTCTCACATTAGCTTGACAGCCATATGTGTGGATATAATATTTTTCGCCTTTAACAATATGTTCTAATTCTTCCTTTTTATCAAAAGAAGCAGGCGCAAAAACTGTGGCTTCTTTTTTACGAGAGGCTGCTTTTAACATATTTGGGGTGTTAATAATTTTTGTTTTCATACTACTTTTCTAAATAATAAATTGGGAAGATTTGATTAGCAAGTCCAGTGATATCATCGATATCAAGAACAACAGCAGAGAAGACACCTCTACCTTCATCTGGGACTTGGAATTTGCTTTGTTGGCCATAAATAATCTTATTCACTACGGTTTCAGCGGTTGAGCCTAATACACCATCAGCGTAGCCAGTCATACCAACATCGCTGATAAAGGCGGTACCGTTAGGTAACACATGAGCGTCACATGTTTGAACATGAGTATGTGTCCCTAAAACCGCACTGACTTTGCCATCTAAAGCAAAGGCTAATGACTGTTTTTCACCCGTTGCTTCAGCGTGGAAATCAACGATGTGGATAGTTGCAGGTTCCTCTTCATCACTTAATAAATTAAGGATGGAATAATAAGGAGCGTTAACTTCCTCATTCATAAAGGCACTGCCTAATAAGTTAGTAACTCTAATGGAAACACCATTAACTTCAAACACTACACTACCTTCACCAGGAAATTCCTTAAGAAGATTATATGGCCTTACTAAACGATCAACTTGATTAATGTAACGGAGTATTTCACTTTTACTCATATAGTGGTTACCAAGAGTAATCGCGTCCACTCCTGCATCAAGAAGTTCAAAGTATTGATTTCTGGTTAAGCCTTTACCATGCGAAGCATTCTCGCCATTGGCAATAACAAAATCAATCTCATATTTGTCTACGTAATAAGGAATTCTTTCCTTAAGTAAGCGGCGGCCTACACGACCGACCACATCACCGATAAATAAGATTTTCAAATTGTATTCTTTCTATGAAATAGGGCTACTATTTCGCAGTTTCTATCGCACGATATTCACGAATGACAGAAACTTTAATTTGACCTGGATAGGTCATTTCATTTTCGATACGTTCTTTGATGTCTCTAGCTAATTTGAAGGCACCGACATCATCGATTTTTTCTGGAATAACCATGACACGTAATTCACGGCCAGATTGCATCGCGTATGATTGATAAACACCATCGTAGGACTTGCAGATTTCTTCAAGTTGTTCGATACGTTTGATGTAGTTTTCTAAGATTTCACTTCTAGCACCTGGTCTAGCAGCGCTTAATGTATCAGCGGCTTGGACTAAGTTAGCAATGATGTATTTTGCAGGAACGTCACCATGGTGAGATTCGATGGAGTTAATAACAACATCACCTTCACCATATTTTTTGGCGAGTCTGGCACCGATTTCAACGTGGCTACCATCCATTTCAAAGTCAGCGGCTTTACCGACATCGTGCAAGAGACCCGCTCTCTTAGCTAAGTTTTGATCTAAGCCAAGTTCCGCGGCCATAATACCGCATAAGTAAGCAACTTCAACGGAGTGGTCTAAAGCGTTTTGTCCGTATGAAGTACGATATTTTAATCTACCGACATAGTCGAGTAATTCTTTGTTGATTCTTGGTAAACCAAGTTTGAAGGCGACTTCTTGGCCCGCTTTATGGATGCTTTCGTCGACTTCTTTCTTAGTCTTTTCAACGATTTCTTCAATTCTTCCTGGTTGAATACGGCCGTCTTTGATGAGGGCTTCAAGAGATAATCTAGCGATTTCTCTTCTAATAGGATTGAAACAAGAAACAGTAATAACTTCTGGAGTATCATCAATGATTAAGTCGACACCTAATAATTGTTCTAAGGAACGGATGTTACGACCTTCACGACCGATGATTCTTCCTTTCATTTCATCACTTGGCAAAGCGACGACTGAAACTGTTCTTTCACTGGTGACATCTTGTGCATAACGAGTTAAGGCTAAGCCTAAGAGCTCTTTAGCTTTATTGTCACATTCTTCTTTCGCTTCTTCTTCTTTTTGCTTAATGAAGGCAGCGATTTCTTTACTTACTTTACTTTCCACACGATTGAATAATTCATCACGTGCTTCTTGTGTGGACATTTGTG
>JBGUGI010000116.1:0-20530 GCA_045111495.1 Bacilli bacterium | reverse complement strand
TTGGATTGCTGTCGCTAGCGAGGACGTTAGATATACTGCCCGCAGTCATAATGCTTTTGGTTAATGAAGAAATAGTCGCGTAGAAATATAATTCCTCACCACGATAAATGGTCCAAGTGGAGGCAAAACCATTGTTTTCCACTTCGCTTTTCACATCAGCCTCAAAATAAGGTTTATATAAAGAAGCATATTGCTCCAAAGAGAAATATGGGACATAGCCTTCACCTTCAATGAATTGTGGGCTGATAGTGCCTAATTTACACTCCTCAATATTCTTACCGCCCTGAGTAGCGTAATCTAAAAGATAAACATCCACTTCTTTAGCTTCAGAAGAATATGTTTTAAAAAGCGAACAGGAACTTAAGACGAACGAAGCGATAACTGCGCCTAAAATGATTGATTTTTTCATATTTTTATATCCTACAAATTATTGAGCGGGTTCTGCTTCCACTTGTGGTTCTTCTTCTTTCTTAAAGATCCAGCCTTTCGAACTGCAGAAGACATGGACAACATAGAATACCACCATCACAATAAGCGAACCTGTGCATGTATCTGACAAGAAATGCGCACCGACAAGCATTCTGGAGAACATCATCAATAAAGTCCAAGCAAAACCAATATAGAATAACAATGTTTCTTTACCCTTCAATTTCTTAAAGAACATTGAGTAATATGGTAAGAACATCATCATCACTGCAGCGGTACCTGAATGACCACTTGGGAATGATTTAAATTCTTCTTTTGTCATGGTAATGCCATCGATAACAGTATCACCTTTAATGAAGTCTTTATAGCCTGTACAGGACTGCCACCAATTATAGAAATCTGTGACACCTTCTCTAACAAAGAAACGATAACGTGGACGATGGATGATTTGTTTAACAACCCAACCAACTGGTAATAAGCCCACTATCACGATGACTGACATAACAAGTAAAGCGGACCATAAGGCTTTTTTATCACCTTTAGAGCAAACTCTAACCGCTAAATAATAGACACCGGCAAAGAGGACTGCACAGCCAATATAGCTTGGGATCTTTAATGCATCATTATTAAAACCATTAATGGATGGTAAATCTTTCGCGCAAAGAATAACGCCTAAGACATATCCTAAAGCGGACAAGACATAGGCAATAATTTTAGCAAACCATGGCAAATCTTTTCTTTTCCAAGTTGTGGCTAGTAAACCACCACCGATGAAAGCAAAACCTGCATAACAAGGATATGTACCAAACGAGGCCATTAATAAGCCAAATAAATTGTTTTTTGAAAATAAGGCTTGGTTAATTTGTAAATCGAAGAATGAACCAAGAACAATACCTACGAGCAAGATACCGATAACGATAATGAAATGTCTTTTTTTAATCATTTTATGATTCTCCTACATTAGATGCTGAAACCATTGTACCACCTTTTAGCAGTCATATCATTTGTAATTTATGAATAAATATGGCACAATTCTTACGAAATATGATTTGCAAAAGTAACCTTGTTGACTTATTAGATAAATGCTTTGCTTACGTCATCTGTGAAGAAGAAGGCGTTGAACTAGCAAGTCTTTTCTATGATTCAATCGAAGTAAACGAAAAGAACTTCGAAACTTTTAAAAATGAATTAGATAATATCAAAGATATTCTTAAAGAAGACCTCCAATTCTTTATGGATAGCGATCCAGCGGCGACATCATTAGATGAAATTAAGATGGCTTATCCAGGATTTAGAGCTATTGCAACATATCGCATTTCTCATGCTTTATATAAATTAGGATATAAATTAGAAGCACGTTATTTATCTGAACATGCTCATGCATCCACAGGCATCGATATCCATCCAGGCGCTAACATTGATTATCCATTCTTTATTGACCATGGTACTGGTACCGTAATCGGTCAAACCTCCACTATCGGTAAAAGAGTAAAGATCTATCAATGTGTGACTCTTGGAGCGGTCTCTCTTAGCAACGCTGAAAAAATGAGAGGAGTCGTTAGACATCCACAAGTCGGTAATAATGTTACTATCTACGCTGGTGCTTCCTTACTAGGGGCCATCAACATTGGTGATAACGTCACAATCGGTAGTAACGTCTTCCTATTAGAGGATGTACCAAGCAACACTCGCGTAGTCATTGGTAAACCTGCCTTAGTGTTCACAAAGAAGTAACTCACTGAAACAATGTGAGTTTTTTTCTTGCAAACAAAATTAGATTGTATACAATTTATTATGGAGGTAAATTTATGAACATTTACGATTTCAAAGCAAATGACTATCTCGGAAATGAAGTCAATCTCAGCAAATATCAAGGACAAGTCGTCCTCATCGTTAATACCGCGACAAGATGTGGATTCACTCCACAATATGAAGGCTTAGAAGTTTTATATGAAAAATATAGAGATCAAGGTTTTGTGATTCTTGATTTCCCATGTAATCAATTCTTAGCCCAAGCCCCAGGAACAGCGGAAGAAATTCACTCTGTTTGTTCTTTAAAATACAACACGCAATTTCCACAATTCGATAAGATTAAAGTTAATGGCAAAGATGCCCATCCTTTATTCGTTTTTTTAGAGTCTCAAAATGAAGCAAAGAAGGTTAAGAAAGTTAAATGGAATTTCACTAAATTCTTAATTGGTAAAGATGGTTCCTTCTTAGGTAGATTTGAACCAACTGTCAAACCAGAACAAATCGAACAATCTATCGTTGACGCATTAAACAAATAAGATGAAAAACGAAGAGATATTAAAACTTGATAATCAAATATGTTTTCCAATGTATGTGGCGAGCAAGGAAATCGTTCGTCAATACATCCCTTTGCTCAAGGAATTAGATCTTACTTATACCCAATATATTACCTTATTAGCGTTATGGGAAAATGACCATATCACTGTCAAAGAATTAGGCCATAGATTGTATTTAGATTCTGGAACTTTAACACCTCTATTGAATAAATTAGAGAATAAGGGTTATATTATTAAGAATAAAAGCGATAAGGACGGTAGGGAACTAGTCGTCTGTGTGACTGATGAAGGTTTTAAACTTAAAGAAAAAGCTTTATCAATACCACAAAATATCGCTAAATGTGTACATCTTGAAAGGGAAGAAGCGATTGAATTTTATCGACTCCTGCATAAGGTTTTAGACGGTTTTTATGGAAAATAGAAGCAAAGTAATCGTTAGAACAAGTATTATTGGTATTCTTGGCAATATTGGCTTAGTTATTCTTAAAGCTATTGTCGGTATTTTCGCTAACAGTATTGCGATTATTATGGACGCGATTAATAACTTATCTGACGCATTATCAAGCACAATTACCATTATTGGTACTAAGTTATCGCAAAAGAAACCAGACGCTAAACACCCGTATGGTCATGGACGTGTTGAATACATCACTAGCTTAGCCATTGGTGTTATTATCATCGTTGCTGGTGTTGGTGCAATCGTTGAATCTATTAAATCAATTATTGAAGGCGGCAAACCAACATTTGATATCGTGACCTTAGTGTTAATCGCTGTCGCGGTCGTTGTTAAAATTGTTCTTGGTTTATACTTTAGACACGTTGGTAAGAAGGTCAACAGCGAAGCTCTTAAGGGTTCAGGAATGGATGCTTTATTTGACGCTTTATTGTCCTTTGGCACCTTAGTTTCTGTCGCTGTTATGCTCATTTGGAAAGTCAGCATTGAAGGTTATGTCGGCGCGGTCATCGGCTTATTCATGATTAAATCTGGAATTGACGTTTTAAGAAGCTCTTTATCAAGCATTATTGGTGAACGTACAAGTAAGGAAGTAAGTGAAGCAATTAAACATTTAGTCTGTCAAAATCCTGAAGTAAAAGGCGCTTATGATTTAATCGTTAATAACTATGGTCCAGATAGAGGTATCGGTTCTATCCATATTGAGGTCAGTGATGAAATGACTGCGAAAGATATTCATCCATTAACAAGAAAAATATCTGCGCAGGTCTATAAAGAATTTGGCATCATCATGACCGTGGGCATTTACGCCACCAACAACAGTGATCCAATCATCAATGACATTAGAAACGAGATTCAAAAAGAAGTCTTAGAACATAAAAACATTAAACAAATTCATGGTTTCTACTGTGACCAAGAAAGCAAATCTATCTCATTTGATGTCATCGTGGATTTTAAAGATCCGGATGCACCACAGTTAATTAAGCAAATCCAAAATAACTTAAGCAATAAATATCCAGATTATCACTTCTATATTGTCGAAGATAAAGATTTCTCTGATTAAAATAAAAGCCCTAGAGGGCTTTTTTAATATCTTCTAGACTAATAGGTCCTTGTCTTATTAGCTTTATTTCTTCCCCGGTTAAATCAATGATTGTGGATGGTAATCCTCCAATAGATTGGCCTGGAATAATAACTGCGACTTCATCATTGAAGATAGCTTTTACTTCTTGATCATTCATTGCGGGTTTTTGATCCGCTCTATTCGCGGAAGGAACGAGCAATGGTTTTTCTAAATACTTAAGAAGCTCTAAGGCTTCTTTATTTTCAGGCACTCTCACCCCTATTACACCTGTGTTATGAGTCACATAACCTGGAACATTATCCTTACATTTAAGTAATAAAGTGATTGGACCTGGAATGAATTTGCTTAAGGCTTTTAAAACGTTATCTTCAATATAAGCATACTTATTGATATCTTTGATATCAGAAAGCATTAATGTATATGGTTTATCTTCTCTTCTTCTTTTGATTTGATTTAAAAGATGATAGGCTTCTTCGTCATCATAATAAACACCTAAGCCAAATACTGTTTCCGTAGGAAAGGCAATTACTTGGTGATTGTTTAAAGCAGACTTTGCTTGTTCAAATAAGTTTTTCATAATTAGAAAGTGAACTCAGCGGGTTTATCAATATCCCCGAGTTGATCACCTATAGCAATATATGCATACAAAATAGCGTCTTTAGTTTTTTCGGAGTTACCTGTGAAGGCTAAGTTACTGACTTTGAAGTAGCCACCTGTCGCATTCTCATCTCTACATAAACCATGGAATTCCACTTTTAATGAATTTTTAGCAACATAAATGACGGAATCAACTTTCTTACCTTCAAGACCACCACTGAATGAGAAATACTTTAGATAAATGATGTCATTCCAAGAAATGAGATATTTGGAATTATCTTCTGTCATTTCTGAGCAGTAGACATAAATTGTTTGGTTAATATCAGTTGGAGAAGCAACTGCACACTTACCAGAAACAAAATCTGGAGAAGTTGATGTTTCTAAACAAAAAGACCTTTTCTCCCAGTTACAAGCGCTTAATAGGAGCGAAGATAATGTTAGTAATAATAAGGATTTTTTCAACTTTTTCATACACTATATTATTGTAAACAATATTGCGAATTTGTTAAATGTCATTTTTTAAGCGATAAAAAATTATTTTTATATATCTTTTTGTATGTGGTATATTTGTTTTTGTTGAAAGAAGGACATAATAATGAAACATTTAATCATTTTTAATCCAAGCGCAGGTAAGGGAAAAGACGGCGCTGAGTTTGAAGAAGTAATTAAGAAGAACTTCGAAGGATTAGATTTTGAGATTTACAAAACAGAAGGACCACGTAAAGTTATTCCTTTCCTCAAATCCTATTTTAAAAAGAATAATAAAGATACAGTCAGAGTCTATGCTTGTGGCGGTGATGGTACAGTTCATGAAATCGCTAACGGTTTAGTGGGCATCAAAAATGCTGAACTCGCTATCTTACCAATCGGTACAGGTAATGACTTTGTTAAATCATATGGTGTCACCAATGAAAACATTGAACAATATCGTTCATTCAAACCATTAATCAATGGTAAAGCCGTTGATATCGACTTAACCAAAATTGAAGGTGAAGGTTTACAAGAACCTTGGTATTCCATTAACGTCATTAACTTTGGTTTCGACGCGATTGTCGGTGCAAGAGGTAACTACTATAAGGAACACGGTTTCCCAAAGAAAGTTAAAGAAGGCACAAACCCATACGATTACGCTTTAAAAAACGACGCGATGAAACACGGTCGTTTCAATGATATTGAAGTCTACGCTGATGGCGAAAAGCTCAATGAAAAACAATTATTATTAGCTACATTAGCCCAAGGTCAATGGGTTGGTGGTCAATTCAAGTGCGCTCCAAAGAGCGATAATACCGATGGTTTAATCGATGTCTGTGTTTTAAAGACTATGACATTCTTGGGTTTAGGTATGATTATTGGTACATATACCAAAGGTAAACACTTAGATAAGCCAAGAAAGAAAATTGTTTATAGACAAGCCAAGCAAATCAAAATGGTTGCTCCTAAAGAATTCGACGTCTGTGTTGATGGCGAAATGATTAAGGGTAACAACTTCACTGTTGAAGTTTGTCCAAAGGCTATTAAATTAGTCCCACCTGCTAGAGAAGAATAAAGCATGTTAGTTTCAATCATTTGCGTTGCGGTTGCAGCGATACTTTCTATTACTAGTGCATTTACTTTTTGGCCAGTGCACCAATGGTATGATTTTTATCGTCCAATCGTAATGTTCATCGCTGGTTATTTTGCTGGCCTTGCCCTAGCGTGGATCTTCTTTGATATCGCTGGTCGAATTATGTGTTCTAAAAAGAAGACATATACAAAACCATCAAAATTTGCGAGATTCTTGCTTAACTCAGGTATTAGTTATATTAATAACCACGCTCATATCAAATTAACAAAGATTGGCTTAGAAAAGATTCCTAATGATTGCTTCTTATTAATTGGTAACCATAAATCTAAATTCGACTCGATGCTTGTTTCACAAGTCTTGAGAAAACGTGATTTAGCCTTCGTTACTAAAGAAGACAATATGAAGATTCCATTAGCGAAGCGCTTTATGCGTAGAAACTGCTATATGCCAGTCGATAGAAACGATAAGCTTCAATCACTCGAACAATTCAAAAAAGCCGCGGAATTAATCTCTTCTGGCGCTTCTAGTGTCGGTATCTATCCAGAAGGTAGTCGTCAAGAAGAACATGTGATTCTCGGTGAATTCCATAACGGTGCGTTCGCTATTGCAATTAAGACCAAATGCCCTATCGTCATCTTGACCATGAAAGGCACTCCAACAATCCATAAGAGATTCCCAAGAGCCTCTCACGTCGAAATGAAATGTGTCCAAGTCTTATATTATGAAGATTATTCTTCCATGAACGCTACTGAACTTTGTAATTATGTCCATGACATCATGTACAAAGAATTGAGCGATTAAAATAACAAACAAAAAAAAGATAGCCGGTTGGCTATCTTTTTAATAATTTCAATTATTAACGTCTAGAGCTACTTGAAGATGCTCTCGCGGTTTTTGTGACTTTGCTATATAAGAAGATATCTTTTCTAAAGTCGATGTGATATGAGCCATCTCTAACATAAGGAGAAGCACCATATTGGAACTGCACGTTCTTATTCTTTCTACTCATACCAAAGAGGATGATAGAAGAGATAATCGCACCCATAATCGCACCGGCAATTAGGCCTGGAATTAAGTATTCAACAATCGCACCGATGCCTAAGCCGATTAAAGCGAAGATAGCAAAGAAGATACTCCAGAACATCATCACTTTAGCTTTAGAGATTGGTAAGTCACCAGCGACTTTGCCAGTTTGGCCATTTACCGCAAAGCGGTATGGTTTCTCTTTCCATTTGGTATTTAAAATCCAAACAGGATATAAAGCATATTGCGCATTTGTGTCACTTAATTGAATAGATGAATCGTTATACTCAACGTTATCATAACCATGAATGTCACTTCTAAAAGCTTGGATTGTACCTTCACGGAAACGTGTGGTTGCTCTATTGAATGTTTCATCTTTACTGACATCATATCTATCCGCAGCATAGCCAGCGAGATAGCCAGCGTTAAATTCCACTGCTTCAGAGAAATCATATGGTTCGATGGATTCCATTAATTGGTCTTCCATCTTTTTACTACCATCAACTGGGACGTGATCAAAGGCAATACCACCATCTCTCACAAGAGAATAGAATTTTGTTTCTTTGTAGTCGTAATTGGAATCAGACCAACGACGTGTTTTTTCACCTTTGAATCTCACTCTACCATCGACATTAGCGTCGAATAACCAAAATGGCACATATAAAGGTTTTACTTCAGTAACGACATTATCTTTTGAGAATGAACCTGGTAATAATGGTTTTTTCTTAAAGAAGGATTTTAAACTACTTAAAACGTTGTCTTTATCATTCTTAAATGGAATAACAAGATTTGGTTTTAAATCGCCTGAAAGTTGTTTAGAAACAAGGATATTGTTATCACAATAAGGGCAGCGAGTAGAAGCGGATGTTTCATCAACAATGATTTCACCACCACAAGATTCACAAGAGTAGATCTTCATACCCTTCATTTCTTTGTCGGTGTATTCTTGAACTCTTGATTCATCCCAAGCGGTATCTTCTTCTTTATCGCTTGCTAAATTTTCGGTGTAGGCTTTTAAATCGTCTAATGAAAAATGTGAATCACAAAATGGACAGACGATATCTTGAGTGTGGCTATCAAAGTGCAGAGTACCACCACAACAAGGGCATTCTAATTCTTTATTTGCCATACACTATTTAACTTCGTCTAAATCGTTAATTGGGTCACCACATTCTGGGCAGAACTTAGGTGCTTTTTCACCTGGTTTTGGTTCCCAACCACATTTATTACATTTGATTTTCTTTTCGCCTTCTGGTCTCTTAGTACCACATTCTGGGCAGAACTTACCTGTGGCTTTTGTACCACATTGTGGGCAAATCCAACCATCAACTTCAGGTTTCTTTGTGCCACATTCTGGGCAGAATTTACCTGTGGCTTGTGCGCCACATTGTGGGCATGTCCAAGCACCAGCGGCTTGTTGTTGTGCTTGCGCTTGCGCTTGTTGTTGTTTTTGTTGTTCACCCATTTGGTAGAAACCTTGAGCATTCATACCACCAGCATTAGCCGCCATATTTAAGCCATAGAAGCCCATAGCCGCACCATTAGCATTGCTAGCAGCATTCTTCATAGCTTCAGCTTGTGCTTCAACTAAGGTTGCGCCTGCCATAGCAGCGTTTCTAGCGTAAACATTCTTTCTTTGTAATTCTTTGATGAGATCTTCGTCTTCTTTTGGAAGAGTAACAGAACCTAAAGCAATGGAGATAACTTCAATACCACGTAAGGAGTTCCATTTTTCATCAAGAGCGACATTCATCGCGTTTTCCAAATCAGTTAAGTGAGTCATGATTTGGTTTGGTCTTAATTGTAATTCAGATAAGCGACCAAAAGCTGGTTGTAAAGCAGAAATGAATTCTGTCTTTAATTGACCGTCTAATTGACTTCTTGTATATGCTTGGGTGATGTTACCACAGACATTTTGATAGAAGAGGATTGGGTTTGTGATCTTGTAGGAGAAGACACCGTTACAACGAACGGAAACGTCAACGTCAAGACCAACATTGTTATCAACAATTCTAAATGGCACTGGGTTTGGTGTACCAAACTTATTGTCCACTAATTCTTTGGTGTTGAAGTAATAGACTCTTTGGTCACTACCTGTGTCACCACCAAATGTGAAACGTCTACCAATGGTTTTGAAGAAACCAATGATTCTTTCACCAAATGAACCAGCAAAGATAGATGATTCAGTTTTGGAATCAAATTTGTATGCACCTGGTTCGGCAGCGAATTCCACAACCTTACCTTGGTCAACAATAATCATACATTGGCCATCGGCAACAACGATTACAGAACCATTAGAAATGATGTTTTCACTACCTTTGGTATTAGATGATCTTTTACCATTAACTCTCTTTTGTCCTTTTTCTACTAAGACATCGACTGGTAAAGCTTCGCAATAGAAATACTCTTTCCATTGGTCAGCAAGAGTGGAGCTAAGCGCTCCGGAGAAAGCTTTAATTAAGCCCATATTATATGCCTCCTAATTGTCCATTTTAGTGTAAAACGTATTTATATATTTTTCAATCTTTTTAGATTGATACAAGAAAAAATACTTTTTCAAATAAGTAAAGGCTTTTAATTTAATATAAATTAATAATAAAATTAGATAGAGGATATACATATGGCAAAGAAATCAACAACTAGTAAACTATTAAAACAAGGCAAAAAGATGGCTAAAAAGAATCCTAAGGGATTCCTCGTTGCTATTATCATTTTTATTGTTCTAGCCGCAATTGCTGCAGCAGGATTTTTTGCTTTTCGTAATGCTCGTCCAAATGTGAGTTTTACTTTAATCGGTTCTAAAGAAACAAGCATCGCTTTGAATTCAACCTACAAAGAAAGAGGTACAAAAGCGATGTATAATGGTAAAGATGTGACAGAAAGAGTTGTCACTACTTACTATTTAGGAGACGCTAAAGTTAACGCAATTACCACTGAAGAAGAAGCCACGTTTACCGTTAAATACAAACTTGATTTCCAAAAATACTCTGGTGAACTTGAAAGAAAGGTGAAAGTCACTGCTTTAGAAGCTATTGATATTAACTTCTTAGAATTAGGAAATAAATATACAGGTGATAGCACCTTCATTAAAGCGGGTAGCACTGATATCTTAATTGACGCTGGTAGCAGACAATCTAGTGCTTCCACTATTGCCTCATTTGTAGATACCTATTGTGAAGACGATATCCTTGAATACGTCATTGCAACTCACGCACATCAAGACCATATTGAAGGATTTACTAGCACAAATACTAATCCAGGCATCTTCGATAGATATAAAATTGATACATTAATTGACTTCGCTTTATCCAATAACGAAGGTAAGGCTTTACACACTAAATACTGTGAAAAAAGAGATGCCAAAGTGGCTGCTGGTGATATTGCTCATCATTACACCGCTGCTGATTGTATCGCAGGAACTAATGGTGCTAAAAAGACATATGAAATCGCTGCTGGTATCACTATGGAAATACTTGATCAAAAGTTCTATAGAGAAAAGTCTAGTGACGAAAATGATTACTCCGTTTGTGCGATGTTTACACAAGGTGATAACCACTACTTATTCACTGGTGATTTAGAAGAAAAAGGTGAAGCTTCCTTAGTGGAACTTAATAACCTACCACAAGTTGAATTATTCAAGGGTGGCCATCATGGTAGTTATACCGCGAATACTGACACATTATTAAATGTCATTAAACCTAAAACAGTTTGCATATGTTGCTGCGCTGGTAGCGATGAATATACCAAGAATCCTGATAATATGTTCCCTGCCCAATTAGCGGTTAACCGTATTGGTAAATGGACTGATAAAGTTTATGTCACCACTGTTGCCACAGATGATGAAAAAGGCTATAAATCAATGAACGGTAACATCAAATTCCGCTGTGATGATGGCATTAATTACGTAGTAACTGGTAGTAATAATTCCACTATCTTAAAAGATACTGAATGGTTTAAGAATAACCGAACTTGGCCGACCAATTAAAAATAATAGCAAGTGTTAATGCTTGCTATTTTTTTCTAAAAGGGGTATACCTATCGGTATGAACAATAAGAAACGTCTTAATCCGTACTTACTAGTTATTCTTTCCTTTGTGCTTATTATTGCCTTAGGTTCTGTTCTTTTAATGTTTCCATTTTCTAGAACGGCAAATAACTTCGGTAATTATTTAGACTGCCTATTCTTAGCGACATCCGCTACTTGTGTGACTGGTTTAAATAGTTTCTCTAACGGTATTAATACGGAATTAACATTCGTTGGACAACTTATTTTAATGCTTCTCATTCAAATTGGTGGTCTAGGATTTATTACTTTCTTAACATTCGTTATTACTTTATTTAGTGGCAAACTCCAATTCAAAGATCGTCTCTTCTTATCCGCGATGGTTAATAGTGATGATATGGTTGAGGTTGTCGGTTTCGTCAGAAAGATTATTCTTATTTCCTTTAGCTTTGAATTATTAGGTTTCCTATTAGGATTACCTGTTTTCTTACAGTTCTCTTCTGATATTCCACATGGTTTATGGAATTCTTTATTCACTTCTGTTTCTAGCTATAATAACGCTGGATTTGATTTATTTGGTAGCACTTCTCTCATTAGAGGTAACGGTGGCTTTATTGATTCATTACCAGATTGGGCTTATTACTACTTATGCTCTTATATCATGTTTTTGATTGTAGCTGGTGGTATTTCCTTCTTAGTGGTCATGGATATCTTCGCTAAACGTAATTTCAAACGTTTAAGAGTGTTCACCAAGATTTCCTTAATGATGACGGGATTATTAATCGCTGTTGGTTTTATCGTTTTCTTAATCGGTCAACATTTCCAAAGCCCATTTGACGCTTTATTCCAAAGCGTGACTTGTCGAACAGCGGGCTTTGCCACTGTCGATCAAGATAAATTAAGTGTTTTGAACAAAGTATTCTCTTGTTTCTTAATGTTCTTTGGTGGTAACCCATTAGGTACCGCTGGTGGCGTTAAGACAACCACTTTATACATTATCGTTTTAGCAATGGTTTCTTACCTTACAGGTAGAAAGGTCGCTTCTTTCCATAGAAGATATTCTAATGAAGCCATAGTTAAAGCTATGTCCTTAGTTATTCTAGGGGTTGTTGTGATCTTTATTTGCTTCGTTTCCATTTATTCCTTTGAAGGCAAAATGGATATGGACGCTATTGGGTTAGAAAGCACGAAAGCATCCGCTTTGATATATGAAGTATTCTCGGCCTTTGGTACTGTTGGTGTTTCCGCAGGGGTCACACCATATTTATCCGTAGGATCAAAAATCATCATTATTATTTTGATGTTTATTGGTCGACTCGGTCCAATTACCTTTATTCAATTAACCGGCACAAAAATGAGCTTTGATAATCAAGGCAAGTATCGATACGTTGAAGAAGACTTCTTAATTGGTTAGTCTATTTATCTTCGTCTTCGCTTCTACGTCTATTAGATCCTCTTAACGCTTCAATTAAAGCTTGCTTTTCTAATGGACGATATAAATAGAAGCCTTGTTGTGAGACTGTTTCATCAACTTGTTTAATGAGTAAGTATTGGTCAATGTTTTCAACACCAACAACAGAGGCTTTCATGCCTAAGTTGCGGATTAAGTATAAGAGTTGCTTTAAGTTAGCGTAACGGTTGTTATCACTATCGATGTGTAAAACAACATTACGGGAAATCTTAACTTCGTTAAAGCCAATATCTTTTAAGATTTCAACGGAAATATGACGACCTGTGTATTGGTCACACACTAAGACGATGTTAAGTTCTTTAGTCATCTTAGCGATTTCTTTAAATTCATCGATATGTGTTGCAGCGTCACTTTCTGGAATTTCAAAGGCTAAGAAGTTCTTTGGAAGCTTAAGTTCATCAATGAATTTCTTAGTGTCTTTTCTGAAGTTCTTATCGGTGAAGAAAGAATAGTCAGTATTAAGCGCCATACGTTTGAATCCTAAAGATGAGAAGAATGAAGCGCCATATTCACGATATAAGGAAGCAATATAATCAAGTAAGGCATGGGAAATAATACCGATTTGATCATATTTAGCGGCGACGTTCACTAATTCATCAGTTCTAAAGGCGGTATTACGATATTCATCGGTAATACGTAAGAGCAATTCAGCACCCCAGATTTGTTTATCAGAGGCATCAACCATTGGTTGAAGATTGACTTCAAATGTCTTATCAGTGAAGGCTTTTTGAATAACGGATAATAAGAATTGTTCTCTATTAGCACTTCTTGTGTAGTTACTTTCATCAAAGTAAATGTAGTCCTTATTAGTCGCGTATCTACCTCTCATCGCAAAGTTATCCGCTTGTTTGATTAAAGATGCAGCGTTTGGATAAACACGAGGATAAGAGACTGGTAAGAAAGTAATCTTAATCTTATAGTCAGCGTTACTATCAGCGCCTTGGGCAACACGATAGATCTTTTCACATTCATCCAAGATGTCTGTTTGACCAAATTCTGGATAAAGAAGGGCTAAGAATTGATTAGTGTAGTAATAGACATTTTCATAGCCGTTATGGAGTTTCTTTAAACGTCTTGTAAAGTCTCTCATTAAGCTTAAGTAACCTTCAGAACCATGTTCTTCGATTAATTCATCAACATTATCGATTCTTAAAAGCAATAAGTAACCTTTACCAGCGACTTCGTAGCGGTCTTCTAAGTTCTCAACAAGAGAGTGGAAGCTATTAATAACCATATCTTGGTTATATCTATGATGTGATTTATGGGTATATAAGTTCTTCACCGCCATAACTTGATATGCACTATTATTATGTTCGGAAAGAACTAATGAAGTTTCAAAGTTATCTTTGCCAATATGCATGGCTTTCTTTAAGCCTGTTTTAAGTGGACAATCCGCACATGGAGTATCTAAACCATATAATGCCTTATAACATTTCTCACCAATCTTTAATTGTGGGAATAAGTTCTTCATCGTGGAGCTTGCTCTTAAAAGAGTGTAGTCTTCTAAAGAAACACGATAAGTTGAGAAGTCGGATAGTTTTAATAAAGAATCGATTTCGTTATATGAACTTTCCACTTCTAAGTCACGACGTTTACTTAAGATATAAGAAGAAATCTTATTACATAAAACAATTAAGGATTCTTGAATATAAGAGTCCATAATGAATGTTCTAGTTTTATTAAAGAAGTAAATAACGCCGATTGGACGGTCATCTTCTCTTACCATGTAATAGAAGCCACTTTCCACACCAATGCGGTCTAAATGCCTGCCTAAAGCACTATTAGCGTGGTTTCTACTGGAGAAGTAATGGGAATTATCTTCGTCTCTGATTTTGTCCATTGTTTGAACGAATTCTCTTTCGACGAAACCTTTGATATCGATTAATGTATCATTGCCTTCATTCGCTCGATATACGACTTGGTAACGGTTTTTGCTATCGTCGTAACCGATAATGCCAGAGTAATCGATAGCGAAATATGTGGAAACAGTCTTCAAGACTGATTCAATCGTTTTAGCGTTTTCTTTAGCGAACTGTAAACCCATATCCATATTTAATAATGGCATGAGCATTTTAGTCATTTGGTTAAGGTTTTGTGAGTTTCTAGAAATAGCGTTATTCTTAACAGAGGCTAATCTATTTGGTAAATAGAAAAAGATATCTAAGTTTTGACGTCTAGCGTATCTTAGGTCAGAAACGAGTTCATGGACATCACTATATGGGTAACAAACCACACTGAAGTGTGCGGTTAAAGGAGTAATACCATCTGCGAGACGTCTAGAGATACTACATTCTTTAATACAGATTTCGATTTGTTCTTTAATTTTACTTAAAGAGTCGACACGTGGTAGGTATAACCAAATACTTTTGCGATCTTCTGGAAGAATAAATAAGTAGTTTGAATAATTACGGAAATTGCGGAGTAAGACTCCCACGATATAATCGACATCCTTCGCAGTTAAGTCTTCTTCTGATAAGTCATAATAGACTTCAATTAAAGTATTACGATAGTTTTGAGACTTAAAGATAATATTTGGTAATTCTTTCAAGAAACTTTCATGTTTCACTAAATGTCTTTCTTTGTCCCAGTATTCTAAATCAATATCCTCAAAACCAACGGTTGTTGGGATTAAAGTTGCGCCCACGAGTTCTCTTTTAAGATTATCAACGCGGTCATTTAACGCGGCAATTTCAGCATAGCCTTTATTTGGATATTCAAAGAATCTATTTTGATTTCTGCTAATGGTTTCAAAGTTTTGCACTGTGGTGTTATATAAACCATCAATAAAGACGATATTTAAGCGAGAGGTGATATAAATTAAGAACCAAATATAAAGACCCACTAAGACCACACCAGTAGCAATAATAGCGATTAATAAAGAATAATTACTTGTCCTAGCAAAAGCATAGGAAAGAACGGTCATGGAGACAACTAAAACGAAGAAATAGACAATTGGGAAAACAGTAAAGAAACGGAAGAAGTGTTTAATTGAACGAACTCTTTTATTATTAGCCATACTAACTCCCTTCTAGATAATCTCGTTACGGCCAATATCACCAATACAGGTAACAATTGCCTTACCGACATTAACATATTCCTTCATTGCTTTTAGATAGGTGTTGATATTCTTCTCACCATCTAAATAGCGTTCCACGACTTTCACAGACACGAATGGGACTTTAGACAAACTACAACCTAAAGCTACACCACCGGTGTTATTATCAAAGACAACGTGGTTATCAAAGCCAAAGACACGACCGAATTCCACCATGTTCTTGACTTGGTTTTTATCATGGATATCCACTGATGTGGATACATAGTTACAGTTTTTATAAACACTATATGTTCTTTTTTCAAACGCTGTAGCGATATAGCCAATGACATCATCTTCACTTTCGAAGATTTGTTCAAAGCCAGGGATTTGTCCGTATTTAACGTAATCTTCGTTAACTTGGTCAACGTCCCCAAGAATTGTTTGTTTAGAAATAGCAATTTCTAATGGTTTGATGTCTTTTGTGTAGGCAATACATCTACCGACATTAATAACGAGAATGATAAAGTATTTCTCGATTAAATATAAAGTTAAAGCACTACTTAAGTAGTTAGTTTTCATTTGGTCCACTAAAAGGACGGCCTGGTTAAAGATTGTGCCAATCGTCACTTTGAATTTGCCTAAAACTGTTTCTTCTCTCTTATTAGTGATGACACTTTCGAAATAAAGGATATCATCATGTTGAGAACCGACGATCATGATCATATGTTATTTGCCTCCTTTTTCGAATGGGTTATCATCTAAGAACTTTTCAAAAGCTTTCTTATCGATGGCTTGTGAATAATAGAAACCTTGAATGGTATCACATTTGATTTTTCTTAAGATTTCCACTTGTTCTTTGTTGTCGACACCTTCAGCAACGACTTCCATGCCGTTAATCTTACATAAACCGATTAAGAATTTAACGATTTCTCTGGCTTTAGTGTCGGTAACGATACCATCAATAAATGTCTTATCAATCTTAACAACGTCAAATGGAATCTTTCTTAAGTTACCAACGTTAGAATAACCAATACCAAAGTCATCCATTAAAACACGGATACCATGTTCTTTAAGTTTCTTAATAATAGAAATGGATAAGAATTGGTTAGCTTGGGATGTGGCTTCAGTAATTTCGATTTCAATTAAATGAGGTGGAACTTTAAATTCCTCTAAGATGCCTAAGATTTTATCTAAGAAGTTAGAGCTATAGAATTCGAATAATGAGAAGTTAACGGACACTGGAAGAGTTCTTCTACCTCTTCTGATTAAATCGTTAAGGTCTTCACAAACTTGTCTTAAAACGTAGATATCGATATCGTGGATTAAACCAATCGATTCGGCTTTCGCTAAGAACTTAGTCGGCGCTAAAAGACCGTACTTCTTACTATTCCATCTAATTAAAGCTTCACTAGAAATGAACTGCTTGTTATTTAAGTCAAACTTAGGTTGATAATAAACAACAAATTCTTTCTTTTCTAAAGCTTCGTATAATTCATCAACTTCACTAGCAGAGACACTCTTACGGAAGGTTGGTTGATAATAGGTAATTGTTTCAAAGTTCTTTTCGGAATAGTCTCTCGCTAATAAAGCGTTTTCAATTTGGTGGGTTAATGATTCATCGTTGTTCACGACAGTGACACCAAAGAATGGTTGGACCCAGGTGTGTGGACAGTTAGCCTCACCAAATTCATAAATATCTTTAATTAACATATCGCAAATGGTTTGAATCACTTGTTCGTTTTGCTTAACCATATAGATTAAGAAAGAACCACGAGAGAAAGCGAAGACAAAGTTATTCTTCTTTAAGCCTAGTTTTAAAGGTATTTCTTCTAAGAAGTTAGCGATGTGACTATTTAAAGAGTAAATTTCTTTATTTCTATTAACGTTTTGAGTAACAGAAGATGAAGAGAATGTAAAAGCGACAATATGCTGTTTGTTTTTTGAAAATCTCTTATTAAGAGAGAAACGCATTTGGACATTTCTTTGGAAAGCGAATAAGTTATTAAATGTGCTTCTTTCACCTAAGTTATATTCGTTATCGTTTTCAATGGAAACCAAAGTAAAACGCGTATTAATAAAGAAGGAGAACACGATGAAGAAGATAGCAACTAAAACGAATGTAACACCATTAAGGATATTAGGAAGAACTTTGTCATCGCCAAAAATACCACCGATTAAGGCGAAGCCTAAAAAGACGAGCATAAAGGTGATGACTACCGCCATTATGACAACGAGGATTAGCATGCCTTTGTTATTCTTCTTTTTCATTGTTTGCTGCTCCTTTCTTCTTATTTAACATTTCTTCTAGTAGTTGCTCTTTAAGTCTCTTTTTATCGGCGTCTGAAAGCGCAACTTCACCTTTAGGTGTATCTCCCGAAGGGCCACCTTCTTTGACCTCTTCTGGATCCTTATAGGCCTTAAAGATATCAATAACGGAAGTAATAACGAGATAGAACGCTGGAATGAGAAGCAATACTAATAAGCCTAATACTGAACTCACGAATGAGAAGATGGCTCCTAAAAATGGAGAATTGACCACCACTCTACCGAGGAGTTCTTTTTCTGTAATGGCTTGATATTGGTTAATGACCATATCTGGGTCACCTTGTTTCCAACCCATCCATTCACTTCTGGTATTAATACCAGCGGTGATAAATGTATAACGGCCTTTACCTTTTTCAACATTCTCATTTTTGTGGATTTCTCTCACTCTATGGGTCATAGGGATGCCATCCACTGTCTTATCCGAACTAGCGTTAGTTCTCACTGTTAATTCTGGATTATCATAAGGAACGGTATATTCGTTAGTAGGGACTGTCCAGTGTACGAATGTGATATCCACGATTTCACCTTTTTGGAAACGTTCATAAATCTTTTCTGGATCTTCTAAGTAAGTAATTAAAGCGGTATTAATGCCATATAAAGGTTTCATGGAGTCTGTTTTAACCATGAAGGTACCATAACCAAATCTAATTTGTTGGTTATAGTGATCTTTCTTATGGACCATGCCATCAATTTGACCCGCCATAACGAAGGCAAAAAGCGCAAGGAAAATACCAGTAAGGATCCATTCAACAATTTTTCTGGCCTTACTTTTTGGTCTTTTGACACGTTTTTCCTTTTTTTGTTCGCTCATAAATTACTTTCTAAATTTCTTACGGCTATTTTTGCCTTTAATAGTTTTTTGTTGTGGTTTATTTTCCTTTTTCTCCTCTTTCCTTGGAAGAGGTTTTGGTTGAGGTTTTACCTCTGGTTTAGCTTCAGGAACCTTTTTAGGTTCTTCCTTTTTTACTTCTGGAGCTTTAGGCTCTTCTTTTTTAGGAGCTTCTTTTATAGGTTCTGGGTTAGAAGGAGCTTTCTTTTCTTTAACCCAAATAATTGCTTCAGTACCATCCGCGCGGATAAAGCGTTTCTTAATCTTTCTACCTTCTGGGATAGGCACTAAGACAGCGCCTTTTGGAAGCTTAACCATACGTGTTGGTTCTTTTACCTCAGCAGGTTTTTCTTCTTTGGCTTGTTCTACGACAACTGGAGCTTCTTCCACTGGCTTTTCGACCACTATTGGTTGTGGATTTTTGAGTTGTGGCCAGATTTCGTCAGCAGCGTCATCAAATGAGACGGTTGGAACATAGACCTTAGGTGCTGGTTTAACTTCTTCTATTTGAGGCGCTTCCACTGGTTCCGCTTTAGCGGCTTTCTTAACAGGAGCTTTCTTAACAGCCTTAGGTTGTTCTATAACTTGTTCCACCGGAGCTTCTTGTTTAACGATTGGATTTGGATTATTAAGTTGTGGCCAGATTTCGTCAGCAGCGTCATCAAATGTCACTGTTGGAACGTAGACTTTTTGTTCCGCTTCGATAACTGGTTGTGGCTCTTCAACAGAAGTTTCAACTGGTTGAGGAATGACTTCGACTTCCACTGGTTGTGGTTGTTCTTTATTAGCCTTTTTAACTTGTTTTACTGGTTTATAGAGTTGTGGCCAAATCTCTTTAGCGGCATCTTCAAAACTAACGGTAGGAACGTAAACAATCTTTTCCTTAACTGGTTCTTCTTGTTTTGGAGCTTCTTGTTTAGCCTCTTCCACTTTAGTGGTGGCTTGTTCCTTATCTTCTTTAGAAGCATCAATGATTTCACGTCTCGCGGCTTCAAGGAGATCTTGTTCTTCTTGTCTAATTGTTTCTGCTTCAAGTTCGAGAAGTTTGAGTCTCGCTTCTTCACGCTTAGCGAGAATGTTCTTAACTTTCTTTTCGAATTGATTAACTTGTTTTTCAGTACGTTTAATTAAATCGTTCTTTTGCTTTAAGTCTTCTTTATTTTCAGACTTCTTTTCATATTCTAATGAATAGTATTCTTTTTCTTTCTTGGTTGGATGAAGTGGTAAGTCTTTTCTCACTTTACTATCGAGATATTTTTGATAGCCTTCATCAGTACGGACAAATTCAATTGGTCCTTCAAATAATGGACCATAGATAAATGATTCATCATCCAATGATGTAAGGATTTTTGGTTTATAGACCTTAGTGTTCTTCTTACTTGATTTAGATTCAGAATTACCTTTAAGGGTGATG
>JBGUGI010000115.1:0-4499 GCA_045111495.1 Bacilli bacterium | reverse complement strand
CGATACGCTTATAGTCATATCCTAAAGCGGTTGAAACCATCGCTGCGCCCATCGAGCAAGCGACACCTATTTCAGCTTGGCAACCTGCTTCCGCACCTGAAATGGAGGCATTGCTTTTGGCTAATAAACCGATAAGACCGGCTACTAAGAAGCCTTTACGAATATCTTCATAAGGGACTTTCTTCATTTCTAAATATTTCACAACACCTGGGATAACACCCGCACTACCACATGTCGGGGCAACAACAATCACACCACCCGCTGCGTTTTCTTCACTCGCGGCAAAGGACGCAATCGCGACGTTAGTTTGAATATCATCTTCTTTATGCTCTTTAATCATGTTTTCATACATGAGTTTAGCTTTTCTTTTAACGTGTAATTCACCAGGAAGCTCTCCATCCGCATTAATACCGTTTTGAACTGATTTCTTGATGGCTTGATATATTTCATCAATGTAAGAGAGTATTTCTTCACCTTCATGGAACAAGACATATTCCCATAATGAATAACCATAATCACGGCAGTAAGCCATAATCTCCGAAAGAGTGTGATGTGGGTATAAATCATTACCTTCTTGCTTCTTTTCCCCATTTACCGTAATCACACCACCACCGATGGAGACGATTGTTTCTTTTTTAATTTCGTTATTTGGTAGAGTGATTTCAAAGAACATGGTATTAGGATGTTTGACTCTTTTACGTGCATCGAAAATAATATGGTGCTTAATATTATCAAGGTACTTATCAATAATGTAATCGGTTAAGTGACCTTTACCTGTGGAGGCTAAAGAACCACATAGTTTCACTTTGATAAATTCCGCAGTTGGATATTTATTTAAGATATATCTAACAGCGTTATGTGGACCAATTGTATGTGATGAACTTGGTCCATGACCAATATAAAAGACACCTTTAATTGAATGCATGTTTAATCCTCAAATTCATCTTCAATAATTTGTAAAGCCTCTTCCACGACTTCATCTTCATCTAAATTAGACATATCAATGTAATTAGGGGTAAAGACAAAGTCTTGATCTCTAAGATTTTCAATATATTCCGCAAATTTTTCATATGATTCTTCTAAATGAATAGAACGATGGGCAATATGTCTATTTGGTAATCTATCCAAGAACCTTTGATAGAGTAAAGGCGTATCACCTGTTAAAACAAGTAACACGACTTGATAATTATTTTCTTCAGCAATACTTTGTATTTCGTTTAATTCGTCTGTACGGAAGTTAGCTTCTAAGATTAAATCTTGTTTTACTAAAGCGCATTGCTTAAAGAAATAGATCATATCCGTAGTGGCTACGATAGATAGTTCTCTATTTTCTTCTCTAGAAGAATAACCAATGATATCACAAGCAATTTCTTTTAAAGCATCTTTAGTGATAAAAGGAATTTGATAATGTTCACTTAAAGCCATCGCTAAAGTGCTTTTGCCTGCGGCTAAGTCGCCAGTGATAACAATTAATCTTTGCATACCAATAACATGATAATTGTTTTTTGGGTAAAAGAAAAGGCGCGATAGCGCCAATCTTATCTGTGCTTTGCGTGGAAGCTTACGCCCATGGCATTTGGACCACAGTGACTACCAGCGGTTGGATTCACCACTTCGTATTCAATGTTAAGGTCTTCACCAAAGTGATCTTTGAGCATTTTGCCAAATTCTTCAGCGATTTCAAGTGCATCAGTATGAGCGATAATCACTCTATGACCTTTAATATCGTCTTCTAAATCGATGACATATTGTAAGAGTTTTTGTAAGGTTTGTTTTCTACCACGGCATTTATCTTTAGTGGCCATTTTGCCATCTTCACCAATATAGATGATTGGTTTTAAGCCAATGATATTACCAAAGAATGCGGCAAAACCAGAGACACGACCACTTTTGCCGAAGAACTTCAAGTCATCAGCGTAGAAATAGAAAGCAGTCTTATCAACTTCTGTTTCCGCCCATTTTTGGATTTCTTCTATAGAAGCACCGTTTTTATATAATTCACCGATGCTTAAGCAGATATTATAACTACCTAAGGTGATACCCTTAGTATCGATAAGGGTGAGTTTTCTTTCTGGGTATTTTTCATTTAATTCTTCCATTGCTAAACGGAGGGAATTGAATGTTGCAGACATCGCTGCGGAGAAATGGACATATAAAATGTCATGACCAGCGGCAAATTCTGGTTCGAAGTAGTTCATATATTCCACTGGTGAAAGAGCGCTGGTTGTAGGAATAGTGCCCGCTCTTAATTTGTTATAAAAAGTTTTGTAATCAAATTCTTTAAAATCAACGTATGGACGAATCTCTTGTCCATCAATTGTGTAAGGCATAGAAATAAGTTTATAACCATATCTAGCCGCTACTTCTGGAGTGATATCGGTATCGGTATCTGTGAATAAAGTATACATGTGTAACACCTCTATATGGACACATTATAACAACCTAGAGGTAAGGATTGATATAGCCTAGTGACACTTTGTGATAAGTGTACAAAACAAAAAACCAGCAAATTCATTGCCGGTTATTTGTCAAAATTTGTAATTATCGATTAGAGACCTTTGTCTTCTAAAATTGGAGCAGCGACATCCATTGCGCCGGCGAGAACGCCTAAGATACCAAAGACGATTGGACCAGCGGCTAAACGGAAATCAAAACTGAGTTCATTGATAGCTCTAAAGAATACGCCGTTTAATAAGATCAATGCGCCACCAACAACCATTGCACCACCAGCAACAAAGGCTAATTTCTTTGTTAAGTCTTTACCGATTAATTCATCAATAAACACGAAAGCTAATCCTGCGAGTCCTCCGATTAAGATGAGTAAGTAACCGATAAAGCCGAATGGAGAGGCTTTGTTGTTAATGCCATCACCGAAGAATGTTTGAGTCCAAGAAAAATTGATATTGGAAAATTCGGCATGATGGATTTGTGTGGCGATAAACATTGAAACAAAGATAACTAAAGCAAGAAGTGCAGCAAACATTCTAAGTAAAGAATGAAGCATAACATACTTATTTTGTCCCATTGCGATATCTCCTTTTGTGTATACAAACAAAATTATAAGAAAATTGAAAGTTTTTACAACTTTTATTTTACGAAGTTAGGCAAGCTTAGTGCTTAAAGCGTTGACGTCATATAAATCACTTGGGATGTTATAGACAATTTTATCAACGATATATTCACTAAAAGCAGCTTTACCAGTTGGAAGTAATGAGATGTCAGGAGTGGCACCATTTTCAAAGCCTTTAAACTCTTTCTTGGCTTTATCAAAATACCCTAAGTGAGTCATGGAAGAATGATACACGTATTCGCTATTTGGCATGTAATGGATACCAACAGCGCATTCACCGCCACCGCTCCTTTCACCGATAATTTTGATGCCCATCTTTTGTGCATAGCATGGGAATGCATTGCCACAAGAGAAGGAACAATCGGAACACATGACATAGATATTAAAGTCATTACCAAACACTTCATCTACGGTGTATTTACCATCCATATTAACGTCAACACTACATGTGGAAGTATTAACCGCTCCTACGGATTCACTCATCATGCTAACAGCCGCTTTATTATCTTTAGAGATAAGAGCTAAGATTTTAGCCATGACACCAATAACACCACCACCATTCGTGGAGACATCGATGATGACATTTTCAATACGGCCATCCGCTTTAAACATTTTTAAATGTTCTAAGACGTTATAGTAAGAGTCATGTTCACCAGCTGTGTCTTTCACTGTTCCATTATCATTAAACACTTCGTCAGTTGTGCCTAAATCAAATGAATCGAAATAGAACAAAGCGGTCTTATGATCACTTGATATAGTGTATTGTCTCCTATCAGGATATGTTTCTTTTCTTAACTTTGTTAATTCCTGGTCTTGATATTGTCTTTTCATGACATTGATACCACCTGTGGCTTTAGTGTTACCTTCACCCCAGGCGTTATTTGCACTGACTAAACCAGTATGGTGATCATCAAAAACAGCTAAAGAAGAGGAATATGCGGTGCCTCTTTTTTCACCGTCTTTCGATTTCAAATCAGAGTAGAAATTGTATTGGCTCAAGTAATTCTTCATAGAGTCAATTTTATGGTAGGACTTTAAGCCATAGAAGTTATCTAAAACAAATAAGAAACAGCTGAGGTTATAGTCTAGTAAGTATGAAGGAATGGTTTGTCCTTGTGTGACATTTTCCATTTCTTTATCAACAGATGTTTCATTGTTGAAACTACCGCCTGTTTTAAACTTTTTAGAATAGTTTTCTACATCCCATGTCGCGTAAATGTTCTTGTAATTGTAGAAATGGAAGATGCTAGAAGATTCAGAAAAAGCATTGTCTAATAAGCCTAATGGGTAGTAGCGGCGGTTATTTTTGGAAAATGTTTTAAACTCATAGCCACTGAATGAGTATGTGGCGAAATTGTTTTCACCTAAGCGTTCAAAAGAATCATCAAATTTAGTGTATTTACTAAGAACAGAATAATCGTTTGGATTG
>JBGUGI010000114.1:0-5257 GCA_045111495.1 Bacilli bacterium | reverse complement strand
GTGTTAATCAACCACTATCCATTAACGTTAGAACATATAAAACATCTAGTTACAGCGATGACAAAATCCTCTCTGTAGTGAGAGAAGTCTTCGATTGCCGTCCTGGTATGATTATCAAAAATTTCAACTTAACTGAACCAAGTTTTAAATACCATGAATTAACAAATTATGGTCATTTTGGTAGACCTGACCTCGATTTACCATGGGAAAAGCTCGATAAAGTTGAACAAATCAAAAAGTTGTTAAATAACTAAGACTTTTATACATAATGCCGAAATGTAATGGTATAATTGAGTTGATAGAACTTCTGTTTCATAATTTGGAAGGAGGTTACAACATATGAAATACCAAATTATCGGCAAAAACATCCAGGTTACAGACGGCATTGCTTCGGCGATTGAGAAAAAGTTGTCTAAAATGGATAAATTTTTTCTTATTAACGATGATGTCGAATGCCGCGCTGTCGTCAGTGTGCATGGCGAAACCCAAAGGGTAGAAATCACAATTTTCTTACCTCAAATGCCTTTACGTGCTGAAGTCGAAGATCAAGACTTATATGCTGCTATCGACTTAGCAATCGACAAACTCGTCGGTCAAATGCGTAAAGTTAAAACCAGAATGGATCGTTCTCGTGGTCGCGCATCATTTATTGACGCAGTCCAATTCCAAGAATCTCTTGAACAAGCAGCAGACGACAAAGAAGAAGATGTCGTCGTTAGAGCTAAATCATATTATTTAACACCAATGAAAATTGATGAAGCCATTCTTAGAATGGAAGCCTTAGGACATGATTTCTTTGTCTACTTAGATGAAGAAGATGACCGTATCAGTGTCGTTTATATCCGTCGTGATGGTGGATATGGCGTTATCCAAGCGGAAAATCCTATCGCCTAATCTAACAAAATTGCAAAAGAAGCGGGTTTACCCGCTTTTTTTATTTTCGCTTTACGCGTTAAAAAACATGTGACATTCGAAAGTACGCGTGTATAATATAGGGGCATGGCAAAATTACTCGCTATCGATTTAGACGGAACATTATTTTATCCAAAAAATATCAGACGTTGCATTCCTCGTAAGAATGTGAAATTTTTACGTAGATGGATTGATGCGGGTAATAAATTAGTCTTAGTGACTTCTCGTTCGACACAATTTACTGATCGTTTAAAGAGTGAAATCAAAAGACCAGTGGACTTCATTACCTGCTGTTCGAGCCAAATTATTGCTGATGATAAACTCATTTACGATAAGGCTATGCCAAACCGAGAAATTAGAGAAATTGTCGAAACAATTGAAAAAGCGTACGAACCTATCGCTTTATTAATGACAACTGAGAATCATCCATGTATTATTAAAACTAGTCGTAAGGTCTCGTTCATCTTTAGATGGTTCTATAAGATCTGGTGGTGGTTCCAATTTGCCTATCGTGAACCATTCGTCGCCGATGATGAACTGTTCATCAAGGAATTAGAAACAGCGAGAATCTTTAAGATTATGATCTTCATCGGTCTTAAGAAGAAAAAAGCGCAAATCGCTAAAGAACTCAATAAAGAATTCCGTCAGAAATTCCCAGAAATTGAATCTTCTTGGACTGTTCAAGTCACTGAGTTAACCCCTGAGGGTTGCAATAAAGGAAATGGTGTTGAAAGATACTGCCAATTAACGGGCATTAAACCAGAAGATGTCTATGTTGTTGGTGATTCCGGTAATGATATCACTATGTTCAGTAAGTATTACAATCATAGTTATTGCATGAAGCGTGGCCATCCAAGTGCGAGGAAATACGCTAAGCATATTATTTCCAGGGTCTACAAATTAGAAAATCTTATTTTGGAAGGAGAAAATCATGAATAACTTTAGTTTATACACCTTTAGACTTTATCACTATTTACTCACAATCCGTGACACCCTTGAATACTCTATCAAAAGAGATCATTCAATGGAAATCTACAACAACCGTAAGAAAATTCTTGAAGACAACTTAAAAGAAGGTACACCTTTCGGTGATTTCTTAAAGAATAACGGTGAAGCTGGTGATAAAATCAGAGAAAAGATTAACCAATTCTTATCTGAATTATATTCAGATGAAAGCACAATTTTAATGCCTGCAGGCGACAAAGTCCGTGTTGATACCGCGCAGCTCGTCACATTATTCGATATGACAGTGGGTTTAACCGAAACAATGCGTGACATCGTCTTCCAATATGTGAGCTATGGTATTAAAAACAACGAAATCGATCAATTACTTATCAAACTCGTTGATCAAGATGAGAGAATGTATCGTGTCGTCTTATCAATGCTCGCGATGAGAGTGTTCGAAGAATCATTCGCTGAATTCCAAAAAGTCATGAATGAAAGCCAAGGTAAACCAACACCACAAAGTAACTTCATTGTGCAAAATGAACTTGCTAAATTAACTGGTTTCTTACGCTTCTCTCGTCAACACGCTCACTGCACTGATAACGAAACACTCGATTTATTAGATGAAACATTACGTGTTCTCGAAATGACCGAAGGTAGAAGACAACGTCCAGAAGGCAAAGGCTTCAAAGAAATCTTTGATGAATTAAACAGAAAGCTCAACGAAGCTGTTGCTAAAGACGAAGCTGTTTGGAAAGCAACATATCAAGAAGTTGTTAACGAAGTTACCAAAGCTTCTCAACCACAACAAAAAGCGGAATCCGCTAACTAAAGGAGAATTAATTTATGGCTAAAAAGAATAAATTACCAGTATCAATCTTTGAACTCGTCTGGTATCCCATCTGTGCATTAGTTATCTTATGGGGTTTAACATATGTTGTTCTCGGTTTAGTCACTAAATACAACAACATTACTGCCTTAACAGAATTCAATACTAACTTTAAAAAGTTATTTGGTTTAAACCTCTATTTCTGGGGCTTAATCATTACCGCTATTGGTGCTGTGGCAGGTGTCGTCGTTATGCTCTTCTATGCGAAGACATTCGACCGCGCTAGTGAAAGAGAACAACGTAGAAGTGCCCGTCTTAATGCTTTAAAGAAAGACGAAGAAAAAGTTGTTAGCGAACAACAACCAGAAGTCGTCGAAGCAAAACCAGCGGAATAAACCTTCCAAAACAATTCGAAATAATAAGGGCCTTAATGGTCCTTTTTATTTTTGTCGTGTATCTATCAAAAGTAATAGTGTATAATTTTATCCAGATAAAATAGTTATATCATGGATATCAAAGCGACTTTTAATGCTGCTGTATGCGTTATTGGAATAGCCTTATTTCTCATCCACGCTCTCGACTTGCTTTTAAAAAAGCATAAAAGAAAAGATGAGGTCGTTTTCCTTATATTTATTGTTTTTACAATTGTCCACTTTGCGACTTATTTAACATTCACAGTTATTAAGACTTATTACACGAGTAATCCTTTAATCATTACTTTCTATACAACGTTCTATATCATGAATAACATTGAAGTGTTATTACTTTACTATTACACAATATCCGCTGTACCAATTGATAAAAAAATAAAGAAGATAAGTACCATCTTTAACTTAGTGGTCTTCGCTATATACGTGTCATGCGATATTATCAATATCTTTGGTCATATGTATTTCTATGCAGTAGATGGTGTTTATACAAGAACAAAGTTTATGTTCTTCTCTCAAGGCTTTCAATTCGTCGCCTTCGCTGTTGTCTTCTTGCTTACAACGTTTAATAAGAAGACTACCCGCACCGAAAAACTCGCCTTTGCTTCTTATTGCTTAATTCCATTAATTGCCATTCTTGGTCAAAACGCCCTTCCTGGTTACGCTGTTGCGTATTTATCAATTATCGTCGCTATTGAAATCTTATTCTTGTTCGTTAACGTTAAGAAAAATATGGAATTAATTAATGAGGCTAAGCGCACAAAAGAAGCAGAAGTGAAGTTAATGGTTTCTCAAATCCAACCACATTTTATCTATAACACCCTTTCTTCTATTTCGACTTTAATTAAAATCGATCCAGAAAAAGCTCAAAAAGGTTTAGATGATTTTACTGAATATTTAAGAGCGAATCTCACATCTATCAGTGAGACTGGCCTTGTTAGTTTTGAGAATGAATTAAGGCACATTCAAACGTATCTTTCTTTAGAAAAGATTAGATTTGATGAAAGATTAAACATCAACTTAGATATCCAATCTAAAAACTTCAAAGTTCCACCTTTATCAATTCAACCAATCGTGGAAAACGCTGTTAAACATGGTATTCTCCAAAAGCTTGAAGGCGGCACAATTAGCATTAAAACATATGAGACTGAAGAGGCTAATGTTGTGGAAATTAGCGATGATGGTATTGGTTTTGACACTAAAGATCCATCTTTCTACAAAGGTAATCATATCGGTATTAATAACATCAGATATCGTTTGTCCACAATGTGTCATGGTGAAATGAACATTGATAGTGTAGTTGATAAAGGCACTACAGTTACTGTAAAATTTTATAAATAGGATCGATTATGAAAATTTTATTAGTGGATGATGAAAAATTACAATTAGCAAGATTAGAAGAATCGGTTAGAAGTGTTGTCCCGTCTGCGGATATTGTGACATACACTAATCCTGTTTTAGCATTGAATGAAAACAAAAACACTAAGATTGATATCGCTTTCCTTGATATTGAAATGCCAAAACTAAACGGCATTCAATTAGCCAAAGCTCTTAAAAATATAAATCCTAAAATAAATATAGTCTTTGTGACCGCTTTTGATAGATTTGCCTTGGATGCTATGAAAATGCATGCTTCTGGTTTCGTCACTAAACCAGTTAACCAAGAAAAAATCTTCGAAGAAATTAACGGTTTAAGATATCCAGTGGAATTAACTCCAACCAAGAAATTACAAATCAAATGCTTTGGCAATTTTGAAGTGTTCCATGATGGCCAACCTTTAAAGTTTGCTTATAGCAAATCTAAAGAATTATTTGCGTATCTTGTCGATAGAGAAGGTTCTGCCATTAACATTAATGAACTTAATGCTGTCTTATGGGAAGAAGATCATACATCTTACTTAAGAAATTTAATTAGCGATATTCAAAAAACACTCGCTAAAATCGGTGCTTCTGATGTCTTTATTAAGAGACATAATGAATGCTATATCGACACTAGTAAAGTGGACTGCGATGCCTATGAATATAAGAACAATAATCCAGAGGCGATTAGAATGTATCGTGGGGAATATATGTACCAATATTCTTGGCCAATATTTGATGCTGATTAGCCTTTAAAAAATAGACAAATAAGCCATCATTGATG
>JBGUGI010000113.1:0-2583 GCA_045111495.1 Bacilli bacterium | reverse complement strand
GAATAAAATATGCAAGAAGTTAAAAAAGGTAATTGGTGGCAAAGAAAAACCAAAGAACAAAAAACCAGCTTTGTGTTCGCGGTCATTATTTTTATCATTTCATTAGTGGGTTTCATTCTCTTAATGAACGCTAGAGCGTTTGTTAGTAAAGAAATATGTGACTCTTTCTATGGAGAGGGTGTCGCTAATGGTTGGATTGCCTTAGGCAAAGTACTTGCCGAAGGTTCTGCCAAATGGTTTGTAAGTATCGTTTTCTTATTCATGGCGATTACTTTAATCTTTATCGCCACCTTTGTTACACACTTATTCGATAGCAAGTCCCGCAAAGCAAAAACCGTTTCTTCATTAGTGAGATCAATTATCAAATACGTCACAATTATCGCTTTAATTTGTGTGATTCTTGTGGTCTGGGGTGTCGATGTCTTTGGCATTATCATGGGCGTTGGTATTATCACCTTAATCGTGGGCTTAGGCTGTCAATCACTTATCCAAGACGTCATATCTGGTTTATTTATCGTTTTTGATGATTATTTCGCGGTTGGTGATACCGTTATAATTGATGGCTTTAGAGGCACAATTGTTGATGTTGGTCTAAAGACCACTAAGTTACAAGATTTTGGTGGTAACATCAAATCCATCACTAATAGTTCAATTGTTACTGTCGTTAACATGTCTCGCATGAGAAGCGTAGCGTCAGTTACTTTATCTGTCTCTTATAACGAGGATGTCGAAAGAGTGGAAGCGCTTATCATTCAAGAAGTTGAAGCCTTAAAAGAAAAAGTCCCAAACATCATCGAAGGTCCATGGTATAAGGGCATTGATAACATCACCGCTTCAAGTATTGATTTCTTAGTCATCGCTTTTACTGAAGAAAGCAATAGATTCCAAGTGACTAGAGATATGAAGCGTGAATTTTATTTGTTATTCAAACGCAATGATGTCCAAATTCCATACACACAAGTGACTGTTAATCCTGAAGATAATAAAGATCGACCAAAAGCTAGTAAAGAAGAAGTTACTCTCGCCTTACAAGAACAAAGAAAGTTGCGTGGTCTAGAACCAATCAAGGTCGGCAAAAAGAAAAATACCGTTGTCGGAAGAGTGAAAAAAGCTTTCAAGAAAACGGAAGAAGAGATGGATTCAAAATAAAAGAGGATTTATTCCTCTTTTTCTTTTAGAAAAATAGTGACATAACACCTATGGCCTGAACAATAGTGCTCACTAAAACAAAGATGTGAAATATGCAATGAAACCAAAGGTTCTTTTTACCAACGTTATAAAGGATTGAACCAATGGAATAGATAATGCCACCGGCAAGGACAAAACCAAAGCTAAACGGAGTCATATAAATAAAGCCACCGCAGAATAAGACTAGCCAGCCCATCGCTAAATATAAAACTAAAGAAATGATTTGCACAGCCTTGCTTTTAAAGAATAAAGCATTCAATAAAATTCCTAACGCCGCTAGTGCCCATTCAACAACAAGCATAATTAAACCGATAATGTGTTCGCTCATTAAAACGACACAAATAGGGGTGTATGTTCCAGCGATAAGTAAATAAATTGTGCAGTGATCTAAAACCCTAAATAGTTTCTTATTAAAACTATCTAATGGGGTACTATGATAAAGACTACTAACAAAGTAAACATCAATAATCGTAATGACAAAGATTAAGATGCCAAGAAAATAAGAAGCGTTAAAAGTGTGAGAAGCTAATGCAATTAAGCCAATGACTAAAATAATAATCGCTAGAGGAATGCCTAGTATGTGTGAAACGGTATTAAAGACCTCTTGTTTTTTAGTGTAATTTGGAATTTTTACTTCAGCGATATTTTCTTTATAGTTCATAGCCTCTCTCCTCTTAGACATAATCTTAAAAGATTGTCTTTAAAAGGTCAGTGAACTGATAAATAAAAAACTCTACTTATTAATTTATCTATTCTCTCTAGATAAATATTTAGGAGTAGAGTTAATCTTTTCTATTAAAAATAGAACTAAAATAGTGGAGCAAGAATTTTTGCTATTTCCTCTAAAAGCTTTTGATCGTTTTCATTAAAGCGATTAAAGATTGGTGCGTCGATATCAATGACCCCTTTGACTTCGTTATCTTTAATAATTGGGGTAACGATTTCGCTCTTAGATAAACTTGAGCAGGCAATATGACCAGGGAATTCGTTAACGTTAGGAACAATAAGAGTTTTACCTTCTCTTGCCGCGGCCCCACACACGCCTTTACTCAAAGGAATTCTTGTGCAGGCTACATCACCTTGGAAGGGTCCTAAATATAATTCATCACCCTGTTTAATATAAAAGCCACACCAATTGATGTTCTCTAATTGATTTAGTACCGCAGAAGCATTCGAGAGATTGCTTATCAGTGGTAAATCTTTATCAATGATGGCTTTGACTTGTTCGATTAATAATTCCATATGTAAAATATAGCGCATTTTTACTTATCACACACTGCTTATGCTTTAATTTTTTAAAATAAGTCATTAATATATTAAGCATGAAACGCATATTAGTCATTGGTTGTCCAGGCGCTGGAAAGACTTATTTTTCTAAAAAACTCAAAGAGATTA
>JBGUGI010000112.1:0-13740 GCA_045111495.1 Bacilli bacterium | reverse complement strand
AATATTAACTGTGGTTGCTTGACTGTTATAGAAACCACTTCTCCAAATACCAGTTACAGCCTTTTCGTTATATGTAGAAGGAATAGTTTTTGTACCTGTATCCGATTTAGCGGACTCAGTTAAAGCAACCGCGTATTCGGTGTCGTTATTAATTGAATAATATGCGAAATCACCGTCGATAGTATCTAAAGCACCCGCTAAAAGGTACTTTGGAGTGAGACGACCAGTGTGTGAAGAAAGCGATGTGCTGTTATTTTTACCTAAAGGCACACTACTAAAAGGAATAATTATTGCTAAGAAACAGATAGCTTTGACAATTTTACCTATTTTCATAAACGCCTCCTAACCACCCGAAGTGTATGTAATGACTTCGTCACTACTTTCTACACCAAGTAAATTTATGACAAGAACTTTGCTATTACCATTTGTTAGCTGTGGCTTATAGTTATCAACCGCAACGTAGAGGATGTTATCCAGCAAAGTCTGGTTCTGTAATGTTGTTGAAATATAGAATTTTCCACTTACCGGATCATATTCAAAAGATAAATCCGATGGAGCGGTACTACCAAATAAGGAACGATCAGAGTTAACAAGAGCGACATAGCATCTTCTATTACCAATCTTATTACCATCGGTAAGGCTGCTTGGGTTGTATGTTGAAATTGTGCCGATTTCAATATTCTCATCACCATTCACTGCGAAACGAGGAATATTAATGAAGTCGACGTTTTCAACTCTATCAACACTGGAGAAGACTGTATCATCGAAGTCAAATTGACCATCATCTTGACCTTGAGCACAAATATAGAAGACCTTTGGCACACATTGATCATCTGAACCAGCAGAACCCATGCAATATCTACCTTTAGGTAAGCAGAATGTGTGGGCAAACAATCTGGTCTTACCATTTGTGTAACCGTATTCGGTATGACCATATTCAGTAGCAACAGTAGCGTTACTCGCGTGATTTGCAATAGTGAAAGTACCACTACTTGTGTATGTACCAATTTCGCCTTTGTTTGTAGTACTGTTCACACGATAATCGAAGTATGAAAGGTGTCTGCTGTCTGGCATAAAGAATGCGTAATCAGGATCATCGTATCCTTGATTGAACACTAAATCATACGCTTGATGTTCATAATCGATGCTGCCAGAGAAGTCACTATTATCAAGCTTATAAATACCTAAGATAGAAGACTTTGTGTAATCAGATGGCGCAGCAATAACGGTAACATTAGCCATTTCGTTTTTAATTTCAAAATTAACCATGTTACTGACATATTTATTACGTTCTCCATCTTCTAAGCCGTAAACTAAAGGACGGACACCATAGACAGGGTTTAAATCTGGCAACGAGAAACTAGCCGAGAAGGAATTGATTTCTTGACGTAAGTTGTTTTTAAGCATGACACCACACTTGTTATTGCCAACAGGAATATTGTTACTGTTTTGGTCAACAAGTTTATAGCTGAAGTAATTAGCAAAGAATGCACCACCATCGGTGTCGGTATCTAAATCAGAGAAATAGAAGCCTTTACCACGACGATAACCGGGATCAAGTTTGAAACGCACAAAGTAATTTTGTCTCGCTTCTCTCATTAAGAAGGACTCTTTGGTGAATTGATCTTTTCTTGGGACATGATGACCTGGCAACATATGTGAAGAGCCAGAATCAATATTGTCGGAGTTGAAAGAACTTTGGTATGCAGCGTAGTTCGAACCAGTAAGTGTGTTTTTACTCTTATTGAATTCGCCTGTTGCATAGTAGATATAGAAGTTATCATTATTACCTTCATCTTTGATGGCAACATTATCTGTTTTGACAACAGATCTATCAATGCTTGCACCAGATAAAGAACCTGTGCCAATAGTACCAGCATCAGTAGCCACGGTGAAGACACCTAAATCTGTATTAGTAATGATGGTACGTCCTCTAAAGGAAACCGCACCGCTTTCAAGAGTGATGTAATCACTATTGTATTTTCTTAAGTATTGTTCGTATTTAGATGTCGGAACTGGAACATAGGTAACACCAGCGGTAACACCAGCAGCAGCGGCAGAGTTATCAAAGGAATGATCATCAATGATGTCACTATAGATTGTTGTGAAGTCAAGAACACCGATACTCTTACCTTCTTTAGCACCCACGTCGGATTCATTAGCTAAGATGTTTTGGACGGTACCACCAACAAGACCGATTAAGCCTAAGTTAGAACCATTTGCTAAATTACTATAGCCTTGGCCACCATCATTCATTTTGAATGAGCCATTATAAACGTAGCAATCATAGATTGAGCCATCACAGTGACCAGCAATTAAACCAATGTTGTTACCATGATCGCCAGCAATATGCACACCCATTGAAATGAAGTTTGAAGAGCTTGAATCTAATGTGAAGTCATATTCTAAGTTCAAGAGAGCTTTGGAGTGTTTTTGACCATATCTATCAACACTAGAAACGATTAAGGAAACAGAAGAAGAAGCTTGAAGTGGGAACTTAGCGTCTTGTTCTGCTTTCTTTTCACCAAAGAATTCAAATACTCTATCTAAATCTGGCACAACCGCACCATTTTCCATCTTAATTAAGTCACCAGAAAGTAAGGAAGTGAATGAATAACTATTATGTGGGGCAACAATTGTGACTGTTGGAATTGGAGAAGAATTCTCTTGTGTATATTCAAAGTTATTATCAGCGAAGAAATAAGCGTATTCAGTATTTTGATTGTCATTATCAAATCTAATGGCTGCTGCACCATCGTTTGGATTATATGAGAAGTAAGCATTGCTACCGATTGTGCTATCTGGACTATATAAGTTAGCATAATCGGATGTATAACCTAAAGCATGAATAGTAACATTACTAAGGAATAAGTTATGGACTTGAGAACCGTGTGCGGTATAACCAAATAAGCCAGCATCTTGCGGGTTAGCGTAAACGTTAAGATTTTTAATCTCAACATCTTGGCCATCAAATTCACCATAGAACGGTAAGGCTTCAGAACCAATCGCATTAATTGGATTAGAGTCTCTGTTAGAAGTACTCATATCTAAATATGGTAATTTAACGTTTGAACTATCATCAGCGTAGCACATTGGTACACCACCGGAATCAACACCGCCTAAGTCAACTTTGCCAAGAGCAAAGTATGTTTTTTCGCCATAGACACCTAAACCTTGTAATCTTGAAAGGTTATACAAATGGCGTGGGCGCGTGATAACAAACGGGTCAGTTTCAGTACCACTACCACATTCATAGTAAGAACGTAACGATACTTCGCCATATGTACCGTTACCTTTAACAGATTTGTTATATAAAGCAATAGTCAGACCAACACTTAAAGCAATGGTCGAAACCAATAGAGATATTGTGGAGATGTAGATAACCGCTAATGCTTTCTGTTTCTTCATATTCAATCTCTAACTTTCTTTATGTTGGACACCATAGAAATGGAAGCCGAAATCACGGTCTAATAGATAAGTCTTACCTAAACGGTTTTTGTCTAGGAAGTAGACGTTATGTTCATAGTCGTACTCGATACAGATATAGCAATGGTAAATATTGTCACTATCTAATGGAGCAGGAGCAACGACTAAAGAATCGTTTTGTTCCTTTGTATGAATTGTGCATTCGACACGACCGTCATATTTAGGATTACCGTTCTCTTCGATAACATTTGAGAATTTTTGACATTGTGCATCGCCAACACGATGTAAGCCTGTCCATAAGGCCGCTGTACTAGCGTATGGGGTCTTTGTGAATTGAACATAGTAATTATAAAAGTCTGATGCTCTCATAAGATTTTGATTTTGTTCATTAACATAGCCGTTCAAATTGTATTCAGTGTCTGAATACTTATTTGGCAAATTATAAATTGAATTATAGGTACCATATGTAGGATCTGAGATATCTGTTCTATTGATTTCTAAGCTGACATCAACTGGGTTAGCGTTTGTGAAATTCAACTCAACATCTAAAATTAACATTGTGTTTTGATTATAGATAGCGGTTGGAACGTAACTATTAATTGTTGGATAGTCATCTTTATCAACAGAACCAGCATAATCAATAGAAATCTTGGTTGGGTCTAAAGAGTTATTTGTAATAACAGAAATATCTTTTCTTTGGCCACCATCGCTAGTACGCAATTCAACCTTTAATTGGTTTGGAGAATATGTGAAGGAGTAAATACCACTTCTTAAGCAAAGAAGCTTGTCACCAATTTCATCACCATCACTATCAATCACTCTGAAAGCAGGGTTTGTTTCTGCAATGCTATTGATTGGGAAATAGTAGTAAGAATAAACTTTATGAGCGTCAACAACTTCTTCAAGAACTTCCACAAGAGCAAAAGAAGAACCCGCTGAAACAACAACGTTATCAATAATAGCGTGGACTTCATTAGAAACATCGCCTCTTTGACCAAAGGCATATGATTTGTCTAAAGCCCAGGAATCTTCTACACCGCAGAATAAGCCATCACCCACTAAGTAATAACGGAATTCTGGTTCATAGGAAGCATTAGGAATATAAATCCTATTAGATGAAGCTTCGTTTTGTGTTGTTGTGGAGTTTGGATTTTTTAGAGTCTTTGCTCCTAATGTGATTGTTGCGTCATCACTAGAAATTGGAATGTCATCAATATCAGTATCATCGAAAGTTAAAATATGATCCTCTAAAACGTATTTCTTAACAACACCTTCACTATCGTAGTCGATATATTCAGTGGAGTTTTTGTAATACGGATAGACATATTTATAAGCAGAAACTTTTCTAATCTCGACATTTAAATCGCCAGAAACCATTTTGATTGTGGATTCCTTAGCGGACAAATTGAACCACGCTAATGTGGTCATTGTTGCAGCGGCGACAGTACCCAAGATAAGCATAGAGAAACCAACAATCTTGCCTTTACGGGAAGTAAGTTTTGGAGCTAACGATTTAATCTTTTCTAACATCTTCATATCGTTTCTCCATTATGCAAGTGTAAAGACGAGATCTTTAAGAATAAGTTTCTCGTAACAGTTACTGTTTCCATCGATACTTTGCGTATAGTATGCGGTGGTATCATCGTATTCGTAATATGTTGTTTCACTGTCATCAAATTCGACAGAGAAATATAAAATTGTGCGTGTACTATCACTGCTCTCACCAGAAACACTATCAACGATATTTAATGGTGTTACTGGATCTGCTGGTAAATCTTGGCTGTAATTGAATTTGTCAGTTAATGAAGCGTTTCTATAGTTGTTAGCGAAACCTGTCGCAACATCCGCTGCTTCATCATTTGTTTTTGTGATGTTATAGGCTGCGCCATAGAGATTGATAGCCCAGGACAAGGAAATGAGGACATCTTGATCTTGATCGTTCTTTGTTTTTGTATCAGCATCAGTTTCTTCATCCCAACTATCTAATGTAAATCTAGATAAGCTGCCAGATTCGACAACGATAGCATATGTTAATCTATGAGCTGGCCATAAATGGCGGATATTTGTTGGATTTAAATCATCACTGACGATGTTTTGGTTACTATCAATAACATTACCATCATCATCAAATGTGACTTTATTGAAAACTGGATTAGCAGCGGCAACTTCATAACCAGAATGAGAATTCACCACTGTGTTAAAGTTACCATCTTTGCTTGTATCTTGGCTAATCGCAAAGTGATCAAGATAATATAGTTCGTATTGAATACCAGAAACTGGCTTAACTGTAAATGAACCACCACTGACTTCAACGGATGTTTTTGTAGAGAACCAAGCGATTGTGCTTGTAAAGGCTGTGGCCAAAGTGAAAATCACTGTTGCAGTAGCTGAAACAATTTTTAATCTCGCACTGATTTTCTTGCTTTTGATTCTCATTGCCTAACCATCTCCAGGTACATTATACACCCGCGCATCGTAGGCAACTGGCTGTCTTTAAGATATAAAAACCTCAATCGTTTAACAATTGAGGTTGCTGGCTATCTTATTTAAGACCCTATAGTTTTGCGTCACTACATTGCTGTAGTTTTGCCTTTTTCTCTACTACTAGTTTTATACCTATAAGTTATTATTGTCAACAAATTTTAGATACATCTAATAGTGAAAAAGCAATTTTATTAGAGGTTAACGGTATTTTTTCGATTATTTTGCTAAAAGTAGAATATTTGCTCGAATTTTTTGTTTAAAGCAATGCAAATGAGTAATGCAAGTTTAGCGGTTGGTTGGTATTGTCCTGTTTCAATGGAACTAATTGTGTTCCTTGAAACACCAATCAGATTAGCGAGTTCCGCTTGTGACATTCCCTGCTGTTTTCTGACCTCCGCTACATTGTTATGTAGAATTAATGTTTCGTTCATATTAGATTACCTTTGCTAATCTTAAGATCCAGAATGTAAACCATCCAAGAGCGATTAATGTATATGAAATGGCCACCACTAATTCGTGCTTTTTTCGAAGCATGAAGAATTTGGTAAAGAAGGCAGTTGCTAGCATGAGGAAGCATCCTCCCATAATCTCATAATGCATTACGCCAGTAACTATCATTTCCACAATGACTATGGCAATAAATGCTAAGCCACCCACTGTGAATGCGATGTTTGTGCCTTTCTTTTGAGCTTCTAAATCAGCGATATCTTTACCCTTATTTTCTTGTTGGGCTTTCATTAAGATTTCATTCTTTTCCATAACGTTCTCCTTTTGCCAAGTTGACTTGTCACAACACTATATTAGATTATGCCAAGCGTACTTGTCAACAACATTTGGGAAATATTTTTTTATTTTATTTCGATTAAGCCGTAAATTATTACCACTATTATTATAATAATAAATTTGTTCAAATAAGCAGACCACAGGGGGTATGAACTAGCTATTAGCAAAGTCGACCATATGAAGGTACGCTGAGGGAAATGGTCACTTTTGGAAACCGCTGGTGCCAAAATTCATTCTTGTATTATCGAAAACAAAGACGAATAAAAAAACCGCTCATGCATTTGAGCGGTTATTTTTTTAGTTTGGTCGGGACGACAGGATTTGAACCTGCGGCCTTCAGTTCCCAAAACTGACGCGATACCAAGCTACGCTACGTCCCGAAATGGCGCGCCTCACAAGAATCGAACTCGTAACCTCCAGATTCGTAGTCTGACACTCTATCCAGTTGAGCTAGAGGCGCATCTGATGCTGACAGTCATCTCATCCAGTATGACCTAGAAATAAGATGGAGGTTCCTACCGGATTCGAACCGATGATCATTGAGTTGCAGTCAATTGCCTTACCAGACTTGGCTAAGGAACCATTCTTGCAGCGTTATGAATTATAGCACTGCAATAATCTTACTATCAAGCACCAAATAAACTTTTTTTATTTATTAATGAAATTAGGCTTTGATTTCTGCCCACATTTTTTCGACTTTTTCTTGTTGTTTGCCGAAATCTTTCATCATGCAGCAACGATTTAAATCAGCTTCTGTTGGATATTGGGCATCGAATTGACGGCCTCTTTCTTCAGCGTCAATTTGAATTTTGGCTTCTTTACCGAAGTAGAAACTTAAGTCGACTTCTTCTGTCTTTTCAACGTCTTCACCAGCTTCATATGTTTCTTTAACATATTCCCACATAGCATCACCAACGATTGGGGATGTGTAACCAACAGCATCCATACATAAGGCAGCGTTTTCTGGAGCACAGATGAAGTTCACAAATTCTTCCGCTAATTCTTTGTTAGCGCCTTTTGGCATAACCCAACCATCGAACCAAACGTTGCTGCCTTCTTTTGGAAGAGCATAGTTTAAGTATTTTGGTGTTTCACTTTCTTCAGCGGAATCCATCGCATAGATGGCATCACCACTCCAGGCTAAGTTAGCGTTGTAGGTGCCTCTAACGATATCATCTTTACCTTCGTCGACTTCGAAACCATAAACTGTTTTAGCTTTAGCATCTTTTAAAGCGGCTTTGACTAAAGCAATTGTGTCATCATCACATCTATTGAAGATTGCGCTTAATTTAGCATTGAAATCACTAGCGGTTTCATCTAAGGCAGCAATTTCGTCTTTGTAGACGTGGAAGATAGCGGTCACGTATGTATCTCTCATGGAATCTTTTAAAGAGAATTGCTTTTTAAATTTAGCGTCGTTGCTCCATAAAGCTTCCCAAGTATTGACTTCATCTTCTTCGAAGTATTCTGGGTTATAGGTGAAACCCATTGTGCCCCAGAAATATGGAACAGCGTATTGAAGGAATGAACTGCCATCATTTAATTTTTCGGCTTGGAATCTACCTTTGATGTATGGTGAACCGTTATCAGCGAAGTTCTTTAAAGAATCTTCGTATTTACCAGTTTTATCATCATAAGAGAATTTTTCAAGCATGCCTTCATTGGCCATCTTTTGAATCATGTAATCAGATGGACAGACTAAGTCTGGCTTAATAGCACCCATATCAATTTGTTGATACATTTCTTCATTTGTGGAGAAGTTTTCATAATCGACTTTGATTTTTAAACCAGTCTTTTCTTGATAATATTTCTCAAATTTGGTGACGAGACTATCATCAACACGTTTGCCAGAATCATCTGTGCCTTCGTAAATATAGTCTTCCCAGTTGTAAACCACTAATCTGGCATCATATTTTGTGCCACATCCGGTGAGGCTTGTTAATGCACCAACGGCTACTAACGAACCCATTAATACTGCTAATTTGTTTTTAAGCATTTTTACCTTTCTCCTTTTTCAAAACTTTCTTTGCATTTTGGTTGCTCTTGACATTCATGACAACAACAACGATTAATATCACAGCGAATAAAATAGCTGTAAATGCCCTAAATTGAGGTGGTAGGCCGCTTTTCTTTGTCGCGGCGTCAATATATGTGGAAATGGTATCAAATCCGCCTGTAGTAGGCTTTGTGAACGCAGTAATGACATAGTCATCAAGCGACAAAGTAAAGGCTAATAAGAAACCGGATAAAATACCAGGAACGATATCAGGAATAATAACTTTAAATAAGGATTGAGTTTGTGTTGCACCTAAGTCCATCGCTGCTTCATATAAGGATGGATCCATTTGTTCAAGTTTAGGTTCAACCGACATGACAACATATGGAATACCAAGCACGATATGACCAATACAGATTGTTAAGAAGCTTCTTGGCATAAAGCTAGAGAAGCTCACGAATAAGACCGCTAAAGCGACAGCGGTAACGATTTCGGCGTTAACGACTGGGATTTGGTTGACGAATTCTAAAGATGTCTTCATCCATTTCTTACGGAGATAATAAATACCAATCGCGCCTAATGTACCTAAGATAGTTGCACCACCAGCTGACACTACAGCCACTAAGGCAGTGTTTTTAGTCGCATCCCAAATCTTTTCAGCGACTGGATAGTTAACTGGATCAAATAGGGAAGTATAGTTTCCAAAGCTGAAGCCAGACCACATACCTGCTGTTTTGTGTTCAGTAAAGGAGAACACAGTGATGTAGATAAGAGGGGCATACATCAAAAGAAGGATGAAATAAACGAAGACGTTAGCGAAAATCTTTTTAAGCTTTTCGTTTCTTCTTTTTCTTTGAAGGGCTCTATTGGTTTGTTCACTTGTCATAACTTGTTCCATTACCAAATACCTCCCTTCTTTTGTGTTTCATCTTTATTAGAGAGCATTTTCTCTGCTAACAAAGTTAAACCGATGATTAATAACATCACTAAAGATATTGTTGAACCAATATGGTTAGAAATAGCACTTGTATTACTACCGAATTGTTGTTCGATTAAGTTACCAATAATAGAGACATTGTTATTACTCATCTTATTAGCGATAACGTACGAGGACATTGTTGGCATGAATGTCATCATACAAGCGGAAACAATGCCTGGAATAGTCATTGGAATAATATTCTTCACGAATACTTGGAATGGATTAGCGCCTAAGTCTGCAGCGGCTTCAATTTGGTTCTTATCCATTTTTAACATTTGGTTATATAAAGGTAAGATGGCGAATGGTAAGTAGTCATACACCATACCAATAACAATAGATAAATATGGATAGGCAGAAGTTAAGTCAACATGAAAGATGGCTTGGCTCATACCATTTACTAAAGCTTTTAAACCAATGGTTCTAACAACAAAGTTGATCCACATTGGTAAAAGGAAGATGTAAACGAGAACTTTGTTCTTGTTATATTTCTTATTACTTAATAAATACGCTACTGGGTAGGCGATTAAAATGCAGATGATTGTGGTAATCGCAGCAATTATTAAGGTGGAACCAATGACCTTCCAGTTGGTCATATTGGTGAAAACTGTACCCCAGTTACCAAAGGTAAATTTGCCATCACCGTCGGTGAAAGCATAATAGACAATTAAAAGCAATGGGAAGACAACAAAGAGGAGCATGAAAAGAGCATATGGCATGCATAAGCTTCCTCTAAAGTTGAATCGACGTTGTTTACGTGCGACCGCTTCCATTGTTACTTCTTAGCTCCTTTACGAGATAAGTGGATTTGAGATTTATCAATGATGACGGAAACTTCATCGTTTTCGTTCCATAAATCAGGTGTATTTAAAATGAAGTCTTCCTCTTCTTCGGTTCTAACCATCACTTCATAGTGGTCGCCTAAGTAGATTAAGGAAATGATATTACCATGGATGTCACTAGCGTCTGGATCATCACTAATGGTAATGGCTTCGAATGGCACTTCAACGTTGATTTCCATATCAACAGCGTCGATTTCGTTACCTTTTTCATCCACTAAAACTTCGTTTTCATCGATATGAGCGCCTGGGAATAATGGTAAGATATCGACATCAAATTCGGCATTAGCGAATTCAACTTTATAATCTTTTGTAATATAGCCATCATAGAAGTTACTCACGAATGGTTTCTTCATGATTTGAATGTTAACTGGTTCAACAGCTAAGCTGACTTTAATGCCTTCTTCTAACTCAGCGGTTGATTGAACGATAACTTCGGATTTGCCAACGTTAATGATATATTCATAGTGCATACCTTTGAAGATCTTGCTAGAAACCACACCATCAACAACGCCTTCACCAGCTTTTCTTAAGATGAAATCTTCTGGTCTCACGACAACATCGACTTTTTCATTAACTTGGAATTTACCAAAGTCAACTGGGTCAGCATCCCAATATCTATTTAAGAATCTAACTTTGTTATCTTTGGCCATTGTGCCGGTATAGATGTTAGATTCACCAATGAAGTCTGCGACGAAAGCGTTATTTGGTTCATCGTAGATTTCTTTTGGTTTACCAACTTGTTGAATAACAGCGTCATTCATAACAACGATGGTATCAGACATGGTTAAAGCTTCTTCTTGGTCATGAGTGACGTAGATGAAGGTAATGCCTAATTTTTTATGCATGGCCTTTAGTTCAAGTTGCATTTCTTTACGCATCTTGAGGTCTAAAGCGCCTAAAGGTTCGTCTAATAATAAGATTTCTGGTTCGTTAACAATCGCACGTGCGATAGCAATACGTTGTTGTTGACCACCAGATAATGTAGAGATGTCTCTTTTTTCAAAGCCTTCAAGGTCAACGACCTTTAACGCTCTTTCGACTTTCTCTTTGATTTCTTGTTTTGTTAAGTGACGGTATTTCACTAATTGCTTAGAAGGATTGTTTTTAAGATTTTGATTTTCTTCTAATAATTGAGCAATAGTTACATCGTTTTGTGCTTTTTCTTCATCGCTTGCATTTCTATTAGCTCTTTGGAGTTCTTTGATTTTGGTGTTGTTGAAAGCAATTTGTTCTTTGTCAACCACCATCACGCCAGGAACTTCGTATGGAATCTTCTTAAGCTTTAAGCCAAAGGCAATATTGTTATAGATATTTAAATGTGCGAATAAAGCATATCTTTGGAAAACAGTGTTGATTGGTCTTTTATATGGAGGCAATAAAGAAATATCTTGTCCATTTAGTAAAATGACACCACTTGTTGGAAGTTCAAAACCAGCGATCATTCTGAGTGTTGTTGTCTTACCACAACCAGAAGGTCCTAAGAATGTGACGAACTCACCTTTTGTGATATCGAGATTAAAGTTATCGACGACTGTTGTGCCATCAAAAACCTTGCTGACACCTTGAAGCGAAATAATGATATTTTCTTTGTCCATAATTTCCCCACCTTTTCCCCTGTGAATTTTTATTCAAAAAAATCACGCAAAAAATATATATAAATTTGAACAAAAAAACAAACAATTTTTTTAAAAATTTTTTCGAGGGGGAATTTTGAAAAAGTCATTTTTTCATTTTGTTTAGATTATATCAGCACTTTTGTAAAATTGAGACACAAGAAAAAATGTGCAATTTTTTGGTGAGTTTTTCTCTTAAAAATTCCATCAAAAATTCGAGCAAAAAAATGAGCGAGTTTTTCAAGTCAATTTTTGAGGGCGTTTTTGAGGTTAATTTTTGACTGTTTTTTGAACTATTTTTTAACGCTATTTTTTCATACGCTTGCACGCGTAACTTCTGTTAATTATAATTCAGTTATATGAAGAAAAAGATTTTATCATTATTGCCACTTCTACTTGTGCCATTTACTTTAACTAGCTGTGAGCAAGACAAGGCCGCTCTTACTTATGGCACGTTAATTAAAAATGACATTTATTCATTAAAAGAAATCACCACAAATGAGCTTGTTGCTAAATCTAATGATGATCAGGAAGTATTCTTGCTTGCAGTATATCAAGGTCAATATAGTGAAACATGCTTATGTTGGAATACTTATTTAAATATCCTAGCTACTTACACTAATACATATCATGAAATGGTTTATGTCTATAATGGACAAAGCCAAGATGATTCTATTAAGAACTTAGGTATCAATAAATATGATGATAGTACACCATGTTTATATATCTTTAATGGTACGAAGAAAGTTGCTAGTTTTTCCTACCGTAATAGCGGCGATAAAGCCATCTTTGAAGACACCACTGCTGAAGCCATGAAAACAAGAGTTCATAAGTATATTGATAAACCTACAATGTACTATGTTGATGAAGATTATATGGCGGAGCATTTTAAACAAGATGAGAGGATGTGTGTAATGTTCATGCGACATGGATGCGGTGATTGTGCTTATACCATCCCAAATGTGATTATACCCTACATTAAAAAGCATTCATTAGCCACTGATTTATATCTTTTTGACATCCAAAAACCATATGATGCAGCGAAAAGTGAGTTCGCTACTGAGGAAGATAAAAACTACTATCAAAGCTTAAAAGATAGCTATGGATTAAGCACTGCTGGTAATGAAATATTTGGTTACCAAAACGGTGTTGTTCCTACCATTCAATTTGTTAAGAAAGGTGTTATTGATGGAGCGTCTGTCTACTTTAATGACACTATTACTAAAAAGGATGATGGAACATTTTATATTTCCAATTCTTATTATTCAGAAGAAAGATTGCCACACCTTAAATATTTAAAAGGTCATACCAGTTCCCCAACCGTATTAAAGGAATTAACTATAACTGAAGGGGTTGTGCAAAATAAAATGGGCGGCTATTACTTGTCACAAGAAGCGGCAAGTAAATTACACCGTCCATTATTAGAAGCTTTCTTTGACTACTATATGTTTGGCTATTGACGATAACTTTTAAAGATTAAAGCACCTTGATAATCTTTGTATTTATCTAAATCTAACTCTTCTCCTTCAATATATTGATAGTTTGGGAAGAGTTTTTTAAATTCTTCAATCATAATACCATCAGGATAACCACTGTTATATTCCATCATATGATAATGCA
>JBGUGI010000111.1:0-3069 GCA_045111495.1 Bacilli bacterium | reverse complement strand
AATCAATTATTGGACGTTTAATGCATGAATATCGTCGTAAAAAGATTATCGCTTCCTCTAATTCTTTATTAATGCAACACGATGCTTTCTCTTGGGAGTTATATGATCATTCTTTTATTTATAAAAGCACTTACACTGATAGAAGCACACATATTGTTGACACTATTAACTATGCTTTATATAACTATGATGAAGAACGCAAAAAAGACTTTATTGATACAATCTTCGATTTCTTAGCGAGACTTGATGTTGAAAAGCTTCCTGGTGAGAAGGAATTATTACCTTTCTTTGTCTCTAAATTTGGCAGCATCAGAGAAGAATGGAAAAATACATCGAAAGAAAAAAGAGCAGTCGTTAAGAAGATGCTCTTTGATATTACTAAAGATTATTTATTAAAGAAAAAGAATTAGTCGAGAATAGTATCTTCTTTTTCGACCTTTTTAATCTTTAAGAAATCTGGTTTTTTCTTGCGGATAATTAATAAGACTCCATAAAGGACTCCAACAAGGCCAAAAATAAAGAGGATGATATAGAAAACAGTCACACCAACATTTCCTTGTCCAACGGTTAAAATAAAGCCTAATAGACCAAGGAGAAAGGCGATAGCCCCAACGATTGGAAGTAAAAATCTTAAAAGCTTGTTTTCTCTTTCCACCGCTTTTTGTTCTTTAATTTCTTTTTCACTAAGTTCTTGTTTATTAGTTTTTTCGCTCATATACATAAGTGTAACACGTACAAAGAAAAAGGCAAGCCACGTGGACTTGCCTATTTTTTAAAAGTTGCTAACTATGCTTGCCAACCTTTATTGACTCTTTCGTTTTCGGTTAATTTGCCTTCAGCATAACCTGGAAGCATAATACCACGAATCTTTTCAAGAGTTTCAAGTTTAACACCCATGGCGACGAGTAAGTTATCAGCGTTTTGTCTTAATGTCTTTTCAGCGTCGAATGTGTATTGGAATTTTTCGCCGTTTCTTTCAAATTCATATTCACTTGTGAAGATCTTTAAGAATTTTGGGAAGTGAGCGTTTGAAGAGTTATGCATATGGCATCTCTTATTGTTTGTTAAGGTTGTTAATTCGAAGTCAATGATGGAATCAGTGTAACTGACACCACAGATAGCGTTGAGTAAGAAACCACTAACACCAGTTCTATCACCACCGCCCCAGCAGTGGAAGAAAACGTGTTGCTTATCAGCGTTAGAGAAGTAATTAAAGATTTCTCCGACGACGTCTCTATCAGCGTTTTCAGCTTCATTCTTTCTGTTTTGATCAGTAATGAAGGAATCGTAAGAGTTGATAGCGCATCTAAGGTATTGAGCTTTGCCATCAGTGTTACCAAGTTCTGTAACTTGTTGTAAATTTGGGTTCTTATTTTCTTGTTGCCATTCACCATCCCAGTTTAATTCGGATTTGGTGGAGTTATTAGAACCTGATTTAGTTCTTAAGTCTAATTCAAGACCGATTTTCATAACTTCTTCTTGGACTTTTTGACCGGCTTCGGCATCTTTGCCTGTCCAGTTAGCACCATGGCTTCCACCTTCGTTGAAGGCTTTAGGTGTAATTTCACCACCACGGAAGATTAAGCCTTGGTTTGTGGTAACACCATAAGATGTTGTATGACCACCGATATCACGGACGTTAGAAATCTTGCCCATGGTAATCATTCTAGAATAGTCACCTGTGACAAAGTCACACATTTGGGAAGCTTCTTCACCGTTAACGACTTGATAGTAGTAAGCGGTGTTAATCATGAGGTTTTCTAATTTAGCAACAGCTTTTTCACCACTGGCGTCAACTGCGGCTTCGCGTTTATCGCTCTTATCAACTTTTGTCCAGAAGACAACTTTAGCTTCAGAGAAGTCTTTATCGCCTTTTTCCCATTTGAGTTCAACTGGTTTGTTTTCATAGCTTTGGCTGCGGCTTAACATTTCACAAACGTCAACACCACCTTTTTGAGAAGTACTATATGTCGCATTATCACCCTTTTCACCAAGAGCAGCGGCTTGTTCCCAAGTCATGTTACAGAATAAAGAGTCAACACGATCTGGATAAGTAATTCTTGTTTCTTGTTCTTTCATTGCATCGATGTATTCTTTGACGTAAGAAGGAACACAGGCGGTATCCTCTTCGGTAAGATCATCGAATTTAAGCTCCATTGTTGGGTTAACATCAGGAGTTTGCTTTTGTTGCTCACTGGTTTTGCCACCATTATTGTTTCCCTTACATGCGCAAAGGGAGAGGGCTAAAACAGCAGAAAGCATAAAGATTGTTTTGCTTTTCATAATAAAATTCCTTTTCTTCGTTATTTCTATTTTATAGAAGCCATGGAATAATTTCAACACCATTAATAAAAAGCCTCAAGGCTATGCCCTGAGGCCTAATATTATAAGGCTCTAATCGATTCGACTGGAGGTTTCTTAGATGAGTGTAAGACTGGAATAATTGTCGCTATAACCGCGATTACCAATGAAACCAGGACAACTAGGCCAACCGATATGATATTGAACTGCAAGATGGAAATACCAATCTCTTTAACAAAGTAGCGGTCTAAGAAGAACTCAGCGATGAATGAGAAGATTAAGGATAATAACGTACAAACAGTTGAGATAAATAACGATTCAGAGAAGAAGATCTTGAAGACGTCACTCTTTCTTGCACCGATAGCACGTAAGATACCAATATCTTTCTTTTTATTAGCGATTGAAATGGTAATAAAGTTAAGCATCATTAAGGCAGAGAAGACACCGAAACCCACACCAGTCCATAAGAAGACATTCTTTAGAATGCTTATCATCTCAACGATGAAGCTGACGGTTCTATAACGCTCACTTGTGAAGTCATATTTAGCCCCTTTAATGTTACACTTGAACATAAATTCGACTTGTTCTTGGGTGTATTTAGTCTTAACCATGACGTTACTATATCTCGCGTCAGCGGGTTCAACGTATTCAGTTTCAAAGTGGCTGGAATAAGTACGGTTATTACCACGATCAGGTGAGGAGGAATTTGCCTCTATAAAAGACTTATTCAATAAGAGGGCCCAAGAACCAAATTCGCTTTTATTGTAG
>JBGUGI010000110.1:0-6320 GCA_045111495.1 Bacilli bacterium | reverse complement strand
CGGCCAAATTTTTGAAGGACATCTTTATCATTTTCATAGTCAGGCATTTGTTCCATTTGCATAAATTAATCCTCCTTTTATAACTCTATTGTAGCACAAAATTAGCACACGTTAAGTGAGAGTGCTAAAAATTTTATTAATAACTTTGTTATTACTTTTTGCATTTTTTCTCGAAACACCCTTTTTATGTCCAAAAGCTTTGCAGAAAATAAGCACTAAAAATAAGCTAAAACAACTGATAAGCGACTAATAAATAAGAAAAAATGCCCATTTCTGAGCATTTTTGCGGTTTTTCGCATATTCCACTTTGTATCAAAGTATGTATACGATTATGGCACGCTTGAGGCGACTCGAACGCCTGACCCACAGCTTAGAAGGCTGTTGCTCTATCCAACTGAGCTACAAGCGCATGTCAGCGATAACTATATTAAATAAAAGTTAATGTGTTTGCAAGAATTTAATGGAGTTTATTGTATAAAAGCTCCGCGACATCCTTAGGAAGGAGCTGACTAAGTTCTTCCACAGTGGCCTCTTTCAAGAGGTTGATATCAGGATAAGCTTTATTGATAAGCTCTTTTCTTTTAGAACCGAGACCTTTTATATCATCGAGCAATGATGACTTCATGTTCTTATTTCTTAATGATTGATGGAAAGTAATTGCAAAGCGATGGACTTCATCTTGCATTCTAGTGAGCATAAAGAAGATGTTTTTATTTTCGATATCGTAAATATTTCCATTAATATCCATTAATCCCGCGGTTTGGTGTTTATTGTTTTTCACTAAGCCAAAGAGATTGATTGAAACTTCCGCTTTTGCTAAAGCAAGAGAGGCCGCTTTGATTTGGTTAAGACCGCCATCGACCAAGATTAAATCTGGAAGAGTTTGTCCCTCATCTTTCATGCGCTTGTATCGACGATAAACAATTTCTTCCATGCTCTTGAGGTCATCCCTAGCCTCGTCGTGTTCAATGTGATATTTACGATATAACTTTTTCGCCGGTTCGCCGTTAATAAACACTACCGCCGCACCGACTGGGGAAGAACCTTGTAAATGCGAGTTATCAAATAGTTCAATTCTTAATGGTGTTTCAATGTTGATGATACGACTTAACTCTTCTAGCAAAGCTAGTTTATCACTATCAAGCTTGCTAGAAAGGAAATATTCATCTAAAGCGTTATTAGCGTTTTGTTTCGCTGTTAATATCAAATCATGAATCTTGCCTTTGGAAACACTATAAATATTTGGATCAATTAAATCTGAGAGCAAGTCCACGACTGTTTCGTTATTAATAACCACTTCTTGAGGATATGGAACATTTTGGTAGAACTGGAGAATAAGGTCTGCCACTTGTTCTTCGTTATTATCGAATTCTTCCACAATATAGACTTTTTTATCCAAAAGCGTCCCTCTACGGAACAAAAGAACAGCGAGCGATAAATAACCCTCTCTTGTGGAAAAGGCGAAAATATCGCGGTCTTTTTTATCATTAGTCTCAACATTTTGTTGAATATTGATGTGATTAATCGCATCTAAAACGGTTTTATAGTCTTTCGCAGTTTCATAATCCATCTTCTCAGAAGCTTCTAGCATCTTATTAGTGATATTTCTTTTGACATCAGCGTTATTACCACGCATAAAGGATTTGACTTGTTCACGCATCTCATCTTCTTTTTCTTTAGGGATATCGTTAATGCAAGGCGCTAAGCATTGACCTAGGTGATAATATAGACAAGCAGTACTAGGAATATTTTTACATTTCCTTAAAGGGAAAATCTTATTTAATAAGTCGATTGTTTCATAAGCTGAGCTACTTCTTGGGAAAGGACCAAAGTAATCATAGTTTTTATCTTTGGTGTTTCTTTTGATTTGTAAATATGGATAACCAGTTTTGCGGATGGCAATATATGGATAATGGCTACCATCCTTTAAAAGGATATTAAACTTTGGATAATGTGTTTGGATGAGATTCATCTCGAGGATGAGAGCTTCTTTTTCGTTATTAGTAATAATCGTTTCAAAATATTCCGCTTCAAAGGCCATCTTAGCGACTTTGCCCACTTGTGGTCTAAGGAAGTATTGGCTCACTCTTTTATAGAGGTCTTTGGCTTTGCCAATATAGATGATTTTATCATCTTTATCATGCATCAAATACACGCCTGGAAGGTGCTTTAAATTATTAATGCATGACTTAATTCTTTCTTTCATTATTTAAAGAGCACGACTGTGCAACCTCCACCGCCTTCGTGTTCTCCACCTGGGCGATAAGTTAAATCTTTTTGGGTGGCTAAATATTCTCTTGTCATATTGCGGAGCGCGCCACTACCAAAGCCATGAATGATTCTCACTTGTGATAAGTGCTTTAAGCGACAGTTATCTAAATATTTGGTCAATGCGTTTTTAGCTTCTTCTAAACGCATGCCAATCATATTGAGTTCGATACCCACTTTAGTGTTGATGGCTAAATCATAATTAGTCTTCTTCACTTTACTAGTGCCCACTTTTGGTTTGGACACTTTGTGTAATTTGTTTTTATCAACATCAAAAGAGAAGCCAGAGTCAGAGACGATATGGGCTTTATTGCCTTTAATTCTCATGACTTTACCATTGAGGTTCATGCTTGGAATAGAAACATAGTCATTAACGTTAATCTCTTCGTTATAGACTTCTTCCTCTTCTCTTTCCTCTAATTCTTCGAGTTCTTTTTTAAGTTCGATGACTTCGTGAACTTTCATATCAGAGTTATGCATTTTAGAAATGATATCGGAAATCTCTTTCTTTGCTTTAGCAATGAGTTCTTCTTTTTCCTCTTTAACGTCTTTCATCATGTTTTCTTTTTTAGATTCAAAGAGTTCCTCATCGTTATTAAGTTTCTTTTCTCTTCTATCAAGATCCGCTTGTTGTTTTTCTAAAGCGTCTTGTAATTTATTTGCTTCTTCGACTTTCTTTTGAAGAATATCTAAAAGTTCACTAGTGTCATTAGTTTCATTTTGTTTTAAGAAAGCGTGGGCTTTTTCAATAATCTTAGCGTCTATTCCATATCTAGATGCCACTTCCAAAGCGTAGCTTTTACCTGGTACACCTTGTTTAAAACGATAGGTTGGTTTGAGGTTTTCTTCATCAAATATCATTGATGCGTTAGCGATGTTTTTGCTTAAGAAGGCATATTCTTTCATGGCGGCAAAGTGTGAGGAAATCATCGCTAAAGCGTGTTTCTCTTCTAAATATTTGGTGACTTCCACGGCGAGGGCTTCACCTTCTTTAGGGTCAGTACCGGTACCAAGTTCATCTAATAAGACCAAGTCTTTACCACCGACTGCGTGAATAATTTCACCAATTTGGGAAATATGAGCGGAGAAGGTTGATAGATTATCACTTAATGATTGGTTATCACCAATATCGATAAATATATGTTTAAAATAACCAATCTTGGCTTGGCGGACCGGCACCATTAAACCAGATTGATGCATAAGGGTTAATAAACCCACTGTTTTTAAAGAGACAGTTTTACCACCAGCGTTAGGACCAGAAATAATGATGATCGGTTCTTCTTCACTTAATGCATAAGAATTAGCCACTACTTTCTTAGGATCAATCAATGGGTGTCTAGCGGATTCTAAAATAACTTCTTGTTTATCACTACATTCAGCGATATCACCATTTATTTCATTTCCATACATCGCTTTAGCGCTTAAGAAGTCTAGTTTGGCAATAATCTTGTTATTAGTAATAATTTCTCCTTCCTGAAGGAGCACTAAGGCGGTTAGAGCTTTTAAGATTTTTCTAATCTCTTCGTTTTCTTGCACCTTTAAAGCGGTGATTTCGTTATTAATTTGAACGATTTCTAAAGGTTCAATGAAGGTGGTATTACCACTATCGGAGACGTCATAGACGATACCGGAGACTCTGCTCTTATCCACTGTTTTAACTGGTAAAACAAAGTGACCATCACGAATGGTAATGTTATCGTCATTTAAATACTTACCATATGCGAAGGCTAATGAAGCAATCTTACTTTGTAAGGTAGCCTCAGCTTTCTTTAACGATTTACGAATTTGATTTAAATCAGGAGAAGCATTATCCGCGACTGTTAATGAATTAGTGATGACACGGTGAATTTCTTTTTCTAAATTACTTAAATCAATAAAGCCGCTTGTCATCTCATTAGTGCGAGGATACATGTTATCTAGTTTCTTAAGAAACGCACTGATTTTACCAATCGTTAAAACATCTTCCGCAATAAGAGATAAGTCTCTTGGTGTTAATAGACCAGTTTTCTTTGCTAAATCAATTAACACTAAGGCGTTAGCGGAAGTATGGATAGGTAAAGGACCAAATCTTACGATGATGGAACTAATTTCCTTTAAATCCTCAAGAGCGTTTTTAACAGCGTCCGCACTATCGTACATCTTGAGTTCATCGATATAGACTTTAGCGAGTTCAGTTTTCGCATATTCTAAGAGATGGTCTTTAATTTTATTAAATTCAAATGTTTCGTAAATGTTTTGCATACGCTTTATTTTAGCATAACAAAAATAAATTTTTCATAGTTAAAAAAGTGATATGATATTTAATATGAGCAAAGAGATTGTTTCATTCCCTATTACAAGTGAACAAGCACAAGAAATAATGGCGTTCTACGCTTTATTTCAAAAACCAAATAACGGTGAATATATTGCATTCCAAGCGGAATATTCTGGTGTCATCATCACCATCTACTGCGATAAAAAGGGCAAACATAAAGTTGTTTTCTCTGGTGGAAGCGCTTTACTTGAAGCCAAAAAATGGAATGAAGAAGCGGAAGTTAAAGAAGTAACTGTTGCCCCTAAAGGGTGGCTTTGTAAGGAAAATCAAATCGGTAGCGACGAAGTCGGTGTCGGTGATTTCCTTCTTCCAGTCGTCGTTGTGGCCGCTTTTGTGCGTGGTAGAGATTTAAAAGAATTGGAATCTTTTGGGGTCAAAGACAGTAAAAAACTCACCGATGAAAAAATTAGAGAAATCGCACCGGGTTTATTAAAGAAATTCTTTGTCTCTAAGCTTTGCTTACCTAACGACCACTACAATGAATTAATCGAGCAAGGGGAAAACTTAAATAGCATTAAAGCCAAGATGCACAATAGAGCGCTGCTTAATATGTTTAAGAAGTTCCCTGACACTAAGAATATCTTTGTGGATCAATTTGTGGCAGAATCTAAATACTTTGCCTATTTAAATGATCCAAAAGAACAAAAGATTATTAACATTACCTTTAAAACTAAAGGTGAATCATATTATCCATGTGTTGCTTTAGCAAGTTGTATTGCTAGATATGCTTTCTTATTAGAAAAAGACGCCTTAGAAAAGAAATATAAAATGACTTTCCCATTTGGTGCTTCTTCTAAAGTAAATGAATACTCTAAGAAGTTTATCAAGAAGTATGGACTTGAAGAGTTTAAAAAAATCGCCAAGTTACACTTCGCTAATTTTAAAGAATTGATGAATGATTTAGCGTAAGCTATCTAAAACTTTTTCAAAATACTCAGGAAGTGGGATTTCAAAAACCATTTCCTTTTTTGTTTGTGGATGGATAAGTTTTAACTTATACGCGACGAGTAATTGTCCGTTTTTATATAATTTATCGTAGTTTTTACCAGCGTATAATGGGTCACCTTCTACAGGATAGCCAATCGCGGACATATGGACACGAATTTGATGGGTACGACCTGAGACTAATTGGCATTTCACTAAAGTGTGGTTAGCAAATCTTTCCACTACTGAGAAATGAGTAATCGCGGGTTTACCTTCTTTAGTGACCGCCATTTTTTGACGGTTATTTTTATCTCTACCAATAGGCATTTCCACTGTGCCACTATTTTCTTTAATCACACCACGTACTAAAGCCATATATTCTCTCGCCATTGTGTGGTCTTTAAGTTGTTCTGCTAAGAAATGATGGGCATTATCGTTTTTAGCCACACATAATAAGCCAGAAGTATCTTTATCAATACGGTGAACAATACCTGGACGGATAACGCCGTTAATAGAAGAAAGGGAATCCGCTTGGAACATCAAGGCATTAACGAGTGTGCCTGAATAATGACCATTCGCAGGATGGACAACCATCCCTTGAGGCTTATTGATAACGAGAATATCAGAGTCTTCATAAACGACATCTAATGGGATATCTTCTTCCTTTATGTCGCTTTTTTGATCCACTAATTCTTCAATGAAAATCTCATCGTTTTCCTTAACCTTTATCGAAGGCTTTTCTTGTTTACCATTTAAGAGGATTTTGCCTTCCTCAATAAGCTTAGTAATATAAGAACGTGAAAGTTCGCTGTTA
>JBGUGI010000109.1:0-2070 GCA_045111495.1 Bacilli bacterium | reverse complement strand
GCATGTATTAGGCACGCCGCCAGCGTTCATCCTGAGCCAGGATCAAACTCTCAAAGTTTTATTCTAGTTCAAAATAATTATCTGGTTTTGTATTTTTGTTTATTAAACAAATTGACGTTGTGATGTTTGTACATCTGTTTAGTTTTCAAAGATCAGTTGCACGTTATTACTTTAGTAATAATCTCATTGGGTCTCCCCGACACGTGCTTTGATATAATATCACTTAACATTTATTAATGTCAATGGCTTTTTTTAATTTTTTTTCACCATTTTTTTCAGTGATATTCAGCGTTCCCTTTTGGGGCGCGCTTTTACTATTATACGCATGTTAATAATGTGTGCAAGTACTTTTTAATATTTTTTATAAAAATATGTATATATGTGCCTGTGTAACGCGCGCGTACGCGTTATTATATAAAAAGAAAGAAACCAGATAATTCCGATCTCTTTTTATTTTTTCTTTAAAAACCTTAATTTATTTTGCAGGTTCGAGCATAATTTCTCTAATTTTGTTAATTGTATCTTGAGAAATTTTACATTTATTAAGCAAATATTCTTCCATGCCTTGTTTAATGGTTTTGACTGGAACGCCATCTCTTTCCCAACCTAAAGTTCCTTTAAGGTAGTCCACCATGCCTGGCCATTCATTCCATGGACCATTACGTAAGTGGCTACGATAATTTCTGGATGGATTAGAACTATAACTTGTTAATTCGAAGTCGATAACTAAGTCTGTATAAGACATACCAAGAACTGCACCGAGCATAAAGCCCACAACACCAGTTCTATCGGCGCCACCATAACAGTGATAATAAACTGGATGTTGATCTGCTTGAGCAAAAGCTTCAAATAGTTGCTTAATTTGTGTGGTGTTATTTTGCATGCCCTTATGGTAGCTACTAATAGAGAGCATCTTATAAGAGATATCATTGTTTTCTGCGAAGTTACAATAATTTGCTTTAGCAGGATAACCGTTAGTCTCACCGCTGCTTCTTAAGTCAATTTCTAAACCATTGACCATGCCCATATCTTCTCTAAACGCTCTCTTGGATTCAGTTGTCTCAGAAACGATATGACCATCTCTAGCATCGGTTTTGCCTGTATCGTCAGTATAGCGTTGTGTACCATACCAACCAGTTTTCTTATTGATTTCGCCACCTCTATAGATTAAACCTTGTTTAATTCTTTGTCCTGTTGAAGTCATATAACCACCCATATCACGGACATTAAACATTGGTCGAGCGTCAATCCAACGTGGATAATCACCAGTGGTAAAGTTAATGGTTTGTGAATCTTTACCATCCGCGGAAACTTTCACATAGTACTTTTGATTGACTAAAAGGTTTTTGAGATACACTTTAGTGTCGCTAGAATTAAACGATTTCGCATCAGAGAAATCTTCCTTTTGACTATAAGTAATCGTGTATTGTTTGTTCTTTAAAGCATCAGCAGGCGTGAATTCGATTTCAATGCCTTTAGATTCATCGCTCTTTTCACCTTTGGTGTAATCCGCACCGATAGGATCTAAATAGTTGTTCTCTGTGGTGCCATCACGATAACCACCGGTGTTATCTTGATAATCACGTGTGCTTGGTAATACACCTTTGGTGAGGTCAACACCATTAGTGCCATATAAATCGTTTAAATAATAATCCGCTTGTGTACCTTTTTCTTGAATGAGTTTTCTTTGTTGAGTACGCATGTCATCAACATATCGTTTACAGTTATTACTCATTGAAGAAAGGTTGTTTGGTTTAAGAAGAGTAAAGTTATCATTTTTCACTTCTTCTTTAGGAGCGGCTGGCTCTTCACTAGAAGAAGCAGGATTATTAGAAGATTCAGTTGTTGGTTCTGAATCAGACGATTCATTGGAAGTAAAACCAGGATTACTGCCTTCTTGATCCTTGGTTGATTGCTCCACATGAGAACAACCACTGACACATAAAGCGGCAATCATGGAAAATAAAAGAAGAGACTTTTTCATAGCTATTCCTTTCTTGCTTATATTAAAAGCGGGGAGTGTTTCACTTAAAAAACTAATCTATGTAATTATCTTCCCCTAAAAAGGAG
>JBGUGI010000108.1:0-5119 GCA_045111495.1 Bacilli bacterium | reverse complement strand
CCCTAATCTTGTTGCCTTCGATTTGTGCAATATAATTGCCGCAATATCGTCTTATTTTGTTTCCATCGAATTGTAAGAGATTGTTACCGCAGTAGCGGCGGACAATATCCCCATTAAATTCATAAAGATAATTACCGCACCATTCACGGAGTTTACCGTTTTCAATTGAATAAAGTGTACGACCACAGTATTCACGAATCTGGTTACAGTCAAATTCTAATACATAGTTTCCACAATATCTTCTTACTCTTGCCATAATTAGCTTGCTGAGGAGGCTTCAGCGCTTCTTTGGTCTGTAATGTTATCAATTGCGATAACGAAAGCAACAAAGAACGCTAAATCTTGATCATCATCAAGGGTTAAGACGAATGAATCTCTTAATGAGATTTTTCTAGAAACGTGACCAATTTCTTTACCGTTTAATTTAATTTGATAATTGAAACCTAAGATATTACCACAGATTTCTAAATCACCTAATGATGATTCAACGAAGTAACGATCATGGAAAGACCAGAATTTTCTTCTAATCTTCGCTACCATGTTTCCATCTTTATCATAGACCATGGCTTTATGAACGAAGAATGTCCAGAATTTGTTTCTAACGGTGTATAAGAGATTACCTTCCATATCTTGGACAAATTTCTTTCTTGTGAATGTCCAAAATTTGCCTTTGACATAAAGAACATCTCTTTCTTCCATGTCTTTAACTCTTGAACCACCTCTTAAAGAGATCCATTTGTTTCTAATACTTACTTGTTGCATATTACTATCTCCCTTGTAAGACCACAGAAAATTGGTTGCTAAAACCAATGGCTATGGCAATTTCATAAAAACTTTATCTAGTTTTATTTTAATATAAATAAAGCTTTATAGAAACTATTATTTTTGCGACTGATTTTGTATTTATCGCAGGGGTTTACTTTAAACTATTTTATAAAATAAAACAACAAGAATTTTGCGTTCTTAAAAAGGGAACTGCTTGTCCCCTATTTAATTAACTCTTTAGCGAGATTATATTCTCCGTTTGCGATACGACCCATCAGTTCATCATATGTGAGAGGTTTACCGTATAAGTAACCTTGGAGTCTACCACAGCTAGCTTCTTCTAAGAAAGCGGCTTGTTCAGCGGTTTCTACACCTTCACATAATGTCTTCATACCAATTTGATCCGCCATAGCGATGACTGATCTAATTAAGGACTTAGCTTTTTCATTGCCATTAAAGCCCATTAAGAATTTCATATCGAGTTTTAAGACATCGAATTCATAATCTTTTAATACATTGAAAGAAGAATAACCACTGCCAAAGTCATCAAGCCATGTGGCAAAGCCTTTTTCATGGAGACGATTAATTGTGTTCTTTAAGATATCTTCCTCATCAGTTAAAGCACTTTCAGTGATTTCAATATGGAGTAAATCATGAGGGATGTCATATTGTTTGACTGTTTCATCAACGACTTGCACAATATCAATTACACCAAAGTCCGCTCTCGAGAAGTTAATGGAAACTGGTAAGACTGTTAAACCCTTATCAAGGTTCAATCGGATGTCTTGACAGACAAGTCTTAAGATTTCTTTATCTAACTTATAAATAAGTTGTGAGCTTTCTAAAACAGGAACAAACTTACCTGGAGAGAGGAATCCATATTTTGGATCAATCCATCTCGCTAAGGCTTCAACGCCACATAATGTTCTACCTTTAGACCACACTACTGGTTGATAGTAGGCTTTTAAGTAGCCATTTTTAATGGCTTCATCAATATGAGTAACAATGTATTGGGCCATTAAATAATCGTCATGCATTTCTTCATCGTAGTAATCAAAAATATGATTACCAACGAGTTGCTTTAAATTACCATAGGCATATCTAGCTCTTTCCACACAGATACGGACACGTTCATCTGGGTTTGTGGTGATGTAAATACCCGCTTTCATGCCAATACGAACATCTGGGTCCCTAGCTTCGAGCATTTCATTAATGCGTTTAATCTTTTCTTCTAAATCTTCATTTTTAGTGAATACCACAAAGTGGTCGTCAGATTGACGAGTGATTAAGGAGTCTGGGAATACTTCAGTAATTATTTGACCTGTTTCTTTCAAGAAAAGGTTGCCTCTTTCAAAACCTTTTTGGTCATTATAAATCTTGAAACCTGTGAGGTTTAAGAAGAGATAAGCACCACCACCTTGACCTAAGTCACCTTGGTGCATTTTTTCTCTGCCTAGAATGCAGAAATATTCAAACGATAATAAGCCAGAAATCTTATCTTTTGTGGCTAACTCTTCGAGTTCTTCATCTTTTTTAGCTTCACTGATACGTTGATTAAAGATGGAAATACAGACCATGGTTAAGGAGATGAAGAATGTGATGTAGTTAATCTTGTCACCTTCTGGCACCACTCTGCCACCTAAACCAGCAACATGGTTAATAGCAAAATAGAAGCCAAGGAACAATGTTCCTAAAATACCAATTGAGATTAATGGATTCCAAATTAATAAGCAACCAATATAGATAGTAAACATTAAGAAACAAATAATTTGTTTGTTTTTATCATCATTTATCAATACATTGGCGGTTTTACCGTTTAAATCAACATCTGTATAAACTTTAGAACTGATGAAATCTCCGTAGGAGACCATCACACCAAACATTAAACAAACAAGCGCAAATAAGGAAATGATTAAAACAGAACCTAAATTAGCGTTTCTGCCACCTTTATAACGATAGACGTTAGCGATAATAATGCCAACGTCAAACAAGAAAACAGAGACATAGAACAGTAATCTAAAAACGCCGCGAATGACTTTAGCCTTACTAGGGTCCGCTAAGTTGATTGACCCATATTTAAATTCCAATGGTAGTAAGCAACACAAAGCAATAGATAATCCCGCAGCAACAATGGAGATAACCATCTTTCGAAGCGATTTTCTTTGACTCACGTATTGAGCGGAATAAACTAGCATTGCTAGACCAAAGAACATCATCAAGAAATAAAGCGACGTGTTAGAGAACACCACTCTAAACCAGCTATAGGTATTATTTGGGTCCAAGAGTGTTGGAACGACATATTTATTTGTTTGTCTAATAACAAGCCAAACTTCAAGAACAAAAATAACGGAGGACATGAAAATCGCGGATCTCATGTTCGCTTCGTTAAGATAGTTCTTTACATATTTACTATTTTTGCGGATACCAAAAATATCTAAAAAACCATTCCAAATCTTTGATAACGTTTTCATCTGCTCTTTCAGTATAACGTATTTCGCGTGTTACACCTACACATTTTTGTATCGTAAATGAGCGTTTTTCTATCAAAAATAAAAGAAAACCCACATCGCTGCGGGCTTTTTTGTTTTTGATTATTTTTATTGTTGATAGGTTCTAAACCTGATTGTGAAAATCCCATTCGGGAACATTCCTTGTTCATACTCACCAAGGTATAACTTCGGATAAAAGAAGAATTGAACAAGATAAGATTTGGAATCAACGGTGATTTCATAGTACCAGTTCACATAACCTAACTCTTTTAAGTCACCTTTTTCATCAGTTAAATCTGATAAGGTAAAGCCATATTGTTCTAGGGCTTCACGATAAGAAGCAACTTGGTCACCAATTAAGTAATCTTGATAAGTGATATCAACAGGTTGACCTTCTAGTGTCATGATTTCTGTTTCATGAGCGTAGCTTGCACCATTTGGGGCAGGTATATCAGCGCCAAACATAGCGTGCAAAGCATCTTTCACATCTTTGGGGAAATCATTGGTGCTGACTAAAGGCTGAGCATTTGCTAAGTACTGCTCCACAAATGAATCTGTCGTTGTACCTAAATCCTTAACAAGTAAGGTAGAAGTATAACTTCCATAGCCGTCTGTGACGAGATAAGAAGTAAATGTTGCGCTTTTACCATCAGGGGCCACTGTTAAAGTGTTTGAATATGACTTAGCGACTTCAGTATAAATACCTTGACCCGCTAAAACAGTGATAGTTTCTCCTAATGCTGCACTTTTTGAAGTGAAGACAAAGTCTTCGTTTGTAACACTCCATTTATCAGCGTCTAAGCATAAATCATAAGCAGTAATGAAGAACTCTGTAATCTTTGTGTCTTTATTAAGAGTTTTGCAGTTTGTAATTTCAATATTTCCTTCAACGATTTCATAGTCATACATACCTTGATCAAGGTAAACAAAGTGACCTTCATCGTGATAGTACTCAGTAAAACGACCTAAATAATGCTCACAAAGGATTTCATCACTAATCATTTTTTCTTCGATATAGTCCTCTACCACGAATGTAGAGTTTTTAAGGGCTAAATCATTGTGGAAAGCATTGAAAGCCTCAAGGGAGGAGAGTGTTTCATCCCCTCCTTGAGAACTACTACTTGATGATGAACTAGAGGAACTTGTTGAGCTACTAGTAGATGAGGAAGTACTACTTGAAGTAGATGAGCTAGAACTGCTACTGCTACTAGAAGATGTACTGCTTGGAATAGATGTACTTGAAGTAGAAGCTATGCTAGATGAACTAGAACTTGAGCTGCTACTAGATGATGAAATTGAACTGGTTGAACTTATCACGCTGGTAGATGATGTGGAGGTTGAGTCCGCTATCGAAGTAGTTGATTCTTCGCTTGATGAAATCACTGGTTCAGATGAAACACTAGAAGTTGCACTAGTAGCAGATCCTGAACAAGCAGAGATTAATAAAGCGAAGAGAAGTGATAAGTGTTTTTTCATAATTATTTGTATTGAACAGCCAATGTTGCACTAATGAATTGAACAATAATGGATTTTTCACCCATTGATTTTGTGGCTTTTTTCGCAGATTCCTTTGTAAAACCATTTTCCACACAAGCGTCAAGGAACGCTGCTTTGTAAGTATCAGAATAAGGTGTTCCAACTGGAACCTTGATATAAACTGTTGTTGCACTATAAACACTAGAAGTGTAATTGCCTGAGTATGCAACGTCATAAACATATGGAATTTGATTGGCGTAATCACCAAGCAAAGTAGTTAAATTATCAAAAATAGCTGGATCTTCTTCTTGCCATGTTGTTGGGTGTGGAGCTTCCTTTAATGTAGCTAGAGCTTCTAATAATTTTGTTTCGAAGGCACTGGTTAAGGC
>JBGUGI010000107.1:0-3117 GCA_045111495.1 Bacilli bacterium | reverse complement strand
AATATCGGATTCAGTCCCTTCAACAGTCTGTTTAGAAGTGATATGATTGTTGAAACATTTCAGTCCAACATAATGGGTTCACTTCATGTAACCCCTCTGTTTTTAATAAACGTAATGTACTTTTACCACTTATAATCCATATTTCTAGTGGCGAGAATGCTTTTATAGAATCCTTTGTACTTTTTAGAAAGTACTAAGAAGATTGGATAACCGATTAAGTTAATACAAACGAATTCCCCTAAGAAGACCCAACCAAACATCATGAAGTAGTTAGCAAATGTTAATGGGATTGCATCATTAGTGCCCATCGTGGAGACCACAATTGTGAATGGTACAACAATCGCATTTAGTAAGCATGGGATTAAGCCAGTGGTGAATAAGTTTTTAATAACTTTGCTATAACCAACCATTACTAAGCACGCTACTAAGGTAGTTAATGTACCAAAGACGATATCGATTGGTCCAACAGAAGAGAATAAGTTAGCAATTAAACAACCTAATGTTAAACCCACAGTAAATGCTGGATTAAAGAACACTAATAAGTTTAATAGTTCAGAAAATCTGAATTGCATGAATTCATAGGACAAAGGACCACATGCAATAGTGACTGCGGCGTATAAGCCCGCAATAATGCCGTTAAGGGCAATAGTTTTAACGTTAAATAATTGTTTAAGTCTTTCCATTAAATTTCGTCCAATTCCTTTCTGATGGCTTTTTCATTAAGATTTTGACCAATGAAGACTAACTTGATCAATCTATCTTGATACTCGTCATCCCAGTCATGGGCGTATCCTTCATCGTTTTGTTTTAAGAACTCTATTTGTTTCTTGGTTAATGTCGCAGAATACCACTTTCTAGATAAGGTAATGGTAATTTGTTGGCCTGCGGATTCATAAATATAAATATTTTCTTTTTCGTTATTGAAGTAGCAAACGCCTTTCGCTCTGATAATGTGATGTTTACCAGCTTCATTTTTAGCCCAGTTTTCAAACTTCTCACTATCGAAGCCTCTTCTACGATAATAAACAAATGTATTGATATCGTATTCTAAGGCAGTGCCTTCTTCTTCGTTTTCTACACCGTGGTGGTGATGATGGTGATGGTGATGGTGATGTTCATGACCTTCTTCTTCATCGTGATGATGGTGATGGTGTTCTTCCTCTTCACAGCATTCCTCATCTTCACCTTCGCAACAGCAGTGATGGTGTTCTTCCTCTTCGTCGTCATCATCTTCATCATGATGTTCGACGTCAGTGGACCAGTCTTCAAATTCTCTAATCCACGCTGCAGAGGTACTAGCCTTTTCAAAATCGAATAAGTCAGTGTCGATTAATTCATTAATATCAACTTTACAGAAATCAGATTCAATAATTTTAGCGCTTGGTTGCAAAGCTTTAATCGCCATTTTCACTCTTCTTAATTCTTCTTTACTAACTAATGAAGTTTTATTGAGTAAAACGATATCGCAGAATTCAATTTGTTGAATGACTAAGTTTTCTAAGTTTTCTTCACCACGTGTCGCTTCTTTTAATGTTTCGCCACAGCCAAACTCATCTCTAAGTCTTAAGGCATCAGTGACAGAAATAATCGCGTCTAAGTAATAGAATCTTGGTAAGTGTTGTTTTTCAAATTCCTGTTCCATATAAGTAATTGTTTGAGCGATTGGGACAGGTTCACAAATACCAGAAGCTTCGATAAGGATGTGATCAAATCTTTGCGTTTTAACTAAATCAGCGAGTTGGTTGATTAAGTCTTTTTTAAGAGTGCAACAAATACAACCATTTGATAATGCCACTAAGTTGTCATCCTTACCAGAGACAACACCGTCATTTTCAATTAAATCAGCATCGATATTAACTTCACCGATATCATTAACGATAACGGCCATTTTATTACCTTTAGCGTTTCTTAAAATGTGATTAATTAAAGTGGTTTTACCACTTCCGAGATATCCAGTTATTAATGTAATTGGGACAGATTTCATTGTTTCCATTTAATTAAAACCCTCTTTTCCAACGGGTATTTTATCACAAAGAATTGGTTTGTATATTAAAATATACTTAACAAAAAATAAAATGAAACTATAATACAATACGAGGAAAATAGTATGAAAGTTGAATTAACACTTGTGTTAAAAACTACCGAACGCGCCTATGGTGCATTAGAAGCAATTAAAAGAGCGGGTTATAACGCGACAGTTATGACCAGTGAATCTTTAAGACACGCTGTTGATTATTATCCAGGCGAACATACATTCATAAGTCTTAGACACGTCGAACAAAGAGATGTTTTCGAAAGTATCTTAGGTGTCTTTATTGTGGAGAATGATCGCTTAGAAGATTTAAAAAAGGTCATTCGCGAAACAACCAAGAATTTCACAGAAATTAAAGGCTTTATGTATTCTAGAGCAATCGACGACTTTGAAGGCTCTATTTAGAAATGGATATCTATTTAATTAGTGCTTACGTGGCTGCTCTTTTGTTAGTGGCCCTCTTATCGACGCGTTTAATGCGTCTTATCAAATTACCAAATGTGACTGGTTATATTTTGACCGGTATCATCATGGGACCATTTTTATTTGGTTTATTCTTTAATAATTTCTCATTTGATGGCATCAAAGGTGCCCCTGTTTATAAATTCGTTGATACATTAGGTTGGGTTTCATCGGTGGCCTTAGGCTTCATTGCCTTTTCCATTGGTACATCATTTAAATTCAGCACAATTAAGGCTTTAGGCAAAAGAGTCTTAGTAATTACTATTTTAGAAGCTTTAGGTGCTTCTTTATTAGTGGTGGCCGCTTTATTAGTGGCACACTTTATTTTCCCTCAATACGTTTCCTTAGAATTAGCATTAACATTGTCTGCAATCGCTAGTGCGACTGCTCCTGCAGCGACCTTAATGGTTATTAAGCAATATAGAGCACATGGTCCATTAGTGGATACTTTATTACCAGTTGTGGCATTAGACGATGCTGCCGCTTTAATTCTTTTTGCTATTTTATTCCAAATTGCTACTGCTTTAGCGGGTGGTTCTGTTTCTGTTTATGCCATTATTGTGAAACCATTACTTGAAATCACCATCTCATTAGTGGTTGGTGCGGTGCTTGGTTTTGTGATT
>JBGUGI010000106.1:0-3942 GCA_045111495.1 Bacilli bacterium | reverse complement strand
AACGAATCTTTGCAAATATTCTGGACCAGTAAGTTCTTCTTTAAATTCTGTTAAACCAAAACCATTTTGGATGCATTGATTTAAAATACCACCTAAGCGTTCATCTTTTTCTAAGATGAGTAAATCATCAATACCATTTTTCTTGGCTTCAATAGCCGCAGCCATACCAGCAGCGCCACTACCAATAATCACTAAATCAATTTGTCTCATATTATTTAGCCTCCTTGATTTCATGATCAATGATGTAGCTTCCTTCATCATTTAATGGGATTTTTGTTGGTGAAACTCCATAATGTTCCGCCAATAGCATTAAGACTTTTGGTTGACAGAAACCACCTTGGCATTTGCCAAAGCCCGCTCTTGTTCTTCTTTTAACGCCTTTGATAGAAACTGGCGGACAACTTCTAGATAAAGCGTCTTTTATTTCTCCTAGAGAAATATGTTCACAGTTACAAACCATGACACCATAGTCAGGATCGTTTTTAATAGTTTCTAATTTTTCTTCTTCGCTTAAATAGAACATGCGATGATACTTTTTCACGCATGGATTGAACTTTTCATTTTTCTTTAATTCCATTAATGGCTTAACAAGTTCATCAACCACATATTCCGCGATAGCAGGAGACGAGGCTAAGCCTGGGGATTCAATACCGGCAACATTAATGAAATGATTATCACTCTTCGCATATTCAATGATGAAATCATGACGTGTACATGTCGCTCTTTCACCAGCGAACACTCTAATTGTTTCTTTAAAAGGAATAGAAGGCACCATTAATGTAGCGGCTTTCTTAACATTCCCTAATGTTAATGAATCTGTTGAAACATCATCAGGCTCCGCGAGTTCACTTGATCGACCAACGATATAGTTACCTGAAGAGGTAATGGACACTAAAACACCTTTACCTTTTTTACTTGGTAATGGGAAGATTGTGGAATTGACTAGTCCAGGAGCGTAATGATCTAAAAGATAGTATTCGCCTTTTCTTGGGGTGATTTCCCAATCAATCGCTTCCACCATAGCGGCAATCTTATCCGCTTTAATACCAGCGGCATTAATGACGATTTTAGCCATCAATTCGCCCTTATTAGTCTTTACTATATATAAATCCTTATTCTTATTAATATTAATAACTTCGTGGTTTCTTAAGAACGAAACACCATTATCAATCGCGTTTTCCATAGCGTGAACCACTAAGTTAAATGGGTCAATTACTCCTGCTGTTGGAGCGTATAAAGCGCCCTTTACTTCAGGATTAAGATTTGGTTCCATTTTTAAGGTTTCTTCTTTATTTAGAAGTTTTACTTCTACACCATTGGTTTTAGAACGTTCAGCAAGCATTTTTAATGTCTCTAATTGTTCTTCTTCAATAGCGATGGTTAAAGAACCACATTTAATGAATGGAACATCAAGTTCTTCCACTAACTTTGGAAATAGAGCATTACCTAAAACGTTGAATTTTGCTTTTAAAGTTCCTGGTTCTGGATCATAGCCAGAATGGATAATAGCGGAATTTGCACTACTAGTAGCGTTACCTGCATCGTTACTCTTATCTAAAATAACGATGTCTAATTGGTATTTTGATAACTCCCTAGCGATTAAAGTACCGGTGACACCTGCACCTATAATTAAAACATCATGTATTTGATTAGCCATATTATATTCTCTTATCACTTTTATTCTACGAATAAGAAAGAATAAATGCAATAAGAAAAGCCCCTCATTATTGAGAGGCTAAGCATTTACTAATTAATTTTTAATTAGGCTTTTGGCACAAATTCGAATAAGTCGATTGTGGAAATTGAGGTTGTACCATCCGCTCCATCGGCAGCAATGTTTTTCACTGTCATGGTGTTTTTACCAGCAACAAGAGCAACATCCGCCATCTTATAATCAGTGAATGTACCACCTTCGGCTTGACCAGAAATTGTTACGGCAGCATCATTGATTTTGATTTCCATTGTCTCAGCAAAGACATCGGTATTTGTGGATTGATAACCACCGTGTGCTCTACAGAAAACGTGGAGTTCATAGTTGCCAGCTTTTTTAGCGTTGAATTCTAATGTTAATGTTGCACCACTTGGCCAGGCATCAACCATGTTTGTTTCAACGTTATGGGAGTCTTTGAATGTGACGACATCACCTTCACTCTTACCATCTTCGATTTGGACAATAATACTATTGCCGTTAACATTAATGGTAATACTACCATTATTGTAACCATCTTTCTTAGCGGTAATTGTAACTTCGCCTTTCTTAAGGCCAGTGACTAAACCATTATTAACTGAAGCAATTGTGGCGTCAGAAGATTCCCATGTCACGCCTTCAACAGCGGCATCGCCCACTTTAGCGGATAATTGCACTGTTTCTTCTGGATCTAATGTTGTTTTGTTGTCAGCGGCAGTAACTTTAATTGTTTCTTTCTTTGGCACGCTGGAGCTTGGTTGGGATGGTTGACCACTTTTTGAAGCATCACTTGGTTGAGCGTCGTTATTTCCACAAGCCACTAAACCAAATGTTAATGATAATGCAATAAGTGGTAAAAATAATTTTCCTTTTCTCATTATAAAAATTTTGTTTGTTATAAAAACACTTCAAAACGAATGTTGTTAATTATAACAAAATCCTTTCTCTGGTTTCATTATATATGAGCATATGCAATTATTACTAGCATTTATCTTATTATTTTGCTTTCTAGATATAAAAATAAAGGTCCCTCACTAGGTGAGAGACCAAGTATTTATTTAATGAAAACTACAATTAGGCTTTTGGAATGAACTTCATAGCATCGAAGTTAACAGGGTTGTTATCAGCGAGAGCTTTAAGTGTAAGTGTGTTCGCACCGTTATTGAGATCGACATCAGCGATAACATAGTCAGCCCAGCTATTGCCGTTCATTGTGACTGTTGTTGTAACTGCATTACCGTTCATCTTGATTTCGAAAGCAGCGGCTAAGTTACCATCAAATTCAGTACTGTAAGCAATTCTGGCCACGAAGACCATTGTGTACTTGCCAGCGGCTGGAGCGTTAACAGGAACTGTTAAGACTTCACCTTGTGGGAATGCGTTGGTGACTCTAATGCCACCATTGGCATCTCTGAATGTAATTTGAGCGTCTGCTTGTTCACCAGCTTCAAATTCAACGTTGAATTGGCCGGAGACGACTTTTTCTGTAACAGTGACAGCCACTCTTGCAGAAATCATGCCAGCTTTTGTAACTGTAATATTCACATTACCTTTAGCAATAGCGTTAACTTTACCTGTGTTGTCAACTGTGGCTTTGGTTTCATCGCTAGAAATGTATGTAGCGCCTTCTGGAGCACCTGTGAGTTGAAGTGTTGAACCTTCTTCGACTGAGAGTTCAGTATTGGTAATTGTAATTGTTTCTTTAGCTGGAGCAGCTTTGGTGGTGATTGTCGCTGTTTCTTTAGAATAAAGAACGACATCATCCATGTATGGAGCAGAAGCTTTGAATTCGAATAATAAGACGTTATCACCGACTTTGATGTCTTGTTGTCCTAAGGACACTTCGACGAAATCACTGGAGGAACCACCTTCAAATGGTTTACCGGCTAAGCTGATAGCGGCATCGTTGAATTTGACATCCATCACTGCGCCTAAATCTTCAACAGCTGTTCTAGAAGCCATCATGACAGCGATTTCTGCTTTGATAGCTTTGTCGGATGTGAATGTTAATGTTTCTTTATCGCCATTATCCATGTGGGCGATGCATTGTGCATCAGAAGCATTACCACTTGATCTAGCATAGATTGGTGTAGCGCCTTCAGCGGCTGTACCCCACCAACCATCAGCGGCGAAGTGATCAGCTTCTTCCATCTTTAAGTTAGCTAAAGCGGCTGGCTTTTTAACTGTGATGGTGATTTTACCGTCTTGGTAGCCTTCTTTAGAAGCGGTAATTGTGACACTACCAGAAGCAATGG
>JBGUGI010000105.1:0-6815 GCA_045111495.1 Bacilli bacterium | reverse complement strand
CGACCTCCAGGTTATGGGCCTGACGAGCTACCACTGCTCTACTCCGCGATCTCGCCCGGAGTTTAGTCCAGGCAATTAATTACTTGCGATTTTTACGACGAGCGTTTTCGCTTTTCACTTTTCTCTTAAGAGATTTCTTTAAGAAAAATTCTCTCTTACGGGCTTCTTGGATAGTGCCAGCTTTATTAACTTGTCTTTTGAATCTACGAAGAGCATCATCTAATGTTTCGTTTTCACGAACTGAAGTCTTTGGCATGTCTATTCACCTCCTTGAAGCTTTTCGCAACGTGTCTATTATTGCAAAGTAGTCTAACTATTGCAAGTATTATTATTAAATAATTTTCGCACCACTGGATGTGCCGATGCGGTTAGCGCCTGCTTCAACCATCGCAATTAAGTCTTCGTGAGTGCGAACACCACCACTGGCTTTAACACCCATTTCTGGACCAACTGTTTCTCTCATGAGTTTAACTGCTTCGACAGTCGCACCACCTGTGGAGAAACCTGTGCTTGTCTTAACGAAATCAGCGCCTGCTTCTTTCGCAGCTTTACATGCACGAACAATTTCATCGTTATTTAATAAACATGTTTCGATAATAACTTTTAAGATAATGTTATGACCAACGGCTTGTTTGATTTCTCTGATTTCTTCTCTCACATAGTCATCGTGACCGGCTTTAAGCATGCCAACGTTGATAACCATATCAACTTCTTGAGCGCCTTCTTTAACGGTTAAAACGGCTTCTTCAACTTTAGTCTTTGTTAAGTTCATGCCTAAAGGGAAGCCAATGACGGTGCAGACTTTAACGTCACTACCTTTTAAACATTCCGCGGCTAATGGGACGTAAGCAGGATTAACACAGACTGACATAAAACCAAATTGTTTAGCTTCTTCACAAAGTTTAACGATTTGTTCTGGTGAAGCATCTTGCTTAAGTAAAGTATGATCAATGAGTTTATTGTAATTCATCTTATTTGCTCCTTTGTAAGCATTTTATTATAACAAATATAGAAACAATAAAAAAGACGAGTTTCCTCGCCTTTTATCAATAAAAGATTATTTTAGAAAATTACTTTTCTTCTTTTTTAGCGGCTTTTTTAACTGGAGCCTTTTTGGCTGGAGCTTTCTTAGCAGGTGCGGCTGGTTTTTCTTCTTTAACGAGTTTGCCATCTAAGATAACGGCTTTACCAGCATAGTAACCACACTTTGGACAAACGTGGTGAGCTTTGATCATGGCACCACAGTGTGGGCATGTCACTAAACCTGTAACGTTTAATTTAAAATGTGTTCTTCTTAATCTTTTTCTTGTTTTGCTAATTCTTCTTTGTGGGACGGCCATGTTTGTCTTCCTCCTTAAGCAACGTGAATTATTATATTAATAAGTACCTATTTAGTCAATGCATTTTTAGACATCTTCTAAATAATCGTAATTTATTAAGATTGTATCATACTTTTTTGTAACTTAATAGTCTTGTACTCTCCAACCCTAGATTCTCCTAGAATCTTCACCTCTAAATAATTAGATGTATGACCAATAAATGCTTGTTGTTTTTCATCATATTTTTCGATTAAAACGGTGACATCTTGACCAATAAATCTATTTGCGTACTTTTGGTATAGTCTATCGCTTAACTCTAAGAGTTTCTTGCTTCTTTCTTTTTTCACTTCTGGAGAGATTTGTCCATCCATCCTCGCCGCGGCAGTGCCTGGGCGCATACTATAAGGGAAGACATGAAGCATATCGAAGCATTCTTCACATAGTGAATAACTATCCATAAAGTCTTGTTCGCTTTCTTGAGGGAAACCCACAATGACGTCACCAGAGATCATCACATCAGGAATTAGTTTCTTGATTTGCTTAATACGAGCGATAAATTGTTCGCGTGTGTATTTACGTCCCATCATCTTTAAGACATGGTTAGAACCACTTTGGAGGGGGATGTGTAAATGCTTAGCGAGATTATCTTTCTTTTGAATGAGTTCGATTAATTTATCATCTATTTCACTTTCTTCAATAGAAGATATTCTTAAACTCTTTAATCCTTCGATATTAGATAATTCTTCCACTAGTGAAGAGAAAGAACAGTTTTCTAAATCTTGACCATATCCTCCAACATGAATGCCAGAAAGCACGATTTCTTGATAACCGTGTTCGACAAGATATTTAGCTTCGTTAATGACATTCTCTTTTTTGCGGGAGCGCATTTTACCACGTCTAAATGGAACGATGCAGTATGTGCAAAAGTTATTACAGCCATCTTGAATCTTGAGGAACGCTCTGACGTTTTCAGTATAGGAAGTGATACCTAATTCTTCATATTCAAAGTTACGAGTATTCTCTTCGATAACTGTGTAGTTTTCTTTATTAATTAATGCTTTTTTAACAAGGTAAATCACATCTCTTCTATGAGAAGTACCTAAAAGAATTGTAGGTTTAATTTCTTCTTCGATGAATTTATAGTTTCCTTGGGCATAGCATCCCATCACTGCGATGACCGCATTAGGGAAAAGTTTTTGCATTTTACGGATGTGTTGTCTACTCTTTTGATCCGCGGTTGCGGTCACTGAACAAGTGTTAATAATAACGACATCTGGATTAGTGTTATCTTCCACAAATCCTTCTTTTAAAAGCAAAGATGAAATAGCGCTTAATTCATAAGCGTTAACTTTGCAGCCGAGATTGTAAGTGGTAAATGTTTTCATAGTTTTGCCCAATCATGGAATTGAATTAAGCGCACTAAGCGTAAAGAAATAAAGCCATTATCGTATAATGCCTTAATAAATCCTTCACGGTCGAAATTGAAATAAGCTTCCACGACTGGCTTAATTCTTTCTAACATATGGGAATAGTTTGGATGACGTAAGTATTTATCAAAAAGCACGACTGTGCCATCAAGTCTACCTTGTTCATTAACAAAATATATTGTATTAGTGTCGTAATGGAAGAAGGCTGTTTCTTTATCAACATTTAAGACTTTAACTAATCTAGAAAAATGAGAGTTATATAGCTCACTACCATATGTATCAAATGGATCGACAACTGTATCTTGGAATTTATCTTTTAAATCAGCGTAAGGAGAGGTTAAGATTTTCTCTGGTTCATCAAAGTATATTTGGTTTAAAGAACGAGAGAAGAATGGGATATAAATCTTATTCTTTCCTTCTTGGTAATATGGTTGTTCAGAAATGATTTCGTGATAAGACTTCACAAAGCTAGCGCGGTTACTTTTACTATTGCCACTGATGTAGCTCTTTAAGTTGATGATTTCCGCTTCCATGGTCATCTTATTGATGTAGGAATATAAAACCACATTCGCACGAATGACGTTGAATGGTTCTTCTCCTGGTTCATAAAAAGCACTGAACTTTGGTAGTCTAGTTAAATAGTGACGGTTATCTAAAAAGAATTGGAACTCTTCACTTTGTTCGAAGGTTGTTCTCTTTTTAGCTTTGCTAGCAATGTATTTTAATAACCTTTTCATTTCTCTAATAAATATCCTATCACACTTAAGGCGTACATCGCTGCGGTTTCCGCGCGTAAAATACGCTTGCCTAAAGAAGTTCTAATGAATCCTTGTTCTACAAGATTATTAATTTCTTCTTCAGAAAAACCACCTTCAGGGCCGATGAGAATGGTAATTGATTTCTTCTTATCAAAGTTAGCGAACATACCATTAACGTCACTAGCGTCTTTTTCATAACCAACGTAATTTAGATCGCTAAAAACTTCTTTTGGTAATTTCTTTAAGTTAAAGATACCCATCATTTCTGGAACGATTAAACGATGTGATTGTTCACTCGCTTCTTTCATAATCTTTTGATAGCGGACACATTTCTTAGCGATATCTTTTTCTTCGTATCTCACCACTGTTCTTTCACTTTGAATTAAAGCGATTCTTTTGACACCTAATTCAGTGGCTTTTTGCACTACTAAATCGGTTCTATCACCTTTGGTGAGGGCAAATAATAAAGTGACATCAACGTTAAGTTCGACATCAGTTTCGATTTCATGAACTACGTAGATAGTTAAAGGATTAGTGCTACCGATATTGCATAAGTAAAGCACTCCATTAGCGACCACTTCGATTTCATCGCCTTGTCTCATGCGCATGACATGAAGGAGATGATGTTCATCTTCTAGTTCTAATTTGACGTGTTCTTTATCAATAAGTGAAGCAAAATAACGTTGCATTAGACAATAAATTCTCCTTCACCATCTTTGATGTTTGGTAAGAAATTATAAATAACACCGATAACGATATTAACGACATAAGCAATAAGAATTGGTACGACAATGGCCACAGCAATATGGGCTTTAAACGCTACATAGAATAAAGCGAACAAACCACCGATGACCACTAAATTACATAATAACCAAATTAAGCCGAGAACGGCTTTTTTAATATAAAAGAATGGCGCTCCTGTGAAACCAAGAGTGTAGAACAAAAGTGTGAGAGTCTTTCTACGTCTCACCACGCGTTGACCTTCCTTCATATCGCTTAAATCGATTTGGGAAGTGATTTCAACGGTTTCACTACTAATTCCTTCTAAAGGATTTTTGATTCCACAGACGGGGCAGAGATCTGTATCAAATTTGCTTAAGCGAGCCCCACAGTTACGACAATTTGGCATATTTATTCTCTCTTCAATGTACTTTTCTTATTTTTTAAAATAAACGGTTGGTTTTTTGTGTTGTGTAATTATTGTACGCGTAAAACAAATCATTCCTCAACAACATTATTAATTTTTTTAATTCTTTTTATTGCGAAGTCAAAACGTTTTCTATATAATTAAAACTCGCTTACTAAGTAAGTGAAATGGCTGGATAGCTCAGCTGGCTAGAGCAATCGGTTCATACCCGGTCGGTCGACGGTTCGAATCCGCCTCCAGCTACCAAATGGTAGAGTACAGTTCCGTGAAAGCGGAGCTGTTTTTTTATGACTTCAGCCATTAAATACTTGCTTATGTTTTATTTAAGGTTTTAATAATAAATTAAGAGCGGAAATATATTTATGGAGGAGAAGTTTTATGAGACTACCTGCTAAGAAAATCGTTTTGCTTTTAGCCATGACCGCTTTACTAGCGAGTTGTAATCATGGCGTAAGTGAATCTAAATCAAATCAACCTGATAGCAATACAAGTGTGCCTAGTAGTTCAAATAATTCTGAAGTCACTTCCTCAACTAGCCAAGCACCTTTGACATCGGTTAACTATAACCCTCATGAATGTGATAACCACCAATTAGTGGAGACTATTAAAAAAGAAGCCACTCTTTTAGAGAAAGGCACAAAACACTACCACTGTGATAACTGTGGCGCGGACTTTGATGGGGATTATTATAAGATGGATGAATTCGTCTTTGACGATATGTCTTTTATGTATGATGGCCAAGACCATAAGGTTCAAATTGAAGGTCTTTTGCCATATGGTATATCCGTTAAATACGAAAACAATGTGCGTAAAGAAATTGGTAATCAAGAAGCGACCGCGAAGTTCGTGGATGCCTCTAATAATGTCATCTTAGAAAAGAAAGCCAAAATTAATATCGTAGAAAATATTGGTTTACCAAACATTAAGATTGTGACTAATGACGGAGATGATCCAGACTGGCAAACTCGTGAATACGAGGATATGAAAGTCTCTATTGATAACTGTGAAAGTAAATACATTAAAACTGACGTATTAGGCACAATTAAAGTGAGAGGCAACTCCACTAATCAAAGAGATGTCACAAAGAGAGCTTGGAGAATTAAATTAAATGGTAAGACTAACTTCTTAGGCCTTAACGATGGTTTAAAAGAAAAGAGTTGGGTCTTATTAGCGGATTATTTTGACCAATCCATGTTTAGAAACGAATCATCTTTCTCAATGGGTAATGATTTATTTAACTACTCAGGCTATTATTCTTCAGATTTTAAACACGTTAATGTGTATATGAATGGAGAGAATAGAGGTGTCTATCTACTCGCGGAACAACAACAAGCCAAAAAAGGTCGTATTCCTGTCAATGAGCCTGATGAAGGTGTGACAAGCCCTAAAGTTGGTTATTTAGTGGAAATTGATGGTCTTGTCAGTCAGCAAGGTCACGTTGATTCTCAAACACATATTGGTGAACTAGAAGGCGATCCATGCTTCACCACTGGCACTGGTTCAACCGGTGGCTGGGGTGGCTGGGGAGGCTGGGGTGGCCAAGGCGGCGACTCCATCAATGGTGTCACTATCCAAGATAAAGGCTATGCAGTTAAAACCGACACCTATGGCGATGAACAAGTGCCATTTATTAGAGATTATATGAACAATGCCTTAAAAGTATTCAAAGGTGTCTTAAAAGGTGAAAAGCATCAAATGATTGATGAAGCTGGTGTCTTAAAAGATTCTCCTTACACCACTCAATTTGAAACATTAAATGCCACTTTTGATTTAGATTCATTCTTTAGAATGTATCTCTTACAAGAGTTTATGAAAAACTTCGATGTCGGTTGGGGTAGTTTCTACATGTATGTCGATTTTTCTAATCAAAGCAAAGTTAGACGTCTAACCATGTCCGCTCCATGGGACTTTGACTTAGGTGAAGGCAATAAGACAAGTGGCAATATCGTTAAGACAAACGATAACTTCTTAAATAATAGTGAGTACGCCAATGGTATGACAACCGCTAACCCATGGTTATATATGTTGAGCCAATGTGATTTCTTCCCTACCATGTTTAAGAAGTATTATTCCATCTTCTGCAATTCCGGTATTTTTGAACAAATGATTGATAGAATCAATTATGAAAGTAAAGCATTCTCTAGTTCATTTGATTACACATACA
>JBGUGI010000104.1:0-2517 GCA_045111495.1 Bacilli bacterium | reverse complement strand
AATCGCAGGCAAACTCGAAAACTACAAAGGCAAAGCTGAATTACAAGCCGCTTGTACAGTTTTATCTAGAACAGCCGGTACATTAGTTGCTGCTACATCTATCGCTGTTGACAAAGCCACAGTTGATTTAAATCTTGATGAAGGTGGCGTTACAAACGCTGATGTCACAGCTACAATCCAACCAGCGACCGCGACAGTTCCAGTTACTGCTACATCTAACAATACTGCTGTTGCAACAGTTAAGAACAGTGTCAGTGATGCAATCTTCAATATTACTGGTGTTGCTGGTGGTGAAGCCACAGTGACATTCAAAGCTGGCGATAAGACTGCTACAACTGCTGTTAATGTTACCAAAACTCCATCTGCCACACGTGAAGAACTTCCATATACTGGAAACGTTGCTAGTGGTAAATTACCAGAAGGCTGGACAGGCGATGGTGCTACTTTCGCAACATCATACTATGCCTTAAAGGCCAACGGTGCTTATGCCCAAGCTGTTGCTTTAATCGCTGCTCAAAGCAAAATTAAAGTCGATGTGAAAGGTATTTGTAATGGTACGTCCAAAGATTCCACAGTGACAGTTTATGGCTTAGATGATGACGGTAAAGCTATTCAAGGTGCTTCCGCAACATATACACCTGATAAAGCTAATGCTACAACTGCTGATGCAGTTGCCGCTGCTGCCACAGTTAAATCAGTTACTTTAGAAGGCACAGGAATTACTGGCGTTAAGGTTGAACTCACAACTAAAGGTCACAACTACGTCTTAGTTTCCTTCGCTATCTCTGTCGTTGCTTAATCAGTTATTAAGAACAGAGAACAATTAGTTAAATATAAAACTAACTAATAAATAGGGGCGCGTACATCGCGCTCCTTTTTTATGTTTTATTTATGGTATATTTTGTATTATTGCGATATACAAATGTTCGGTTTAAAATAGAACCGACAACAAAAAATAAAGGAGTTACTTATGAAAAAGAATAATCTTTTCATTGCTCTTGCGTGCGTTGGTCTTTTAATGACTGGTTGTAATAAACCAGCAAATACTTCAGAAAGCAAACCAGCTAGTACTAGTGGTAATGCTTCAACACAAAGCCAACCAAGCTCACAAAGCAATAATCCATCTACATCTTCCACCCCTGCAGTGGTAGAAACATTCTATGAAGTCCCATTCGGTGATGCCAATAGTGCTCTTAATGGCTCTGATGGCAAATGGGGTAAAGGCGCTGAATACTCATGGACATTCAACGTTCCAAAGAACTATAAGAAGGTTCAATTTGCTGTTGGTGCAAAAATGAGCTCTTCTAGCCATAGTGATCGTTCCTTATACACAAATCACGAAGGCGCTAGTTCTAATGACAAATTCGAAAGCGATGAAGCTAATGATGGCACATGCAGAATTACTGTTAAAGCAAACGGCGTTGAACAAACAGTTGCTCAAACTACATACGGTGAAGCAGAATTGAACACTGATGAATTCACATATTTCCGTGTTTCTGAATTCGCGGTTAACGCTGGTGAATTAGTCGTCACTTTAAAAACAAATGCTAGTACTGGTTATCGTTTAATGCTCGGTGAAGGCGCAAGATTATACTATAATGCCGCTGATGAATCAGCCACCCCAACAGTGGTCCCACAAGCAGAAGGCTATACCGTGACATTTGCCGCAACTCACTGCAAAGTCTTCGTTTACGAAGATCAAGACTATACAGTCGATCCAGTCGAAGCTACAAGTGCTGTTACTAGAGATAGCGATGGCAATATTTGTAAATACGTTGCTCCTGACGCAGACGGTAATGGTGAAGTGAAACCACAAGTTAACTTCAAAGTCGTTCCTGATAGTGGTTATAAAGTCACAGATGATTGCATCACCATTGGTGGTACAGCCGGTACAGATTATAACAACCTTAAAGGTCAAGGTAATGGTATTTATAGAATCACCGTTATTAAAAAAGACTTAACAGTTACAATCGCTGCTATCGTTGATGATGGTAGTCAAACAATTGATGCTGGTAAAGTTACCTTTGCGTTAACAAACTGCACAGTTAAAGTTTACGTTGGTCCAAAGAACGAAGCTGGTGATAATATTGATGCCGGTCCAGATTTCTATGGTAGAAGTAAGACAGAACCTTATGGATACCTTAAAGGTGATGATGCTCAATTCCACTTTGAAGTCGTTCCAAACACTGGATTCAAATTTGTTGATGAAACAGATTATGGCACAAAAGGCGAAGCTGAAAAAGCTAACGTTGCTTGGGCTGATGGTGGTTTCAACAAAGTTAAATTATTAGCAGAAAACTATTACAGACTTACAAAAGTCACTGGCGATGTTACTCTTACAATCGCTTGTGTTGCTGAATAATAATTAGCAAGAATAATGAATTAGCCTCTCTTACGAGGGGCTTTTTCTTTTATCTTATATAAAATATGTAGAATAATTGCTTGCTTAAAAACATAACATTGTTATATGATTATCTAGCGATGCACTCTTAGCTCAGCTCGCAGAGCACGTGACTC
>JBGUGI010000103.1:0-2294 GCA_045111495.1 Bacilli bacterium | reverse complement strand
CTCTTAAACTCCATTTTATCCGTTAGAGCGCATCAAGCGATGAGCCATAATACAGAAGAATATAAGATGTTTTTAGCTAGTGTTTTAGAAGTCTTAGATAAACAAACCACCCCAATAGTTTTCTTATTGTGGGGTGGTCCTGCGAGAAAATTAAAGGGCTATTTGCATAACCCTTCTCATTTAATATTAGAATGCATTCATCCATCCCCATTAGCCGCAAATCACGGGGGATGGTTCGGAAATAATCATTTTAAAAAGGCCAATCAATATCTTCACGATCATGGTGTGAAAGAAATCAACTGGCCTAATATCTAATTATTCGTTAACTGTTACTTGCTTAACTGGATAACGTTGATTGATCTTGATTAATGGTCCATAGATTGCAATGAATGCAAGTGTGGAGATTAAACCAGATAATGGAATGTAGAAGGCATTATATTCTAATGCCGCTTTTAATGTGTAGCCATACACTACAATTGATGAAACGTTAGAACCGATATATCTCACTAATGTGGATAATAAACCAGCCACGAAAATAAAGATAATACCTTTGACATTGTAGGTCTTTTGTTCGTCTGAGAAGATGAACTTTCTGAAGAAGCCCATCACCGCGACAGAACCAAAACCAATTAAGTAGTCAAATGGATAGCAAGCAAAGCCATAGCCATCAGTTAAGCATGTTAATAAACCGTAGATAATACCACCGGCAATGAAGCCATGTTGTGGACCATGTCTTAAAGCAATAATCATTAATGGCAACATTTGGAAGTTGATAGAGCCGCCTGTTGGGCCAACAGGAATCTTAATGAAGTTAAGAACAAAGGCTAAGGAAATCAACATACCTTCTTCAACGATTTGTCTAACTGTATGTTGCTTATTTGTGGCCATGGTGAAGGCAAAGGCAAAGTTAGTAAATGCAATGCCTAAACCGCTACCCCAAGAGAGAGTGACATCATGCAATGATGCATCGAAACCTTCTTGTGCTGTATCACCAACGATTTTAGCGTAATCCATAACCGCGTTTTCATCCGCTTTAAAGAATTCCTTGCTTAAAATAATCATGCACATCGCAAGTAAGAAGAACATACCACTTGCGGTTAATAATTCTTGTTTGATTCTGCTTGCACCAGCTAAACCGATACCAACAACGATTAAACCTAATGTGATGTACATTGTGTAATTTAGTTTGAAGCTAGAAGTGAAGTAAGTGATTAAGTTTACGTTATAAACGTAATCTGTCTTACTAAGTCTATCTCCAGTCACTGTGTCATAAACCGCTTCTCTAATTTCATAATTAAGAATTGGTAAGAGTAAGAACAAAATAGCGAGGACTGCGCTTCCAATAGCGAAAAGCCATCCATATTTTGCCCAAAAGTTTTGAGTTTTTTGTTCCATAATGGACCTCCTTGATAAATAAAAACCCTCAAACTAGTCGAGGGAAGAACATTTTAAATAAAAAAGTTCCCTCCGCTAGAATTACCTAGATCAGGTACGGTCGGTCCCAAGAAGGACCCTCTCAGCCGAATTTCGTTCAGCTCCCACCAGTAATCATAAACTTTTGTTTACCTAATGCAACTGGATTTTTGTCACGTGTGATATATAAATCAGTAACATTATAAATGTTGTTATGTTATAGTTATTACAGTTTGGAGGAACTCCCATGGAAGAAAAAGATATCAAGGAAAATATGGAAGGCTTACAAGAAGAAAATCAAGCCGATAGACCATATCAATCAATTGTCGAAGAAAAAAGACAAGAACTCTTTAAGGCGTATTCTACTCAAAGAAGAATTAGTAATATCCTTATGATCGTGATTCTCATCGCTATCGTTGGTGTCATGTTCTTAATTATGAATAATAACCAAGTTTTAAAAATTATTGGTTATGTTGGTGCCGGTCTTCTTTTAGTTGGTATGTTCCTTTACTACTTTTTAAGTAGAAAGGGCTTCCCAAAGAAAACAAAAGAATACATGGCCTATGTCACACAAGTATTAAGAGATAGACAATTCAAAGACACATATGATGATGTGAAATACACTCCAGAAGAAAAGATGGCGGCTAGCGACTTTGCTGGTGATGGTGTCTATAAAGATGTAGCCATGACAAATTCTAGAAACATTGTGAGAATGGAATACAAAGGTCATCACGTCACCTATGGTGAAGTGGCATTATTAAGACCCGCTCAAAAAAGACAACAAGTTCCACCTTTATTTGTTGGTAAATACATCACTCTTCCAAATGACTTAGATTTCGAAGGTCGTTTCGTTATCGTTAATAAAAACGAAAAACAACCAT
>JBGUGI010000102.1:0-3772 GCA_045111495.1 Bacilli bacterium | reverse complement strand
ATCCAAGAAAGAGTCACATTGCCTTGTTTCACACCACCGAACATAATCATCAGGTAATTCACTAAAGAAAGGGCTAAAGCGCCGATTAATAGACCTAGTAGGATAAAGCCTATACCAGCGAGTCTTCCTTTGCTTAGATAGCCTAATAAGGCCATCACACCGAAGATGACTGTCGTAATGCCAAATGCCTCAACAAGAATCACCCAATCAAAGAGGAATGTGAATGTTGAGAGCATAATCCCCATTAAGACCACATAAATCATTAGTGGAACGAGGATATTATGTCTACCTCTTAAATAAGTGATTGGTAAGACAAACGACATGATAAGTAAGGCAATCGCGGAAACAATTAATGTTCCGATCAAACCATAAACGATGTTTGTGACAAGTTGTTCGTTATCCGCGTTAATGGCTTGTTCCAAGAAATATTGTGAGCCATATCCGAGACCTGCCGCCACCACAGTGGTGATGAGTAACAGAACAAACATCATGCCAAAGACTTTTGTTAAGAAAGCGCCTTTGGTTTGTTTACTTGAAAAATCGTAAACAACTTGGGAATTGTCGTTACTATAAGTAGCCATTTATTAAAGAATGTTTGTTAATAATGCTTCGTAAGAATCAATCTTTAAGGAAGCACCACCAACTAAGCCACCATCAACATCTGGGCAAGAAAGGTATGCTTTGATGTTTTCTGGTTTAACGGAACCACCGTATAAGACTCTGATTTTATCAGCGACATCACCGAATAATTCTCTTAAAACATCACGGATGAATTTGCAGACATCTTGGGCGATTTCTGTAGAAGCGTTTTTGCCAGTACCAATGGACCAAACTGGTTCATAAGCAACGACTAAATTTTTGACTTGTTCGGAGGTTAATTCTTTTAAGCCAACACGAACTTGTTCACCGACAACGGCTTTTGTTTGGTTAGCTTCGAATTGTTCGAGAGTTTCACCAACGCAGTAAACTGGCACCATATCACTAGCGATTAAAGCTTTGATTTTGGCATTGCATTTTTCGTTTGTTTCGTTATCGTATGTTCTTCTTTCGCTATGACCGATTAAGACCCAGTCAATACCGAATTCTTTGAGCATTGGGATAGAAACTTCACCAGTAAACGCACCATGGTCGTTGAAGTGGACGTTTTGCGCGGCCACGATCATTTCTTTAGCAGCGTTTTCTTTAACCGCGGCTAAGGAAAGGTATGTTGGAGCAACACCTAAGTCGATGTTGTTAGCTTCAGCTTTTTTAGCTAAGTCACGGGAAGCAATAGCAAACTCTTTAGCTTCGCTAGCGAGTTTGTTCATCTTCCAGTTACCTAATAATAATTTTCTTCTCATAATTATCTCACCACGTCGATGCCTGGTAAGTGGCCATCATTTTCAATCATTTCTAAGGAAGCACCGCCACCTGTGGAAACGTGAGAGAATTTGTCTTTATAACCAAATTGTTTGACAGCAGCGGCACTATCACCACCACCACAAACTGTGAAGGCTTTATCGTTTTTAGCAATGGCTTCACAAATGGCTAATGTACCTTTTTGGAATTCATCTTGTTCGAAGACACCACTTGGGCCATTCCAGAAAATCATTCTGGCTTTGGCGATTTCGTTAGCGAAGAGTTCTCTGGTCTTTGGACCGATATCTAAGCCTTGGAAACCTTCTGGAATTTCACCAGATTGAACAGTTTCAACTGTTGTTCTTTCTGCTGGGTCGAAAGCATCACCGATGACGGAGTCAACTGGTAAGACGATTTTGCCGTTTGCTTTGACATAACAGTTCTTGGCGTATTCTAATTGGTCTTCTTCCACTGGGGAATTGCCGGTTGTGTGGCCTAAAGCTCTTAAGAATGTGAATGCCATAGCACCACCGATAAGGACTTTATCACACTTATTTAATAAGGATTCGATAACTTTGATCTTATCAGAAACTTTTAAGCCACCTAAGATAGCGACATATGGACGGTCTTCGTCTTTAACATCAACACATCTTGTTAAGTTAGCGACTTCTTTTTCAACGAGGTAACCAACAGCAACTGGTTTGCCTTCGCCTTTTAAGATTTCTGGAATACCATATGTAGAAGCGTGAGCTCTGTGAGCGGAGCCGAAGGCATCCATGACGAACGCATCACCTAAAGCAGCCCAGATTTTGGCTAATTCAGGATCGTTCTTTTCTTCACCCTTTTCATAACGGGTATTTTGCATTAATAACACTTCGCCATCTTTTAAAGCGTTGACAGCGTTTGTTAAGTTTTCACCACGTGTTTCAGGAACGAACACGACTGGTTGATTTAATAATTCGCCTAAACGTTTGGCCACTGGTTCTAAGTTACCATCTTTGATTTGTTTGGCAAATTTTTCTGGATCTTCTTGGGCTAATTTGTGTTTGACTTTGCCTAAATGGGACATTAAGACAACTCTCGCACCTTTAGCGATTAATTCCTTGATGGTTGGTAAGGCGGCAACGATTCTGTTATCATCGCGAATTTCACCATTCTTGAGTGGGACGTTGAAGTCAACACGAACAATGACACGTTTGCCTTGAAGGTTGTTCATTTCTTTAACTGTTAACATAGTTAAATTTCTCCTTTATTTCAATAATAACGGCACCCATAGTACACAGGTGCCGTATATTTTTCTATGGGTTAATTAGACTCTAGTGAGTTAATTAGCACTTTTCCGCAAAGTATTTAATGGTGCGGACCATTTGTGATGTATAGGAGTTTTCGTTGTCATACCAAGAGACGACTTGGACTTCATATAAATCATCAGCGATTTTGCTAACCATTGTTTGTGTAGCATCGAATAAGGAACCGAATCTCATACCGATAACATCGGAGGAAACGATTTGATCTTCGTTGTAACCGAAGGATTGGTTAGCAGCAGCCTTCATAGCAGCGTTGATGCCTTCAGCTGTGACATCTTTGCCTTTAACAACGGCTGTTAAGATTGTTGTGGAACCAGTAGCAACTGGGACACGTTGAGCGGAACCAATGAGTTTGCCATTGAGTTCTGGGATAACTAAGCCGATAGCTTTAGCAGCACCTGTGCTGTTTGGAACGATGTTCGCAGCACCGGCACGGGCTCTACGTAAGTCACCTTTTCTGTGTGGACCATCAAGAATCATTTGGTCACCTGTATAGGCGTGGATTGTGCTCATGATACCGGATTGGATTGGAGCATAATCATTTAAGGCTTTAGCCATTGGGGCTAAGCAGTTTGTTGTACAAGAAGCAGCGGAGATAACGTTGTCTTCTTTTGTGAGTGTCTTTTCGTTAACACCGAAGACGATGGTTGGTAAGTCTTTACCAGCTGGAGCGGAGATAACGACTTTACGAGCACCGGCTTCAACGTGAGCCATGGCTTTGTCTTTGGAGCAGTAGAAGCCTGTGCATTCGAGCACGACATCAACTTTTAATTCTTTCCAAGGTAAGTCTTGGGCTTTTGGACGAGCATAGATGGTAATTTCTTTGCCGTCGACTGTAATGGAACCTTCTTTGAGGATGGTTTTGCCATCTTCAGCTAATTCTGGTTCTTTGCTGGAAACGGTGTGTAAGTTTTCACCGATACGACCAGCGTAACCGCCTTGAGCGGTATCATATTTTAATAAGTTAGCGAGCATCTTTGGGGAAGTTAAGTCGTTAATAGCAACGATTTCGTAACCTTCTGCACCAAACATTTGTCTGAACGCTAAACGGCCAATACGACCGAATCCGTTAATTGCAACTCTGACATTTGACATGTAATTTATGCCTCCTTTATTTGTCACTGCGA
>JBGUGI010000101.1:0-4425 GCA_045111495.1 Bacilli bacterium | reverse complement strand
ATTAGCGAGAGGACCAATACCGTGAAGAAAAAACTCCTATTCTTATCAATCCTGTCTTTATTGCTCACAAGTTGTAAAGATAAGTACGAACACACTGTTGAACCAACAGCGGGGGCTATTATTTTATATATCTTCACTCTTTGTATAATTCTTCCTCTTCTTGGTATGGGCATTAGCTTTTTAATTAGAGGCATTAGACGATTAAAGAAAAACCCTCCAATCGCTAATGGTAAGAAACTAACTATTACAGGTGGAATCTTATCAGGTATAGGATTAACTATCCTTGTGATCTATACCATTAGTTATTTCCCAAGTCCACTTTCTATTCCAGAGGCGAATAAATATAACAATCTAGAAAAGGTCATGAAAGCGGCTACTGATGAAAGTAAGTGTGAATTTTCAGTGGCGCAAGATTATTATCCTAGATACTACAAAGACCAACAATTGTTATTAAGAGATGCAATTAAAGGTATTAAAGACTATACCAGTGTGCCTAACTTTAGAAAGAGTAATCAAGACTGTGATAGTTTCAATTATTACATCGTGTTAAATAATAAAAATGATTATTCTGTCTTACCATTTATTCAAGTGACTATCTTTGAAAATGGTAATTTCTTTATTGATTATGTCAAACGTGAAAATAATGGTAGTGTTTCTTACTATTACAAGATGAAACAAACCGATGCAGAAAATGTTGTAGCGTACGCCTATCAAGTCCGCGCTAAATATAAAGAAGATAACTACAATAGCGCTAATTCGGCAAATAGTTATATCGCCCAAATGAAAGAAGAAGGTAAGATTGAAAACTTCTTCAAAGAAGCTAAAACCATAGACGGTATTAAATATTCTGTCAGTGAAGATAAAGACTTTGACAATAATAAAAGAATAATTTATGCAAGTGGCTTTAAAAAGGAAAAGTTTGAGATTATCGCTGACTTTGCCTACACTCCTATTGATAACCTTTCACTTGATGAAGAAAAAGAAGGACGCAGTAAAGAGCTATTTACCTACAATATCGGTAGTTCAAATAGTGATGTTTCAATTCCGTGGACGTTACATTTATTCTATACAGAAATGAATAACTACTATGTGATACTCGTCTATAGATACGTTTCTCAAGATGGTAACAGTTATTCTAGCTTAAATCTTCATTACTCAATGACCCCAAGCCAAGGTGAAGGCTTCTACGACGTCGTTAAATCAAATAGCTAATAAAAAAGCGGTGCATTTGCATCGCTATTTTTGTAAAGTGGCTGGGGTGACTGGGATCGAACCAGTGAATGGTGAATTCAGAGTCCACTGCCTTACCGCTTGGCTACACCCCAATTAGTCTTGATTTGGGTCGTATAAGCGTACTTCAGTCACGCCTGGTACTTCTTCTTGTAAAATAACTTCCACTAAATCTTTAATATCGTTGTTCGCGTATGCACAGTCCTGGCAAGCACCATGAAGTGTGACATAAACAACCCCATCTGCAAACGAAACAAAAGACACATCTCCTCCATCTCTTTGAAGGAAATGTCTGATTTTATCGAGAGTGGCAACAATGAGTTTTTCGGTATCGTCTTTCATAACCAAGTTAAGATATTAGCACATTTATATAAAAATGTTCACTTAAATGATAAAAAATATTATTAATACTATATAATATTGGTATGAAAATTAATCTCGACGAATACGATAAGGTCATAACTTTCATTTCAGGCTTATATCAATTTAATGAAAATGAACTTTTTTCACAAGCCGCTCTCGCGGTCACCGATGATGAGCTCTTCCTTTATGATGACCATCGTCCAACTGATAAAAACAATGGTGAATATCATTACGTGGTAAAGAAACGCTATAAATTAAGTAGAATCGATTTTGTCTTAGATGAAACTATTAAAGGCAATGCGGATTTATCAAACTATGGTCGTTTATATTTCAATAGCAAAGAAGAAGAGGATAGTTTTGAGTTCTACTATATGGTTAATGACCGTAAACAAGTGAATTTCTTTTTAAAGAAACTTAAATCTATGGGCATTCCTAATACTTCTAGAACCACTAAAATCAAATCGGATAAATTCTAATAATCACAAGTAAGTCTTTTATTAAAAATAAAAAAGCCTTTCATTTTTTATGAAAAACTATAAGATAGTTAACTATAAAATATGGCAAAAGAAAAACTAACTATCGCAGAACAACTCGCTAAAAGAGAATACAAAACACCAAGTGGTATCGCTTGGTTCTTTTATGGTGTCTTAGCAAGACTTCCTTTCTTTGGTCCTAAATACCATGTGACCTATAAGAAAATTGATGACATCAACAAATATAAAGGTCCCGCTTTTATTATTTGGAACCATCAATCTAGAAGAGACTATTTATTCTTAAAGAATTTAATTGCCCCTCATAAATTTAATATGCTCGCGGGCTATCAAGAATTCTTTAGAAAGAAATTTGTTTGGTTATTTAAACAAGCACAAGTGATTCCAAAGAAAAACTTCACTAACGATCCAAAGAGCATTAGAGCGATGGACCGCATCATCAAAAGTGGTGGCACAATTGCCTTTGCCCCAGAAGGTACATCCTCAATATTTGGTCATAACCAACCAATCGTTCCAGGTACTGGTAGATTCTTAAAATACTATCGTATCCCTGTTTATTTTATGAAATTAGAAGGCGCTTATCTCACCTCTCATAAAGTCTGTATTGATGACCGTATTGGTAAAGTTAACGCTACGTTATCACTTTTATTTACTCCAGAAGATTTAAAGGAATTAACACCTGAACAAATCGATTTAAAGATTAACGAAGCCTTCCATCACGATGACTATAAATGGAATAAGACCGCTCGTGTTAAATATAAGAGCAAAGGTCGTATTATGACTAATATGCAAGACATGCTCTATAAATGTCCAAAGTGTGGTAAAGAAATGCGTATGGATGCCGCTCATCGATATATTAGATGTTTAGAATGCGGTAATGGGGCCATCATGGATGATTATTATGATCTCCATCCATTTGATGATACATGTAAGATATTTGATACCCCAACTGATTGGGTGGACTGGGAAAGAGTCAATGTCATCCATGAAATTAGAGATAATAAAGACTTCTGCTTAGAAGAAGAAGTGGACTTAGGCGAACTTCCAGAATATAAACCAGTCAAAGACAACTCTAAAACTTCTATCCCATGTGGACATGGTGTTATTAAGTTTGACCATGATGGTATCCACTTCGATGGTATTAAGAATAACCAACCATGGCACTTTGATTTATCCTATGGTGTTATCTATTCCCCAATTATTGAAAATGATCTCACACAGTTCGCTCTTGCGGTGAACGAAAAGATCTATGACTTTATTCCAAAAAATCATGTCGTAGGCAAGATAATTCTTGTCGTTGAGGAGATGCATAGATTACACTTTAATACATGGAAAAATTTCCCTTGGAACGATTATATGTACAAGGGCACTGAATTAGAGAAGAAATAACTATGTACTACACTCCCTACTTTAAATCAAAAGGTCACAAGTTTTGTTTTATTTCCTTTTTTGTGACTCTTTTTATTTCAAACGCTTTATTTATTACATCTATTATCTCCGCAGCTGTTTCTAAAGCTGAGAAGTTACAAGACGATCCTGTCGCTAATGGCATTATTATTGCCTTAGTGGTGGCTGTCTTAATCACTGTCTTTTTCTTTGTGATATTTGTTGTTGATTTAATAGCTTACTTTATTACAAAAGGTCGCGCTAAAAAGAATAAAGGTGCGCCTTTATATGTCGAAACAAATAAAGAACAAGATAAAGAAGAACAAGAAAAAGTTCTATCTGAAGCTGTTGGTAACTTATCTGTTCATCTAAATGAAAAGAATGATAATCCTCTTGATGCGGAATATGAATTTAAAGAACAACATGACCCATCATTTAAAAAGAACTTATATGTCCAAGCATATTCTTCTGTTCCCGCTTTATTTGTAATTTGGGTTTTAGGTACGATGATCATTTTCATAATTGGCCTATTAATGAATACGAAAAAATTAGCGACTGGCGCTATCGCTGCTGCTATTTGGAGTGGCATCTTATTAGTGATATTTACTGTTTTCTTCTTCATTATTGTAGTAGTGCTTACTAACAATCAAAAGAAATTAAAACCAATCGATATGGGTACAAGAATCTATCCTGATTATTTAGAAAGCTATGTTGTATTAAATCAAGACTATCGTCATCAACATCTTGATATGACAATGAGCACTAAAGCACCCTTTAACAAGTTAAGATATCATGAAACAAAAGAATATCTACTTTGTAAGGGCGTAGTTAACAAACAAGTAGTGGCCTTCGTCTTTGATAAGAAGACTGTACCAGAAGAAGGCATTATCCTTATCAAAAGCAAAATAAAAAGTAATTTTAATGATTAAATATCTTGGATTTCTTTCCAATTAGA
>JBGUGI010000100.1:0-9869 GCA_045111495.1 Bacilli bacterium | reverse complement strand
AACAAGCCGAAAGAGAAGCTCGCAGAGCCGCTGAAAAACAACAACGTAGAGCTGCTAAGCCAAAAGCTCCAAAAGCCGAAGGTGAAGAAGCTGCTCCAGCCGCTGAAGAAGCTCCAAAAGCCGAAGGAGAAAACAAATAATGGCCTTAATTGACTTAATTAAACAATTACGTGATAGAACCGGTGCTGGTTTAATGGACTGCAAAGCTGCGTTATTAAATAATAACGAAGATATCGAAAAAGCCACAGACTGGTTAAGAGAAAAAGGTTTAGCCAAAGCCGCTAAGAAAGCTGACCGTATCGCTGCTGAAGGTCTTGCCTTAACAAAGACATGCGAAAAATGCGGTAAATCCGTCGTCATCGAAGTTAACTGTGAAACAGACTTCGTTGCCAAAGGTGATGCTTTCCGTGAATTAGTTGAAAAGACCGCTGGTCTCATCTTAGAAAATGAACCAAAGAACGTCGAAGAAGCTAAAGCTTTAGCCCAAGATTTATTCACAGACGCTACCGTCAAAATGGGTGAAAAATTCGACCTTCGTAGATTTGAACTTCTCAACAAAGCAGAAGGTCAATTCATCTACACATACATCCACATGGGTGGTAAAATCGCCGTTGCTGTTGTCTTAGATAAAGAAGACGCTGAATTAGGTAAAGGTATTGCTATGCACATCGCTGCTAACAACCCAGCCTACTTAGACACAAACGCCATCGGTGCTGATGCCATCGAACACGAAACCAAGATTCAACTCGAAGCTGCTAAGCAAGATCCAAAACTCGCTGGCAAGCCAGAAGAAATGCTCAAGAAGATCATTGCTGGTAAAGTTAACAAATACTTTGCTGAAATGGTTCTCGTTGAACAACCATACTTACTCGATACTGAATCTGGTAAGAAAGTTGGCCAAGTCCTTCAAGAAAAGAAGACAAACGTTATTAAATATGTCCGTTACCAAGTTGGTGAAGGCATTGAAAAACGTAAAGATGATTTCGCTAGCGAAGTCATGAGCCAAGTTAAGTAATTTTAACAATTCAAAAGAAGCACCTTTGGTGTTTCTTTTTTTAGGAGGAAAACGTATGGCTTATAAAAGAGTACTACTTAAATTATCCGGTGAAGCTTTAAAGGAAAATAGCGATGCTATTCTCTCTGCTGAAGCTTTAGACAACATGGCCAAGATGGTCAAAAGCATCCATGATAGCGGTGTGCAAGTTTGCATTGTTATCGGTGCTGGCAACATCTGGCGTGGTAAGATTGCCAAAGACGCTGGTATGGATCAATACGAAGCTGACTATATGGGCATGATGGGTACAGTCATTAACGCTGTGGCCTTAGGCGCTAGACTTAAAGTCTTAGGCGTTAGTTCATTAGTCACAAGTGCAATTGGACCAGTTCCAGAAGTTAATGTGCCTTATTCCATTGAAGTCGCTGACAAAGCGATGAATGAAGGTAAAGTTGTCTTCCTTTCCGGTGGTACAGGTAAGCCATATTGCTCCACAGATACCGCTGCGGCTATGAGAGCGGTGGAATTAAACTGTGATGCTATCCTCATGGGTAAAAATGGGGTTGAAGGTGTCTATGACAAAGATCCAAGAGTCAATCCAGACGCAAAATTCTTCCCAGAAATCACATTCGAAGAAATGTTAAAACAAAATCTTCAAATTATGGATATATCTGCGATAGAATTAATAAAGGATAGAGATATTCATATTTGTGTCTTTAGAATGGCAGCCGAAAACTTTATCGCGGCAGCTAGTGGAAAACGCATTGGAACTATCGTTAAAAAAGGAGAATAATCACCATGGATGAACTCGTATTAGACATGCAAGAAAAGATGAACAAATCTGTCGAGTCTTTAAAATTCCAATTAACCTCATTAAGAACAGGCAAAGCAACACCTAACATGCTCAATGGTATCGAAGTCGATTACTACGGCACAATGACACCAATTAACCAAATGAGCTCAGTTTCTGTTCCAGAACCAAGACAATTACTCATTAAACCTTACGATAAAAACGACGCTAAAGCCATCATCGCTGCTATCAATAAGAGCGATCTTGGAATTAACCCAATTAACGAAGGTACTCAAATTAGATTAACCATTCCTCCTCTAACTGAAGAAAGAAGAAGAGAAGTCGTTAAACAAGCTAAGAAATATGGCGAAGAAATCAAGGTTGCAATCCGTAATATCAGACGTGACTATATTGACTTAGCAAAAGATGATGATTCTTATACTGAAGATTATCAAAAGAAGTTATTAGAAGACTTAGAAAAAGTCGTAACAGATTCCATCAAAGCAGTGGACAATGTTGTCGCTGAAAAAGAAAAAGAATTGATGTCTATCTAGTCATCTAAAAACAAATATTAATAAAATAGCGGTTATTTATTACAAATACCGCTTTTTATGTGTATACTATTTTTAAGTGTTAGTTTTATGAAAGAACGCAAGCCAATATTTCAACCTAATGAATTAAGTAATGCCGCAGTAACATCGATGCGTACTAGAATCATCGCTGGTTTAACTGCAATTGCGATTGTTTTACCTTTTGTTATTTTTGGTGATTTACCATTCTTTGTGTTTATTTCTATCGTTTTAGTTTTCGCCATTATCGAAATCATTAGATGCGCTAAAACTAAATATTCCAAACTCTTATATGTCACAACATTTATCCTAGCGTTCCTTATTTTATTCTGGAACGTTATTCAAGATATTCCTTCAATGGATAGTTCTTGGCGAATCTATGATAGTTATGACCGCATAACGGTCTCAGTAACTATTATGTTTGTTGGCATTATTTTGACTGCCTTTACTGTTATTAGTGATGAAAACTTCACGATTATCGATGGCTGTTTTATCTTCATGATGACAGTAATTATTTCCTTAGGTTTGGAAAGTTTATTATATCTGAGATATATTCCTGTAGTAGAACATCATAAAGCCTTATTAAATGCGGGTGAAACATATTCATATTTCAATCTTTATGATAATTGTGAATCGTTCTTCCTCATTCTTTTTGTGGCCTTGGGTGCATGTTTAAACGATGCCTTTGCTTACTTCGTGGGTGTCTTCTTTGGCAAACACAAAATGAATCCAAGAATTTCCCCTAAGAAAACATGGGAAGGTTTCTTTGGTGGTGTGTTCCTTGCTGGAGCGTTCTGCGCAGGCTTCGCCTTTATCATGGCTGCTAATAAGCATCCTTTATTAACAGGATTCTTAGATATGGAACACTGGTATCATATTCTCGTTTTATCATTCCTTATGCCACTTGTGTCCACGCTTGGTGATTTAGTCTTCTCCTCTATTAAGAGACATTACCAAATTAAAGACTTCTCTAATCTTATCCCAGGTCATGGTGGTATCTTAGATCGTTTAGATTCAATTATATTTGCCGCTGCTACAGCCGCTATCTATATTTCCATCTTACTCGGAGGTCACGTTTTACCATGATGACCATATGCCTCTTAGGGGCATCTGGTTCAATCGGCACTCAAACAATTGATGTGATGCTCAAAAACCCAGCTGACTTTACTTTAGAGTCTTTTTCGGTTGGTCATCAAACAAGAAAAATCCGTGGTATCGTTAATCATTTCCCAAAAGTGAAGGGAATTTGCATTCAAGATAAACGCAAACTAGCGTATTTTAGAAAATCCTATCCAAACATTACCTTTTACTATGGTGATGAAGGCTTAAATGAACTCATTAAAAATAGCACTGCGAAGATGGTAGTTAATGCTTTAGTGGGATTCGTTGGATTAAAACCCACAATTACAGCTTTAGAGTGCGATAAGATTGTGGCTTTATCTAATAAAGAGTCTTTAGTGGTGGGTGGAGAACTCATTAACAAGCTCTTAAAAGAAAGAAACGGCAAATTAGTGCCAATCGATAGTGAACACGTGGCTATCGCTAAATGTTTAGCGGTCCAAGACACTGATATCGATAAAGTTATTATCACCGCTTCAGGTGGTGCTTTTAGAAATCTTAAGAGAGAACAATTAAAAGACGTTACACCAGAACAAGCACTTAATCATCCTAACTGGAAAATGGGCAAAAAGATTACCATCGATAGTGCTTCCATGGTTAATAAAGCTTTTGAAATTATTGAAGCCCATTATCTATTTGGTTTACCAACCGATAAAATTGAAACAATTTTGAATTTGAACTCTTATGTGCACTCGCTTGTGCGCTATAATAATGGCACCTATCGTATGGAAGTGGGTAAGCCCGATATGCGTAAGCCCATTAAGTATGCCTTATATCAAGGCTTAATCAATTACGAAACAGTCGTCTCAGATGATTTATCTAAAGTCAAAAATACGACTTTTGCGCCTTTTGATGAAAACCGCTATCCAATCGTTAGATTAGCGAAAAAAGTCATTCAAGAAAAAGGTACCCTAGGTGCGGTCTTTAACGCCGCTAACGAAGAGGCTGTTTATGCCTTTTTAGACCATAAGATTCCGTTCTTAGGCATTGAAGGAATTATCAACAAATGTGTCGAAGAACATCGTTTAATTAAAAACCCAAGTTATGAAACACTCAAAGAAGTGGATCAATTAACAAGGGCGAAAGTTAAGAAATTAATCAAGGAAGGAGAGTATAAAGTATGCAAGTGCTAACAACCATTTTGTATATCCTTTTATTCATCGTCTTCCTTTCCATATTAATCATCGTCCATGAACTTGGACATTTAGCCGCTGCTAAAGCATTCAATGTCTATTGTTTAGAATATTCCGTTGGCATGGGACCACTTCTTTTCAAGTACAAAAGAAAAAACGGCGAAACACAGTTCTCTTTAAGAGGCATTCCTTTTGGTGGTTATGTCTCTATGTATGGAGAAGGGGTCGAACTACCTGAAGGAGTAGAGATACCAGAAAGTAGATCCTTACACGGCATTAAGTGGTGGAAGAGATCCATTATTTTAATCGCTGGTGTGACCATGAACGCCTTACTAGCGCTCGCTTTCTTCTTCATTAGTAACTGCATTCCTCAAAAAGATATCACCTATATCAACCAAATATCCGTCGCTGAATCTTCCGTGGCTTATAACGCTGGTTTAAGAAGTGAAGATATCTTTAAGATGGACTCCTATGCTTATTATGATGAAGTCGCTAATGTTCAAAGAACATATTATCTCGCGGATATGCAAACAACCTTTGATGGCAACGAGTCAACTAAATATGCGACATGCTTTAATTTTGCGACATTAAGTGATTTAAAACATGTTGATTTAAGCGAATTCATGTATATCTATGAACTTAAAGTCGATAACGGTAATTATGTTCCTGACTTTAGCAAATATGTTACTCCAAACTTCCAATATGCGACAATCCACCTCACCAAGAGAGTACCTGGTGAAGATGGCAAACTCAAAGATGGTGATGTCTTCACCTTCAATGTCGAACAAAAAGAAGGTGTTATTTCTTCATTCGGCTGCTCTTTATATTTAGAAACAATTCGATTAAATGCTGGCCAAGCATTTGTTAAAACATTTAAAGACTTTGGTGAATCTTCTGTTGTTTTAGTCAAAGCTATTGGTCAATTATTCACATCCGCGGAAGCTTGGAAACAAACTGGTGGTGTGATTGCTGTAGCCGTGGAAACCACAGGTGTTCTACAAAACTTTGGCTTTGCCAAGTTCTTATATGTCTGGGCTTTTATCTCAGTTAACTTAGCGATATTTAATCTTCTTCCTTTCCCAGGATTAGATGGTTGGCAGTTATTAGTCACCTTCATCGAAGCGGGAACAAGAAAGAAGATTCCAGATAAAGTTAAAAATATCGTCTCCCTGATTGGTTTAGGGTTACTATTATTATTGATGGGTGTCATCCTTATTAAGGATGTGTTTACCTACTTCTTGGTGGCAATGTTATGACGGACAAAATGGTATCTTTCTTAAATCATATCCATATCGAAAATATCGATGCTTTTGATATTGATTTTGAAATGGTTGGTCGTAACCGTTTTAAACGAGAACAAGTTGATATGGTGATTGTTAAAAAAACACCATGGAAATATCACTTATTAAGACAGTTCCAAGATGGTTTAAATACTTTAACTTACCCATACTTATTAAGATTCTCTTACGTTGTAAGACCTAATATGGATGACTTATTAAGTCTTTTTGACGAATGGTATCAAACTTTATATCACATTCCTCATAATCTTCTTTTAGAACCTCAAAATGAATCTTTATTAAAAGTGACATACGCTAATGAGGCAGAAAAAGAACAATACCAAAATAGCATTAAAGACTTTAGAGATTTCTTAGATTTCTTAAATTATGAGTTTTCTATTATCGAAGAAGTCGCTCCTCAAGAAGAATTAGTGAACATTTCTAAAAAAGAAATGAAAAAGATCGTGGAGAAAGCTAATGCTGAAGCAGAAACAGCTTTAGAAGAAGAAAGCGCTGCTCGTCAAATCAACGACCGTAGTGAAGTTGAAGAGATGATCGCCCAAGAAAAGGCACAACTTAACGAAGAAACTGAAGATCAATTATTAAAACTCGCCCGTCAAAACGCTAGAGAAATGGCTAGAGATAGAGAAAGAGCGAGATTAAATAGACGTGGTAATTACGAACCACTTGATAATATCGATGACATCGTGAGAACAAGTGACCACGTAGACTTTCCTGCGAAAGTGTTCTCCGTAGAAATTAATGAATACGGCGAAAGAAAGAAACTTAATATTGGTTTATTTGATGAAAAAGGTGGTGCTATTTACGCTAACTGTTATCAAAATGCTTCGATCAGCGATGAAACAGTAGAAGAAATGAAAAAGTGGGGCACTAATGTTCGTATTAGAGGCGCTGCTTATTACGATGAATATAACAAAGCCATGGCGGTTAAAGCACACTTTATTGATCTTTTACCACCAGATGAAATTGAAAAAGATACAGCGGAAGTGAAGCGTGTTGAACTTCACCTACATTCCAATATGTCCACAATGGATGGCATTAGCCATATGATTGACTATGCTAAATACGCTAAAGCTTTAGGTCATACCGCAATGGCGATTACTGATCACGCTGTTGTTCAAGGCTATCCAGATGCACAAGATGCTGGTAAAAAGACCGGTATTAAAATGCTTTATGGCGTGGAATTCTACATGGTCGATGATAATTTGAAATACATCAAAAACCCATCACCTGTCGAATTAAACCGCGCTAAGTACGTTGTTCTCGACTTAGAAACAACTGGTTTAAACTGCTACTATGACCGTATTATTGAATTCGGTGCGGTGAAAGTGGAAAACGGTATTGTTACCGAATCAATGGATATTTTAATTAATCCACAAATTCCACTTCCAAAGCGTATCGTGGAAATTACTAACATCACCGATAAGATGCTAGAAGATAAACCTACAATCCGTGAGGCTTTGCCAAAAATTATCGACTGGATTGGCGACGCTATTTTGGTCACCCATAACGCCTCCTTCGACTTTTCATTCTTGCAACACGCATTAATGAGAGAAGGTATGCCGATTATGAATAATGCGGTAATCGATACCCTTCCTTTATCACGTTATTTGTTCCCAGAATCTAGAAGCCATACCTTAGGTAGCCTATGCCGTAACATGGAAGTCGAATATAAAGAAGACGAAGCCCACCGTGCGGACTACGATGCTAAGGTTTTAAATGATGTTTGGCAGCCAATGCTCGTTCTTTTAACTAAGAAGAACCATCATTTAACACATGCTGAATTAGAAAAACTCGAAACACCTAAATCACTCTTAAAGCACATTAGACCAACCCATATCGTCGCTTTAGCAAAGAATAAAGCTGGTCTTAAAGCTTTATATAAACTCGTTTCTTATTCCCATATCGACTATTTAGCGGAAGTGCCAAAGATTCCACGTCGTGAAATTGAAAAACTAAGAGAAAACTTACTTATTGGTTCCGCTTGCTTTAATGGTGAAGTCTTTAGAAATGCTCAATATTATGGCGATGATGTTTTAAAAGAAACAATTGCTTTCTACGACTACATCGAAATTCAACCATTAGAAAACTATTCTTTCCTCATCAACATGGGCGATATGACTCAAGAAGAGCTCGTTACTCACCTTAAAGATATCGTAAGATGCGCTGATGAAATGGGCAAACCAGTATGTGCGACTGGTGATGTTCACTATGTCACTAAGAAACACAAAGTGTTTAGAGATGTTTATATCTCCGCCAAAGGTATCGGTGGTGTCAATCACCCACTCAATCCATATAAACGTAGTAGAATGCCTGAATTTGAAAATCCAGACCAACATTACCGTACAACAACTGAAATGCTTGAATGCATGAACTTCTTAGGCGAAGAAAAAGCCTATGAAGTGACTGTCACTAATACAAACAAAATCGCGGACATGATTGAACCAATTATGCCTGTTCCTAACGATCACTTATACACCCCAACTATTGAAAACTGTGAAAACAAGTTAAAAGATATGTGTTTTGAAAAAGCACACTCCATGTATGGTGATCCATTACCTGAATATATCCAAACCCGTTTGGAAAAAGAATTAAACGGTATTATTTCTAATGGTTATTCAGTTATTTACTACATTGCTCACTTATTAATTAAGAAAGCTAATGAAGATGGTTACATCGTTGGTAGCCGTGGTTCTGTCGGTTCTTCTTTTGTTGCGACTATGTCTAACATCACTGAAGTTAACCCATTACCTCCTCACTATAGATGTCCAAAATGTAAACACCTTGAATGGACTAAAGAAACAATGCCTGAATATCGTTCTGGTTATGATTTACCAGATAAGGTTTGCCCAATATGTGGTGAACCAATGGTGCACGATGGACAAGATATTCCATTCGAAACATTCTTAGGTTTCAACGCTGAAAAGACACCTGATATTGACCTTAACTTCCCTGGTGACTATCAAGCTAAAGCCCATGACTACACTAAAGTGTTATTAGGCGAAAACAATGTTTTCCGTGCTGGTACTATTGAAACAGTTGCGGAAAAGACGGCTTTCGGTTTTGCTCGTGGCTTTATTGAAAGAAAAGGCTTAGACGTTGATTCTTATCCAAAAGCTAAAATTCACTATTTAGCCTCAGGCTGTGTTGATGTCAAACGTACAACCGGCCAACACCCAGGTGGTATCGTTGTTGTTCCTACTGAATACGAAGTCTATGACTTTACACCAGTGCAATATCCTGCTGATGATATGGATAGTAACTGGAAGACAACACACTTCGATTTCCATTCCATCCACGATACAATTCTTAAACTTGACCTTTTAGGTCACGTTGACCCAATGGCGTTAAAAATGATGTCTGACTTAACTGGTGTTAAACTTCAAGACATCCCAATGAACGATAAAAAAGTTCTTTCCTTATTCTCTAGCGCGGAAGCTTTAGGTATGGAACATGACTACACTAACGCGAAGACCGGTGCTTTATTGCTTCCTGAATTCGGTACTGAATTCGTTAGAGGCGTTTTGGAAGAAACAAATCCAAAGACATTCTCCGATTTAGTTATTATTTCTGGCTTAACCCATGGTACTGGTGTTTGGCAGGGCAACTCCGATGAACTCGTCAAAGCGGGTACCGCGACATTACAAGAAGTTATCGGATGTCGTGACGATATTATGACTTACCTCATCAGTAAAAATATTCCAAGTAACATTTCCTTTATGATCATGGAAGACGTTCGTAAAGGCCGTGGCTTGAAAGAGCAATATGAAGAAATCATGAAGGCTAATAATGTCCCTGAATGGTATATCGAATCATGTAAAAAGATTAAGTACATGTTCCCTAAAGGTCACGCTGTTGCTTACGTCACCATGGCGGTTAGAGTAGGTTACTTCAAAATTTACTATCCTTTAGAGTTCTATGCGACCTTCTTCTCTGTTAGAAGTAAGCAATATGACATCAAGACCA
>JBGUGI010000099.1:0-3873 GCA_045111495.1 Bacilli bacterium | reverse complement strand
AATGATTTCATTCAACTTATTTGGTAATGGTCTAAGAGACGCTGTTAACCCAAGCTTGAAAGGAGAAGAATAATATGGAAAATAAAGAAATCGTATTATCCGTTAAGGACTTACGCGTTAACTTCTCCTCCGATAATGGTTACGTCCAAGCAGTTAGAGGTGTTTCCTTCGACTTATATAAGGGCGAAACATTATGTATCGTTGGTGAATCTGGTTCTGGTAAATCAGTTACTAGTAAAACCATCATGGGTATCTTAGCCGCGAATGGCCGTGTCGCCAGTGGCTCCATCATGTATGAAGGTGAAGACTTAACCAAGGTTTCTGAAGATGAATTCCATCGTATCAGAGGCCATAAGATTGGTATGATCTTCCAAGACCCATTATCATCATTAAACCCAATCATGCGTATCGGTAAACAAATCACCGAAGCAATGTTATTAAACGGCAACCGCTTAAAGAAAATGAGAGATGATCTCGTTGCTAAAGAGTTTGTCGCTTATAAAAACGCGATTACCGAATACAATAGGGAATTAAACAAAGGCAAAGAAGCCGTTAAGTTCTTAAAGAGTGAAAAGAAAAAAGAACTCGAAAGAGCGAAAAACATCATTAAGAACGAAACAGAAGGCCAATTATATGCTCTTAGATTAGACTACGGTCTAGAAAGAGTGAATATTAAGCACAAATACAAAGCTTTATTTAAAGAGAATAAAGATAATCCATCCAAATTGGCGGAATTAAAAGAAGAAAAGGCTAAAGCCTATAAAGCCGCTCGAGAAACATTCAGCGCTAAAAAGGCTGAGATTCATCAAAACGCTCTCGCTAAGAAGAATGAAAACAAAATTAGTATCGCTAAACTTAAAGCCGACTTTGATCAAAAGATTAAAGAAGCTAAAGCTAATAACGTTACTAACAAAGATGAATTAAAGGCTAAATACAAACCACTTATCGCTGACGCTAAGGCAAAATACTTAGCCAAGAAGAAAGAAGCTGATAAGGAAGTTGCAGAAGCCATAGTGCGCTTCGCTAAAGAACACGCTGAAGAAGTCGCAAAAGCTCAAGCACCATTCGACGCCATCAAAGCGGAAAAAGCTCGCAAGGTGAAAGAAGTGGAAGAACTTGGTCTTGATGAAGAAAATAAGAGACAAAAGCTTATTGAAATTAATCAAGAATACGATCCAAAAATCCAAGCAGCTTTTAAGCAATACGCTAAAGAGCGTCATGAAGCGGACCGCCGCTATATCTCTAAGACCAAAATCACAAGAGCTGAAGCAAAAGAAAGAGCTCTTAAGATTATGAAAGAGGTTGGTATTCCTAACCCAGCCGCTAGATTTAGACAATATCCATTTGAATTCTCAGGTGGTATGAGACAACGTATCGTTATCGCTATTGCCTTAACAGCGGACCCAGATATCTTAATCTGTGACGAACCAACCACAGCCTTAGACGTTACCATTCAAGCGCAAATTCTTGAACTTATTAACCGCTTAAAAGCGGAAAGAAATATTTCTGTTATCTTTATTACCCACGACTTAGGTGTCGTCGCCAATATGGCGGACCGCGTTGCGGTTATGTATGCTGGTAAAATCGTGGAATATGGTAAAGAAGAAGAAATCTTCTATGATCCAAAACATCCATATACGTGGGCGTTATTATCATCTATTCCAGATGTTGATAGTAAAGAAAGATTGGATGCCATTCCAGGCACTCCACCAAACCTTATCTATCCTCCAAAGGGTGATGCCTTCGCTTTACGTAGTAAATATGCGATGAAGATCGACTTTAAGAAAGAGCCACCTTTATTCAAGGTTAGCGATACTCACTATGCCGCTACATGGTTACTTGATCCACGTGCGCCAAAAGTGGAAATGCCAACCATTGTTAAAACCCGTATTGAAGCTTCCTTAGCCGCTCATAAGGCTAGAACTGCTAAAAAAGATAAAGCCGAAGTCAAAGAAGATATCTCTAACGCTAGCAATCCTTTAGAAACAGGAGCGGTGGCCAAGTCCACAAGTGAACTCGAAATGGAACAACATTCCGAACAAGTCTTAAAAGAGGCTAGAGAACACGCTAATAAAACTAAAAAAGGAGGTAAAAAGTAATTATGGCTAAAAGAACAGTTACATACCTTCCTGAATTAGTGGAACAAGACATCATTCTTTCTGTCAGACACTTAAAACAATTCTTTAAATTCGGACATGGTAAAGGTGCCTTCGTCACCAAAGCCGTTCACAATGTCAGCTTTGACATTAAGAAAGGCGAATGCTTCGGTGTCGTTGGTGAATCAGGCTGTGGTAAAACCACAACCGGTAGAACCTTAATCAGATTATATAAGGCTACTTCTGGTTCCGTTTATTTCAAAGGCTATCGTGTTGTCGCTGGCAACAGATGGAACGAAAAAGAAATTAAATGGAAGAGAATCAAAGCTAAACGTAAGATTAACGAACTCAAAGTGGAAATGAATGAAAAGATTCGTTCCCTTTCCGATGAACAAGGCAACGCTGAATTCGTCGCTAATGAGTCTGCGAAGATCAGAAAAGAATACGAAGCGAAGATTGAACAAATCAAAAAGGATATCAACGCTCTTGTTAAATACGAAAAAGAGAAAATCAAGCAACACAACTACGATAACTCTCACGTTAACAAGAAGTTAATGTCTAAGATGCAAATGATCTTCCAAGATCCTGTTGACTCCTTAGACCCACGTATGACCGTCCAAGACATCATTCAAGAAGGTCTTCACATCCAAGGTCAATACAACAAGTATGAAAACCAACAAAAAGTTAAGGACGCCTTAGTCAAGGTTGGTTTATTACCTGAATACGCTTCGCGTTTCCCACATGAATTCTCTGGTGGTCAAAGACAACGTATTGGTATCGCTAGAGCGTTAATTATGAATCCAGACTTCTTAATCTGTGACGAACCAATTTCCGCTCTTGACGTGTCCATTAGAGCCCAAATCATTAACTTATTAAATAACTTAAAAGAAGAAATGGGCTTAACCATGATGTTCATTGCTCACGACTTATCAGTCGTTAAGTACTTCTGCGATAGAATCGCGGTTATGTACTTCGGTAACATCGTTGAATTAGCGAGTAGTGATGAATTATTCGCTCATCCATTACACCCATATACCAAAGCGTTACTCTCCGCTATTCCAAAGCCAGATCCATTAAGTGAAAAGGAAAGAAAGAGATTCGTTTATAATCCTGCTAATGAGCACGATTATTCTAAAGAAGCTCCATCTCTTCAAGAAATTGTTCCAGGACACTTCGTCATGGCGAACACTGAGGAACTCGAAAAATATCGTAAGATATATAACGAAAAGAAATAAGACCGAGCATCTTCGGTCTTTTCTTTTTTCTTTTGTGTTAATATTAAATTATGAAAAGAATTGCAGTATTTGACACAAAGAAATATGACAAAGAAGCCTTTAATAGATATAGCGATAAGTATGAGTTTACTTATTTTAAAGATTTATTAAATGAACACACTGTGAAATTAGCTAATGGCTTTGATGCAGTAGTGTGCTTTGTTAATGATGAATTAAACGAAAATGTTTTAACTAAATTAAATGAAGATAACATCCATGGTGTTTTCCTTAGATGCGCGGGTTATAACAATGTAGATTTAAAGTCGGCTTATAACAATAAGATTCATATCGCTAGAGTACCAGCTTATTCACCTTACGCTATCGCGGAACACGCTTTTGCGCTTATTCTTTCACTTAACCGTCATATTCATAAAGCTTACATTAGAAGCCGTGACTTTAACTTTAACTTAGAATCCTTAACCGGATTTGATTTACATGACAAAACAGTGGGTGTCGTTGGCACTGGTAAAATTGGCCGTGTCTTTATGGACATCGCTAAAGGA
>JBGUGI010000098.1:0-10838 GCA_045111495.1 Bacilli bacterium | reverse complement strand
AATAGCAAGCATTGCATATCTTGCCGGTTGAGCGGCATATGCGCTTGTCTCTGGATCGATTGTAAAAAGGATTTTGAAGTTGAAATTAAGAGCGATAAAGATGAGTTGCAAGATAAAGACTCCAAAACCAATATAAAGAATGACCTTATTCTTTCTGCCGAGATAAGAATAGATAAAGTAACCCCATAAAAGAATAGAACTAGCCATCGCTATAAAATAAATCGTTGTATCAATAAATAATGGGACAGCTAACTTAGCGTCAGAAATAAAGCCCCAAAAACCATCAGCGATGTGAAAAGCAATAACGCTTAGAAGGAAGAAAATATAGTACCTTTGACCTGAAAATGGTCTTCTGCCTTTAAATTTGATGAAAAGATCCATATTAACAATTAAATGGACGAAAATAGCCACAATTCCAACAATCGAATACGCCATATGCTTTTCCCCCTATTACGCTTGCCTAGAGTCCCTTTTATCTCATTTCTTTCGAAGATAGCAAAAATAAAAGCGATTTAAAAATTAGGTTTTGAAACTTATTTGTAGATATATTAACAACACACACGTCACACAAGTGTCACATCGCGCATTTATCAGCTTAGACACTTCGTTTATTGAACTGAGTGCATTGCGCAAAATAAAAGCCATCTTCTCGATGACTTTTTTATTATATTTTTATAAGCTTCCGTATTGAGCAACAGCTTCATCCACTGTTAGGTCACCTCTACCAACTTTATATGAGGCAATTCTTAATTGTTTAACAAGTGGGTCTTTAATACCGAGAGCTTCTGGAGAGAATGTACGGTCCGCTGGAATCTTACCAAATGACGCATAAACAGGGTCGAATGATAATTCATTTGTTGGTGTCACTAAACGCTTTAAAGACGCCATATTGTTTAATTCTTCGGTTCTAATTAAGAATCTCATAAACTCATTTGTCATATCTAAGTTTTCGCAATCCTTATTAACGGAGAATTGAATGGATGGACTATCAATGAAATAACCACCTTTATCGTTTAAAGGAATTGGTAAATATGAATATTCAAATGGATTATTAATGAATGCTTCGGATTCTTTTTCACGTTTTTTAGTGCCAGAAACTGTATCACCCGCACAAATCATCATTGGAACATCACCTTCATAGAAGCGTAAGATGACTTTAGTATAGTTATCGGTGATTTTATCGCACTCTTCAATGTTGATAGCTTTATTATCAACGAGTTGTTTAACTTTATTTAAAGCATCACGCATATATTTACCAGCGGATGGGTCAAGATCATTAGCTTTCTTAAGCGCCTCTGGATTTGGCGCTAGAGTGGCGACAAACGATGGATAAGCAATTGTGTTCATTAAACAGCTTGAATCTTTCAAACTATAACCCATCATTGGGCTCTTATAGCCTTTTTCAGCAAACGAAGCACAAGCTTCTAATAATTCATTCCATGTGGTTGGAAAATTAATGCCTTCTTTTTTGAATAAATTATTATTCACTAAGGTACCATATGTTCTAGAGAAAACAGGAACCATTAATACCTTATTATTCGCATCGTGATTAATCAAACCTGGACGAATACATTTTAAGTTCATTTTCAATGATGCATCTGAAAGATCTTCCATATGAGGAATGATGGTCGAGTATTTAGCATCCCCAGCTGTCCAAGCAGCATATGAGAAGAAGATATTTGGTTTATTATTGCCTTCCAATACTGTCGCAAGGTTATTAGTGTAATCGTCAATTTTTTCATAACTAAGAGCGACATTTGGATAGTATTGATTAAATCTATCAAATTCCTTTTCTAACGCTTCGAAGTTACTGTAGTCCCCCACTACTCTGATTTGACATTTAGTCTCTAAATCTAATGATGGTTTGAATGTTTCGTCGACTTTTTCATTTCCCTTGTTACAAGAAATTAATAAAGCCATGGAGACGACGCCTAAAATAGCACAAGTTACTTTCTTCATTGTTTAGATTCCTCCCTAATTTTTTGAATCACTTTAATGACGAGCTTGATATCTATTGGTTTCGCAAGATGTCCGTTCATACCGGCTTTTAAGCATTCGGTAACATTTTCAGAGAATGCATCTGCGGTCATAGCAACAATTGGAATAGAAGATGCCCACGGATCATCTAAAGCACGAATCGCTTTAGTGGCATCTAAACCATTCATTTCTGGCATTTGAATATCCATAAAGATTAAAGAGTATTGACCTTGTGTAGCACTCTTCACCTTTTCTAAACAAACGCGACCATTTTCAGCGCGTTCAGTAGTAATGCCATACATCGATAATAACGTTGAAATAATTTCCCAGTTAATGTCATTATCTTCTGCAACAAGGATATTCATACCTTCTAAATCTGAATAATCGTTTTCTGGTTCGCTAGATTTAGTTTCGGTACCAAGAATTTCACTAATTCTATCGTAAAGTGTGGAACGGAAAAGTGGCTTACTGAGGAAACCATTAACTCCCGCTTCTTTAGCTTCTTGTTCAACATCTGACCATGAATAAGCGGAAATCAATAAAATTGGTACATTTGATTTAACTTCTGAACGAATACGACGGATTGTTTCAATGCCATCTACATCAGGCATCTTTAAATCAATAATAACGATATCGTAATTCTTACCAGTTTGTTCGCGATGTTTAATCATGCCAATGGCTTCTAAGCCATTACTCGCTTGTTCAGTTACTAAACCGAGAGATTCTAATGTGTCCACAGCGGTTTCTAAAAGAACTTCGTCATCATCGACAATTAAGACATCCATCTTATCAAACTTCATATCTAGGCGTTGGTGGTCAGAGACAGGAAGATCTAAAGTCACTGTGAATGTTGTGCCTTTGCCTGGCTCACTTTCACACTCAATAGTGCCTTCCATTAAGTCCACCATTTGTTTAGTAATAGCAAGACCTAAACCAGTGCCTTGGATCTTATTCACACGACTATCAGTTTGACGTGAGAATGGTTGATACATAGTGGCCATATATTCTTTGCTCATACCAATACCGGTATCTGCGACACGGTATGTTAATTTCACATAGCCTTCTTTTTCGCTTTCTTCTTCCTTCATATCGACAGTCACACTACCATTAGCCTCAGTGTACTTAATCGCATTAGAAAGGATATTGATATAGATTTGGTTCAATCTCAGTTGATCGGCATAGAGATATTCTTTATCCATACGGCTAATATGGAAGCTGAAATCTATGTTCTTTTCTTTAATCATTGGTTGAGACAAATTCATGAGATTTTCCACTGTTTCAACGATTGAAAATGTTTGTGGAGAAACGTTCAATTTACCACTTTCAACTTTAGAAATATCCAATATGTCATTGATTAAGGTCAATAAATGATTACTAGCAAGATTGATTTTACGGAGGTTTTCACTGACGAGTTTTTGATCATCAACATTCTTCTCAGCGATAAGAGTAAGACCAATAATTGCGTTCATTGGTGTTCTAATATCGTGTGACATCGCGGAAAGGAAATCAGTCTTCGCTCTACTGGCTAATTCCGCTTCTTTAGCCGCGGCTTTGAGTTGTCTATTGAAGATACGTAAAACAATTAAGTCAAAGATGAATAAAACGAATAGCGCAGCGGAAATAACACCAATTAACAGCCAGTTTTGTGTAGTAACAATTAAGTCTTTCATTGGCATCATGCTAACAAGAGTCCATTCACCGGTAGCGTTAAATGGTGTAAACGCAACGATGCATTTTTCGCCACGAGAATTAAGCATTGTAAGAGAGCCAGTTGTGGTCGTAATCTTTTTAAATAGTTCTTGTCCGGCAAGAGAATCTATTGCGTTGTATGACTTATAAAATTCAAAGAAGTTAGAATTCTTGAATATTTGACCTTTAATGATGTAGTCACCATTTGAATCGATAATCGATAAATCCGCACTTTCATATTCTTCTTTAGGGAAGACCCATTTTGTTTTAAGTTCAGTAACTGGTAAAACACGAAGCAAAATCGCTTGTTTTTGTTCACCACTTTCCTGAAGTGTGACGTAATTACAGAAGGCGATTGATTGTTCACCGTTAATTGGGTTTGTATAAGCACGAGAAATATTAATGGATTCACCAATATCAGAAATCCAATCAGCGTTATTTAAAATACCAATGTTTTTATAGGAGACCGCAAAATCATCAGTAGTCCCTTGTCTTGGTTTAGTGGATAAACCCGTGAAATTTCCATCGTCATAAACAATATGCGCGGAAGCGTTTGGCAAAACGTGAGAAATACGGATAAAAGAAACTGCTTCTTCAATAGTCATATTTTCACTATTTATGTAATGGGTCCAGACATCACAAATACGTTGTTCGCCTTCAAGATAGTTTTCGGTGACGTGTTCCATTGTAATTGTGGTGTTTTCAAAATGTTCGATTTGTCTTTTTGTAGTGGCCTTAGTTTCAAAGGTAGAGTAAAGAACGACGAAGACAATCATCGAAATCATTAATGCAACGTTAACAATAGAGACCCAAATCTTTTTCATTGTGTTATCGGCAAAAAGACATCATAAATTTGATGAAAAAACTTATAACTACTTATTTGTTAGTAATATTTTACCACACGCCTGTCACATAAGTGTCCCAAATAGAGAAAAAATAAAAAAGCCGCCTATTGGCAGCTGAATAACGCTAATTGGTGGATCCAGGGGGATTCGAACCCCTGACCTCCTCGTTGCGAACGAGGCGCTCTCCCAGCTGAGCTATGGACCCGTAGCGTTCTCTATAATATAGATTTTTTGATGAAAAATCAATTAAACATTATACGCGGAGATATCAATTTTCATTTCTTCCGCTGTATTTCCGGCGTGATGGCCTTTAAACAATTTGAATTCTTTTAATTCACTAGAGGAATATAAGCAATATCTATCAACGCTAGTAGCGACGTAATCTCCGATGAATTCTACGGCTTTAGGATTAATCTCACCTTCACCAAATATTTGAGCCTCTAATGCCTCTTTTTTGCTCATTAAAAGGAAATGTTCACTATAGTACTTGTTGAACAGTTCTTTAAATTCTTCTTGTTTACCATCCTTAATGAAGAAAACAGGGGTTCTTTTTTCGAAAGACATTGGATGTTTTAATAGATTATGTAAATCTGGATGTTCATCGATATCTAAAAATGTCACGTTAATATGACCATGGTCAGCGAATGTTAAGAACAATGTATCTGGGTTCTTTTTCGCTAAACGACGAACCAAGTCATTGATTCTTCTTACAATAACGTGGATTCTCCAATTATCGATACCGTGTGCGTGCATTTCATAATCTGGAGAGTCGAAATAGAAGTATCCAAAACAAGAATCTACGCCTTCAATGCTTTTATTAATGATTCTTTCTAAATCCCTTAATTTCTTAGGACCATTAGGATCCACTGGAAATCTTTTAACATTGAATGTTTGAACGCTAGGATTTTGTTCTTTGATTAAAGTAGTGATGTCTTTAAATGGTAATTCTACTTCCGCGATATGTTCAGGAGTAATCTTTTCTTCAGTGTTATAGTCTTTGTTAGCAAAAAGAATAATATTGCGGTTATATTTTTCAAAATATTGTGTCCAAGACATCCAACCTGTTTCAATTGGATATTTGCCAGTTAAAAAGGCAGTTGTCGCAGCGGTTGTTGTGGGTGGAAATGTTGAATTAATCGTGCACAAATAATGTTCTCTTATGAAAGCATTATCTTTTAGGTGCATTTTAACAATATTTTGGCCCATGCCATCAAAAAGAATGGCAACGACTTTTTTGTGGTTTGCTAAAATCTTGTCCACCGCTTCTTCAGTTTGGTGAAATGGTTTAACTCCGAAATGTTTCAATATGCTATTAGAAAAGGTGACAAGGTTATGTGTATTATAGTTGTTCACTATTATCTCCTTCGATTTGTTTCAAATCGTCACTGAGATTATTACTTGTGTTAATCGCTTGGAATTTATTGGTAATTCTTCCAACACGGTGATCAAGTTCTTCTCTTCTCTTGCCTGTTTGTTCAAGGGCGTTAGAAAACTTATCCCATTCACGACCAAACATTTCAAAGTCTTTCGCAAGACGTTGCAAGTGACGATTGATTTCTTCTGCGTTTTTGCTTCTCTCAACCTCAATTCTCACCATGTTAATAGTGACGAGAATTGCTGGTAAAGTTGATGGAGAAGTTAAGATGACTTTCTTACTTCTCGCATAGTCCACGACATCTTCTAAGTTGTGGTGAATAAACGCAAAGACACCATCGTTAGGAATGAACATTAACGCTTCAGGAGCGGTTTTACCTTCAACAATGTATTTATCTTTAATAACGGTAATATGCTTTTTAACAGCGTTACCAAATTCTTTAGTTAAGCGATCTTTTTCTTCTTGGATATCGGTTTCAAAGATACGTTGGTAGTCTTGGAATGGGAATTTGGAGTCGATACAAATCATCTTATTCGGTTCAGGCATAAATACGACTGCATCAGCGCGTACATCATCCCCGTCCTTGACCTTTTTCATTGTGAATTGCTCTTGATAGCAACCAGTTGTGTCCCCAAAAACACTGTGTAACACCATTGATAATTGGTATTCACCATATTGGCCTCTACTTTGGTTACCTTCAAGAACACTTTTTAAAGAAACAACATCACTAGATAACTTTTCGATATTCTTTTGAGCGGCATCAATGGCTTGTAATCTTTCTCTTACTTGGGCCATTGTTTCGCCTGTGGACTTAAAGCCTTCTGCAAGTTTTTCATCCACTTTTTTGTTAATCTCGATGAGCTTATCATCGATTTGCTTATTAAGAGCATCGAAACGTTTGTTGAGTGATTCAGTAATACCCGCTTGGAAACGTTCTAACTTTTCATTGTTAAGTTCGTTGCTCTTTTGGGATTGCTCCATTACCTTAGTAATTTCCTCACTCACGGATAACTTAATGTTGGTCTTTAATTGATCGGTTAAAGAATTAAGTTGCTGTTGCAACATACCAATTTCTTTCAAGCCTACTTGTGATGTTTGAGTGTTATTTGGTTTTCTAACAATCAAAACAATCGCCACGATAATAGCGAGTAAAGCAAGAGAAGAAATGATAATTGCAGCAATTTCCATAGTTTAATACCCCACTACTTATTTTAAACAAGCGTGGAGGTAAAATATACCAAATAATATTTTAATAGCAAAGAAAAATTATAAAAATGCATGTCAAGACTGATAAGTATAAATGTTTTTGTATATAATACTCTCACCATGAAAAAGAGAGTAATCGCAGTCATTGACTTAAAAGCTTTTTATTCATACGTTGAATGCCTTGATCGAGGACTTGATCCTTGGAAAGAACCACTCGTAGTAGCGGATAAAGATAGAGGCACAAATACGATTGTTTTGAGTGTGTCTCCTTTTTTGAAGAAGCAAGGCATTCCTTCAAGATGTCGCATTAAAGAATTACCGAAGAAATATAAGTACATTTACGCTGTCCCTAGAATGGAAAGATACTTAGAAAAAAGCGCTCAAGTAATTGATGTTTTATATCATTTTGTTGCCGAAGAAGACGTACACGTGTACTCAATCGATGAAGCTTTCGTCGATTTAACAACGTATTTAAAGTATTACAATAAGACTCCTCTTCAAATGGTCACCACTATCATTAATCAAATAAAAGAGGAAACGGGTTTACAAGCTACCGCCGGTATTGGTGATAACTTCTTTTTAGCGAAGATTGCTTTGGATATTTACGCTAAGAAAGAAAGAAATGGTATCGCTAGAGTTAGCGTTAATGATATTAAAGAAAAACTATGGCCAATCACACCACTTAGTAAGGTTTGGAGCATTGGTCCAAGAATGGAATTAAGATTAAACAAGATTGGTTTATTTACCGTTAAGGATATTGCTTTATCTAACCTTGATTATTTAAGGGATAAATTTGGTGTTATTGGTGAACAACTATGGAGACATGCGAATGGCATCGATGAAGCGGATATCCATGAAAAATATGAGCCAAAAGAACATAGTTTATCTTTAAGCCAAGTTCTGTTTAGAGACTATAACCAAAAAGAAGCTATCACTATTATTAGAGAAATGGTCGATACATTAGCCTCAAGAATGAGAAATGAAAACAAGATGACTAAAGTGGTCGCAATTTATGTCGGATATTCTAGGAATATGGGTGGTTTTGCTAGAAGATCAACCTTATTAGCGCCCACTGATGATACAGAACTATTACTAAAAGCCATATTAGAAATCTATCATATGTATATTAAGGATTTACCAATTAGGACAATCGGTATTAATTTTGGCGGATTAGCGGAATCAACCTATCAACAACTCAATATGTTTGAGGATGATAAAGAACAAATCAAAAGACGCAATCTGCAAAAGACAATGGATAAACTTCATAGTAAGTTTGGAAAGAACTCTGTTCTAAGAGCGTCTTCCCTATTAGAAGAAAGCACAATCAAAGAAAGAAATAACTTTATAGGAGGTCATCGTAAATGAGTGAACGTGGTATGAAGAAATGGGCTCCTTATAAATCGCTTAATGAGCAACAAAACTATTTAGATAAATTACACGAAAAGCAAGAGAAAGTGGAACGCCCACGTATCTCTAGTGATGAAGCGGAAAACATCAACGAAATACTAGTTAATTACCAAGGAGAAGAACTAGTTATTTCCTATTGGAGAAACAATAAACTATATACCGTCTCCACTGTTTTGAGCAAAATCGATCCAATAAACAAAAAGATTGTCATCCCCGAAAGGAAGACAATCTACTTTGCTGAGCTTATTAAGATTGAACGAGCTTAAATAGCCCAAGTACCATCTTTAAAGATTTGAATTTGTTTGCCTTTAGCGTCAACACCAACGATTGATAAATCACGTGTGCCCACCATGAAGTCAACATGGATCATGGAATTGTTAATGCCAATTTCCGCTCTTTGTTCCATGGTCATATCTAAGGCACCTGGATATAATTCTGGGAAGCCAGCGCCTAATGCCACGTGGCAGCAGGCGTTTTCATCAAACAATGTTTCATAGAATAATAAACCAGTTTGGTTAATTGGAGACTCAAATGGCACTAAGGCAACTTCGCCTAACATTGAAGCACCTTCATCCATTTTGACCATCTTTTCTAATAAGACTTGGTTCTTTCTAGCTTTGACAGAAGAAACTTTGCCATCCTTAAAGCTAATCGCGAAGTCTTCGATTAATTCACCATTATAAGATAAAGGCTTAGAAGCCACTAATGTGCCTTCAGCTTTACCTTTCATTGGAGTTGTGAATACTTCTTCACTTGGGATATTAGGATTGAATTGACCTTTGTTAGGTGCAAATTCCACACCACCGCCCCATTTCATGTTTGGAACGAGTTCGACTTGGAAGTCTGTACCATTATTAGCTTTATAAATGAGTTTTCTTAAATCTAAAGCCTCTAATTTCTTTCTTTGGTTAACCAAGAAGTCATTATGGTCATCCCAGTTTTTAACTGGATCGTTACCATCCACTCTTGATGTTTTAAGAATCGCTGCCCATAAAGCTTCAATAGCGTCTTCATCATTTAATTTAGGGAAAACCTTATTGGCCCAGGCTTTGCCTGGAACAGCGGCGATACACCATTTATATTTTCCATCCATTGCGTCTCTATATTTCTTAATCTTTGGATAACGCTTTGCCATGGATTTAGTAACCTTATTTTGGTTAACACCTTTCATCGCGTCTGGGTCATCAGAAATAATGTGAATAACTGTTGGTAATTTCTTAACCCAGTATTTGAATTTGGCAATTTGCATTGGGGAGACATTAGCTAAACTACCCACTGTTTCATTTTTGTATGCTAGTTTGTTGACTGGATCATGATGCCAATAGACAGTCACCTTTTTAGCGCCCGCTTTATAGCATTCTTCAACAACCAAAGTCACGAAATCTGGTTGCTCTAAACCAGCATTAATCCATACTTCATCACCCTTAACAACATGACCGCCTTCAACGGCGATTAATCTCGCATAATCTCTTAATAATTTTTGTTCCATAGTTCTTTATGTTCCTTTCAAAAATACTATAATAGTATTCGAGAGGGAATTCTATATGAAAAGTTTATTTAACAAATACGTCTGGCTCCAACTAATATTATCAATTTTATTATTATTCGGTGGTTCAGTTATCATCGCCTTCGCTATTAACAATGATACAAAAGTTCTTGAGAACGCTTTAAATATCGTTATCGCGGTTATCTTATTCTTATTTGGTTTATTTGCTATCCTAACCGCCTTTATCTTTGAAACAAAGAAATATGTAACACTAAGCCTATTATATGGTTCTGCTTCTATTGCTTTAGGTGTATTCCTTTGTACTAAAGAATTAGTTTTACTAAATTACATCATCTATTTAATTGCCATCTTCATGATTGTGGTGGGCGCAGTTGAGTTATTAAAAGCTATCATTTTAACAGTCAAAGATAGAAAACAATTAACGCTTATTATCATTTCTTATGCTATTGCTGTGTTATTTATCACCGCTGGTGTATTAGCAATTGTCTTCCGTGACAAGATTAAAGATGTTCTTAATATCGTGACCTGTATACTCGCTGGTGTGTTACTACTTCTCGCTGGTGGCTGGGAGTTATATCTTGGCATCAAAGCTCTTGTTAGCAAAAACAAGAATGGCGCTTCAAAAGAAAAGAAGAAGAGCAAGAAAGATGACCAAGTTGTGGCCACTCAACAAGAACAGCCAAAAGAAGAAATTAAAGAGATTGATTACACCTCTAACAAAATTGAACAAAAATAAAAGCGGATTTTGATATGAACCCCAAAAGTTGGACAACCAACTGGAGGGGTTTTTATCATGAAATGGACAAAAGAAGAAAAACTCAAGATGGTGCTT
>JBGUGI010000097.1:0-44620 GCA_045111495.1 Bacilli bacterium | reverse complement strand
CAAAGAACAAGTCATTTTAAATACATGGTACGGTGGTGAAATGAAGAAAGGTATGTTCTCCATGATGAACTACTACTTACCACTTAAGGGCATTGCCTCAATGCACTGCTCCGCGAACACCGATATGAATGGTGAAAATACCGCCATCTTCTTCGGTTTATCCGGTACAGGTAAAACCACATTATCAACCGATCCAAAGAGATTATTAATCGGTGATGATGAACATGGTTGGGATGACAATGGTGTCTTCAACCTCGAAGGTGGTTGCTACGCTAAAGTCATTAACTTAGACAAAGAAAGTGAACCAGATATTTATAGAGCTATCCGCAGAGATGCTTTATTAGAAAACGTTACTGTTGACGCTAACGGCAAAATTGACTTTGCTGATAAGAGCGTTACAGAAAATACACGTGTTAGCTATCCAATCAATCACATTGAAAAGATTGTTAAACCAATTTCTCATGGTCCACACGCTAAGAACGTCATCTTCTTAAGCGCTGATGCCTTCGGTGTCTTACCACCAGTTAGCATCCTCACTCCAGAACAAACACAATACTACTTCTTAAGTGGTTTCACAGCGAAACTCGCTGGTACCGAAAGAGGTATTACTGAACCAACACCAACATTCTCCGCTTGCTTCGGTCAAGCTTTCTTGGAATTACATCCAACAAAATACGCCGAAGAATTAGTTAAGAAGATGAAAGTCAGTGGTGCTAAAGCTTACTTAGTCAACACTGGTTGGAATGGTACAGGCAAACGTATTTCCATCAAAGATACCCGTGGTATCATCGATGCTATCTTAGATGGTTCTATCAATAAAGCTCCAACAAAGAAAATTCCTGTCTTTGATTTTGAAGTCCCAACTGAATTACCAGGTGTCGATCCAAAGATCTTAGACCCAAGAGATACATATGCTAACCCAGCTGATTGGGATGCTAAAGCCGCTGATTTAGCTTCCAGATTCGTCAAGAACTTTGTTAAGTATGAATCTAACGAAGCTGGCAAAGCCTTAGTCAAAGCTGGTCCAAAAGCTAAATAGGATTGTTTATGGGTGTCAAAATTGTTGAAACTGGCCTAAGAGATGGCCACCAATCATTATTTGCCACAAGAATGAACACCGAAGAAGTTCTTTGTGCGCTCAAGGAACTTGACCAAGTTGGTTACCACGCCATTGAAGTATGGGGTGGTGCCACATTTGATGCTTGTTTAAGATTCTTAAATGAAGACCCATGGGAAAGACTTAGATTAGCTAAGAAAGTTTGTAAGAAAACCAAATTACAAATGTTATTCCGTGGTCAAAACATCCTCGGTTATCGTCACTATGCTGACGACGTCGTTGAGAAGTTCGTTGAAAAATCCATCAAGAACGGTATCGATATTATCCGTATCTTTGATGCTTTAAACGATATCCGTAACTTAGAATGTGCAGTCAAAGCCACTAAGAAATATGGTGGTGAATGCCAAATCGCTTTAAGTTATACAACTTCTCCAGTCCATACCGTTGAATACTATGTTAACTTAGCCAAAGAAATCGAAAAGATGGGCGCTGATAGCATTTGTATCAAAGATATGGCCGGTGTTATGATGCCAACCGCTGCTTATGAATTAATCAGTGCGTTAAAGAAGAACACCAAATTACCAATCGAATTACACAGTCACTGCACAGGTGGCTTATGCGAAATGACATATTTAAAAGCCATTGAAGCGGGCGTTGATATTGTCGACTGCGCAATCAGCCCATTGAGTGGTGGTACATCTCAACCATGTACCGAATCTCTTAACTTCGCTCTTCAAGGTACAGAATATGATCCAAAACTTAACGTTGCTATGTTAAATGCTGCTGCCGCTAAATTAGCGCCAGTCAAAGCTAAATACATCGCTAACGGTTTATTAAATCCAAAAGTTTTGTCCGTCAATGCGAACATTATCAAATACCAAGTTCCAGGCGGTATGTTATCTAACTTAATCAATCAACTTAAGCAACAAGATGCTTCTGATAGATTAGATGAAGTTTTAGCGGAAGTTCCTAATGTCCGTAAGGATATGGGTTATCCTCCACTTGTTACTCCATTATCACAAATGGTCGGTACACAAGCCGTTTTAAATGTTCTTTCTGGTGAAAGATATAAGATGGTGCCAAAGGAAATCAATGAATATCTACACGGTAGATATGGTAGATCCCCAGCCCCAGTTGATGAAGAAATCAGACATAAGATTATTGGTGATGACAAAGTCATCGACTATCGTCCTGCTGACGACTTAAAACCAGAATTTGCGGAATTAAAGAAACAATACAAAGATATCGCTAAGAGTGATGAAGACGTCTTATCCATCGCTTTATTTGGTGATGTCGCTATCAAGTTTATTGAACAAAGAAATGAAGACGCGATTCCTACCGTCATTCACGTTGAGGCTTAATTATGCTAGCAGTGTGGGAAAACTGGGAATCAATGACTGTTGTTGAGTCTTTGCTCGTCGCAGTTATTGCTATATTCATCGTCTTCCTTGTTCTCGCTATTATCATTTTCATTACTTGGTCGATGCAAAAAGGCATGGAGAAATTCGATGCCTCCACAAACATCTTGCCTAAGGAAGAAAATAAGATTCTTAGTGAAGATCCAAACGCTGTTGTCGCTGCATTAGTCGCGTCAATGGAGTTCTATCGTGAAACAGGGAAAGAAGTACGTATTGTTTCAATTAAAAGAATTGAGGACTAATTTATGAAGATTTATAAAATTAAAGTTAACGGTAAAGCGTACCGTGTTGAACTCGAAGCCATTGAACAAGTGGATACAGTTCCATTAGAAGAAAAGAAGAAACAAGAAACAAACAAAATCGTGAACACCAATGGTGCCAAAGAAGTTCCTTCTCCAATCCAAGGTCAAGTCACAAACGTCAAAGTTAAAGTTGGCGATAAAGTCAAGAAAGGTGACGTCTTAGTGATTATCGAAGCGATGAAACTTGAAAATGAAGTTGTTTCTCCATTCGAAGGTCAAATTGCACAAATCTTAGTGACCAAAGGTCAAAACGTTAAGGCCAAAGAAGTCATTATTACTATTGAATAACGGAAAAGAGAATTATGGAAAAATTTTGGAATACAATTGTCGCGTTTTTCCAAGGTTCCGGTATAGCAGGCTTTTTCCAAAATGGAGGCTGGCTTAATTTAATCATGATTTTAGTGGCGTGTGTATTAATCTTCCTCGCCATTAAGAAAGAATTTGAGCCATACTTACTCTTACCAATTGCATTTGGTATGTTACTCGTTAACTTACCAGGTGTCGCTAATGAATTATTTGCGAAAGGCACAACCGTGTACGACGCCACCAAACTTGCGGGCGCTGTCGCGGGTGTAGATAGTATTGCCGCTGAAAGGGTATTTAGCCTATTAGGCGCAAGCGAAGCTACAACCTTTGATTTACATAAATTAGTCATGGGTTCAGATTTCATTAGTAAAATGGTGGACTTCGGTTATTCTGAAAATGTTGCTACCACAATGGCTAGTAATATTGACCATCTTTATAGTTATGACTACACCGGTATCTTCGGATACTTATATTACGGAGTTAAGTGGGGCATTTACCCATGCTTAATCTTCCTCTGCATTGGTGCGACCACAGACTTTGGTCCATTAATTGCTAACAAGAAAACTATGTTATTAGGTGCCGCTGCTCAAGTCGGTATCTTCATCACCTTCATCGGTGCTATTGCTTTAGGTAAAAACGGCTTAGGCTGGACTGGCTTCACCGCTAGAACAGCTTCCGCTATTGGTATTATCGGTGGTGCGGATGGCCCAACTGCTATCTTAGTGACCACAAAGTTAGCACCTGAATACTTATCATCCATCGCGATTGTGGCCTACTCATACATGGCTTTAGTGCCTGTGATTCAACCACCAATCATTCGTTTATTAACAACTAAGAAAGAAAGAGCTATCAGAATGGAAACTCCAAGAGAAGTTTCTAAGACTGAAAAGATTCTCTTCCCAATCGTTGTTACCGCGATTACATGCTTACTCGTTCCAAGTGCGGCTCCATTAATTGGTTGCTTAATGCTTGGTAACTTAATTAAAGAATGTAACGTCGTACCAAAGATTAGAGATACATTAGCCAATACATTGATGTATATCATCACCATCTTATTAGGTGTCTGTGTTGGTTGTACCGCTGATGCTCAAACATTCTTAACCGTTGATACAATCTTAATCTTCGTCTTAGGTATCATTGCCTTCTCCGTCGCTACAGCGGCTGGTGTGTTAGGTGGCAAGTTAATGTGCGTCTTAACTAAAGGCAAAGTCAACCCAATGATCGGTGCCGCTGGTGTTAGTGCGGTTCCAATGGCGGCTCGTGTCGTCCACAAAGAAGGTTTAAGAGAAGATCCAACAAACTTCTTACTCATGCACGCAATGGGTCCAAATGTCGCTGGTGTTATCGGCTCCGCTGTTGCCGCTGGCGTCTTGCTCCTCTTATTTGCATAATTAGAAAACCCGAAAAAGCAAAAGTCTTCGCTTAAAGCGGAGGCTTTTTTGTTTTACAATAAACACATGCAATATCATCAAATTCATTTCCAAAAAATAGATTCTACGAATACCTATATAAAAAGTACTTATAAGTTATTAAGTAACTTTACTTTTGTGTCCACTGATTATCAAAGTCATGGTAAAGGTAGAAATGATCGAACTTGGACTAGTGAACCAGGTGAAAATCTCATGTTCTCGTTTTTAATTAAGGACGAGAGTTTGTTGAAACAATCACCAATTATTTCCCTTTTAAGCGCAGTAGAGGTCGCGAAAGTATTAGAGACATATAAAATCAAGCATGTGAGTATAAAATGGCCTAACGACGTCTTAATTAATGATAAGAAGGTATGTGGTATTCTCGCGGAAGGTCAGCTACCTGATTATATGGTCGTGGGTATTGGTCTTAATGTTAATCAAAAGAAGTTCCCTGAAGGATTAAGAAGACCAGCGACATCATTATGCTTAGAACATAAGAAAGATATTAATATCGAAGAACTTAAAGAAAAACTATTTCCTTCGCTAGTGAATTCTTTAACTAATCTCGACTTAGATAAATCTTTAGAATATTTTAGAAATCACAATTACTTACTAAATAAGAGGGTACGTGTACTTGTTAATAATCAAACATTCATTGGTGAAGTAGTGGGAATCGATAATTCTTTTTGTCTTCAAATAGCAACACATGATATGCTTTTACATGTTGATAGTGGTGAAATAGAAATATTATGAGCGAAGTAAAGAAAAGAAAGATTAGTTCATTACAAATTATCTTGTATGTGATTACAGGAATGCTTTTAATCACTTCTATTGTTTTCTTTAGCACTGGCGTTTTATTTTGGTTCGGTGTTGGCTTCCTTGGCGCAACAGTCATTATGGCTATTCCAACATTGATCCTTGCTTTAGCCCACGAAGTGAAACCAGAACAAAACTATTTAGCAATAAATGGCCGTAGATTTGACGCGGTTATATTTGATATGGATGGAACATTAATTGATTCCACAAGTCTATGGCATGAAATTGATAAGAAGTTCTTCTCTAAAAGAGGAATGGAATTACCAAATGATTACGCTCAAAATATTGTTCATCTTGGTTTAAAAGAAGCAGCTAAGTTTACTAAGAATACATACGGCATCAAAGAAAGCGAACAAGAAATCATGGATGAATGGCATCAAATGTCCATTGATATGTACGCAAACGATGTAAAATTAAAAGACTATTCTTTAGCGTTACTCGAATTCTTTAAAAAGAACAATATTCCAATGGCGATTGCTACCGCAAACGACGATACATTATATATGCCATGCATTAAAAGACTCGGCTTAGATAAATACTTCACATATATCGCTGATGTTAACAACGTTAAAGAAGGCAAGCAAAGTTCGAGAATCTATGAATATCTTGCGGAACAAATGCATGTTGATAAAGAAAGAGTTTTAGTGCTTGAAGATATGCCGACTTGTGTGAAGACTGCTTATAAAGCAGGTTTCTTAACTGTTGCCGTTAATGATAAGGCTAGTGAAAAGCACAATAAAGAAAAGAGGATGAATTCTCACCTCTTTATCAATAACTTTGGCGAATTACTTAATTTATTAAAGTAAATCGACGTTATATTTCTTAAATTCTTTAATATCTTCTTCAGGCCAATAGGAGGATTGCACTTCTCCAATGTGGACCTTTTTTAATAAATACATACAAAGACGAGATTGACCAATACCACCCCCGATAGAAAGTGGGATTTGTTCATTGAGCACTAGTTGGTGATATGGAAGATTAATCTTGCTCATTTCACCTTTGGCTTTAAGCTGTTTAACTAGTGATTCTTTATTAACTCTGATACCCATGCTGCTTATTTCAAAAGCAATTTGTAGTGGTTCATACCAAAGTAAGATATCGCCGTTAAGTTTCCAATCATCATAGTCCGCGGCTCTACCATCATGTGGTTTGCCATCTTTTAAGTTACCACCGATTTGCATTAAGAAAACCGCACCATATTCTTTAGCGAGAGCGTTTTCTCTTTCTTTTCTACTCATCTCTGGATATTTAGCTTCTAACTGTTTTGTGGTCACGAAAGCAATATCTTTTGGTAAGTTATTGTTCACTAATTCAGGATAACGTTTCACTAATAAACGGTATGTTTTTAAGAATGATTTATAAATCTTTTTAACTGTGCGCTTTAAAGTTTTAACATTTCTTTCTTCTAGGGTTAATCTTTTTTCCCAGTCCCATTGGTCGACATATAAAGAATGCATATTATCAAGATCTTCAAATCTTCTAATCGCATTCATATCGGTATATAGACCATCAATATCATATTTATTTAACGCGAATCTTTTCCATTTCGCTAAGGATTGAACGATTTCTAAATCTTGTCCGTTTTCGTTCGCAACGAAACCTACTGGTTGTTCATAACCATTTAAATTATCGTTTAAACCAGTATTTGGTTCCACGAATAGGGGAGCACTAACACGGATTAACTGTAAATCTTTAGCGAGTTCTCTTTCAAAAGTGTCCTTAATTAACTTAATCGCAATTTGTGTGTCCACTAAGTTAAGAACACTATGATAGTTTTTTGGATAGATGTTGTTTTTCATACTAGATAATTTCTTTCTTGTTCTTGTTTTTATATGTTGTGAATCTGATTTCTAAATCGCCGTCCATCACTGGTGTACCTTCATCGATACATTCAAAGTCTGGATTTTCATCTAAATTAACAAAGAAGACTTCTGCTCCTCCATCAGCGTTGACCTTTGTTAAATACACTTCATCAACATATGGAAGAGTCTGTCTATAGATAGAAGCGCCACCGATAACGAATACCGTGTCGCTTGTTTCGTATTCTTTCATCTTTCTTAAGAAGTCTTCAAATGTATGAACATTAATGACCCCTTCATAGTTATGAGTGGGGTCTTGAGATAAAACGATATGAGTTCTATTTTTTAATGGTTGGCTATTTGGGAAAGATAACAAAGTATTTTCACCCATACAAACCACATGTCCTTTAGTGGTTTCTCTAAAGAACTTCATATCTAAAGGTAAAGAGAACAACAAACCGTTTCTTTTACCAATACCAAATTTTTTATCGCAGTTAAGAATGGAAATAATCATAAATTAAATAGCCACTGGAATCTTCTTATCTAAAGGTTCGTATTCGTAATCAATAAGTTCAAAATCTTCCACTTTGAAATCATAGAAGTTTTTAACGTTTGGATTCATTTTTAATTTAGGTGCCTTGTGTTGAGGTTTAGCGATAACTTCTTTAACGATATCAACATGTCTATCGTAGATATGCGCATCAGCGATAACGTGAACAAGTTCACCCGCTTTTAAGCCAGAGACTTGCGCGAACATCATAAGAAGTAGGGCGTACTGTAAAACATTCCAGTTATTCGCTGTTAACATATCGTTACTTCTTTGATTTAAGATGCCGTTTAATGTATCGCCACTGACATTGAATGTCATGGAATAAGCGCATGGATAAAGATTCATTTCGTGTAAATCTTCAAAGTTATAGATGTTAGTCATAATTCTTCTAGATTGAGGATTATGCTTTAAGTCATATAAAACTCTGTCGACTTGATCGAATTCACCTTCTGGGTAAATGGATTTCTTCGCTAATTGGTAGCCATAAGCTTTACCAATGGAACCATTTTCATCAGCCCAGGAATCCCAAATATGAGAACCTAAATCATGAATATTGTTGGATTTCTTTTGCCAAATCCAAAGTAATTCATCTAAGCAACTCTTAAAAGCAGTTCTTCTAATTGTTAAGATTGGTAATTCTTCTTGAAGATTATAACGGTTAACGATACAGAATTTTTTCACTGTGTGCGCTGGAGTGCCGTCTTCCCAATGTGGTCTGACTTTTAATTCAGTGTCCCAAAAGCCATTCTCAAGAATGTCTTTCATGTTGCTAACAAAAATTTCATCTGCTTTTGACATAAGAGTTACCTCGCAATGAATATATTATATTCAATAAACCGCCTATCTTAAAGAGAAACTATTTGAAAAGCAAATATTGTTTTGATGTGGTCTCAAACTATTTATTTTCAATAAGTTAAAAACTTTTAATAATTTTTTTAAAATTAAGAAAAGTATTTTATAATTAATATATGCGCGAGATATTTTCTAAAGATAAAAACATCATTGTCGCGGATTTTGATTATCAATCCGCGCTTTTCCTCTTTAAAAATAAATATCCCGAATTAGATATTAAGATTATTTCCCGTCATGAATTAATTAATAAGGTCTCCTATTCTTTTGCTAAAGATCCAATTCCATTCTTACTTAAAAAGGGTATTGGTTATAAGAAAGCTAAAAAGTATTTAGATATTCTTTTAACCGCGGATGTTTCTAAAAACAAATGCCTTCAAGAATTATTCAATGATTTAAATGATGATGGCTACTTAGTTAAAGACGAGTATGGCCTATATGAATTAAAAGATAGCCATATCTTCTTGTTTGAAATGAAATATGACGCCGCTATTCAAGAGTTCATGAATAGAAACGGTCTAGCATATGAACAATTAAGATTAGAGGATTTAGAGCTTGTTAAGAATAATGCTTATATCAGCCCTAATATCATCTATTTCGAAAACAAGATGTCGCAGTTCCTTTATATCTTCTCTTGGATTAGAGACAAGGTTAAAGAAAACGTTAATCAAAAGCACAGAATTATCATCAATGGTGATGAAGATATCTTCTATGTCAAAATCATGAGTGACCTATTTGATTTACCAGTCTGCTACATCGAAGAAAGGCCATTATTATCCGTTAAAAAGGTCAAAGCTAAAATTAATGAAATATATAACTCCAAAGAGTTTGCTTTTAATGAAGAAGAACTAGAAGATCAAGACGTTAAAGCGCTTAAAGATTTAATTGATTATTATGATTTAAGTCATCTTGATAGTTTTGAAATAGGGTACGCTAATTTGTTAGAAATAGTGGCCTCTAAAAACACTCGTATCCCAGTGGGCAACAAGGGCATTGTTATTTCTAATAAATTCACGTTTAATCCTGAATACTTTACCTACGTCACTAATTTCAATTCCAATAAGTTCTATAAGATTTATCAAGACGATAATGTCTTGCCAGACACTATCTTAAAAGAAATCGGTTATAACACTTCTTATCAAAAAACCGCAGTGGAAAGAAGAAATAAGATTAACTTCTTAAGACACAATAACGTCGCTATTCTTTCCCGTGTTAAAAAGCACTTAAACGAACTGATCTACGATTCTCCTTTAGTGGACGAACTCGGTTGGAAAGATAATATCAAAATGGAAGATGACACTCTCTTCTTTCCAACATTTACAAGCGAGGCATCTGATATTCGTCGTTCAATGATATTAGATAAAGAAAACGCTAGGGTAAGCGAATACTTCTATCGTACGTACGATCAAAGATACACACCAATTGAATGTGGTAATGACTTTAAAAAAGATACTTGGTATATCACTAATTTAGAAACGTATATCAACTGTCCTTTCAAATATTACTTAAATATTCTTATTCCTATTAAAAGAGATGATTACTCAAGAAGATTTAATGGTACCTTCATCCATAAGGTGTTTGAGAAGTTTAATCATTCTGACTTTAATTTAGAAGAAGCTTTTAAAGAAGGGGAAGAAACGTTCTTAAAAGAGTTTGAGAAAAACGAAATAGAACCAACTCCAGAAGAACTAGCATCTTTAGAAATCATTAAGCATTGGTTAAGAAAACTCATTAAGACTTATCGTAAGGTCAGTGATGATATCTCTTTTGCTAAACCAGTGGAAGATGATTATGAATTAAGTATTAAATTCAAATTAGAAGATAACCAAGGTGAAACATATAACTTCAGTGGTCGTATTGATAAAATCATGGTCACTGAACTTAATGATAAAAAGTATTACTCAATCGTCGACTATAAGTCCGGTAGTGAATCATTTAAACCATTAGAAGTATTCCTTGATAAATCTATTCAGTTACCTCTTTATTACTATGCGATTGAAGAGAACATCCAACCAGATTTCTATACGAAAGGCGGTGTCTTTGGAGGCTTTTATATCCAACACCTTTATTTCAATAGCATTAAATCTGGTTTCAAAGATAACAACACTCCACGTTTAATGGAAAAGAATCTCATTAGTTCTTTCCGTTTATCCGGTATTAATAATCAAGATACAAACTATATCATCTCTGTTGACCCATCAGCGTTCAACACTAAAACAGGTAAAGTAGTGACCAAGGGCACTAATTTACTGCAAGTTAAGAATCAATTTAATGATCCTGAAGGTGATGAACAAATCATTGATAATAAGAAAGTTCTTATTGATAAATATAATTTAAACGATTTAGTGGAAGACGCTAAGGAGGCGGCTATTGAGACAATTCATCGTATTTGTGAAGCGGATTTCCCAATCGCTCCAACTTCATTATCCCCAAGTGAATTCAACGATAAAAAACTAGTGTGTACATATTGCCCTTATAAGGCAGTATGCTATCACGATAAATCAGACGCGGTGGATTACCGTAAGAAGATTTGGAAACGATTCCAGAAAGGAGAAAAGTAGGTATGGGTTTTAATAAAGATCAATTATCTGCGATTACCGCTCCAATTACGGAAGATGTTTTAGTGGCCGCCGGTGCGGGTTCTGGTAAAACCAAAACTCTCGCAGAAAAAGTTTATCGAATCATCGCTAATGGTGAAGTTAAACCAAGTGAATTATTAGTGCTTACTTTCACTGATAACGCCGCTCATGAAATGCGTAATAGAATTATCAAAGTATTCAAAGATAATCATCAAGACGATATTGCTGAGCAAGTCGCATGTGCGCACATCCAAACATTTGACTCATTTGCCAGATATTTAGTGGCCTCATACGCTGATGTTTTAGGTATCTCTTCCAATATCAACTTAGCTAACTCTGATGTTATAACAGCAAAAAAGAATGTCTTATTAGATGAGATATTACATGGTTATTACGTTGATGAAAATAAACGTCAAAGATTAATTAAGACACTTTGTAAATTTAATATGTCTGGTGACGAAAACACTAAGACGGTCATTTTAGATTTGTATAAACAATTAGACAAACTCTCTTTAGAGAAGAAAGAACAAATCATTAATCACTATGATGAAAAATATCTTAGCGAAGTTTACTTTAAAAGAGTTATTAATGAACTAGTGGCCGCGAATAAACGCACAATTGTTGATACGATGAAAGAAGCCTACTTTATTGAAAAGAATTATGACGTCATATTTGGGGATAACCCCGCTTTAATCGCACAGTTATTTAGCAATAAAGACGCTTTTGAAATTGATGAAAACTTATGTAGTTTCGCTAATGATCCTTATAACCAAAAAACCTATCAAATATTAAAAGAAGCTTTAAGAAGCGAACCTAATGGTTTCTTAAAGAAGATCAAAGAGCTAGCTAGCGATGAAACACTTCTCCCTTCAAGAATGAAAGGGAAAGACTTTGAAAGCGATAAAGATATCGAAGTTAATAAAATCTTTAGAAGCTTATTTAAGGGCGATGATAAGAGATTAGATTCTCTTCTCTTAATTGATAGTTTTGATAAAGAAATTGATAAGCTCAAATACTTCCAAGATGATATCGCTTTGATGCTAGAAATCATTAAGGAATTAGATAAAGGCGTTAATGATTATAAACGTGTCACTAACTCATTTGAATTTAATGACATCCTTTTAAAAGCTGTTTCTCTTTTAACTAATCCTAAATATGAAGCCGCTGCAAAGAGTGTCCGCAATCAATTCAAGTTCATCATGGTGGATGAATATCAAGACACGAATGATTTTCAAGAAGATATTATTAATAGTCTTTTGAAAGAAAAAGAAGATGGCTCAAGAGCCCATCTCTTCTGCGTTGGTGATGCTAAGCAAGCCATTTATGGTTTTAGAAATTCCAAAGTTGAATTATTTGTCAAAAGACAAGAAGACTATAGAAGTGGTGAAGGGCATAGAGTCATTACTATGCATAAGAACTATCGTTCAGGCAAAGCTTTGCTTCATGAAATCAATCACGTCTTCAATTTCTATATGACTTTAGCCCATGGCGGTATTGATTATGCCTTTGGTAATGAGAGTTTAGAATACGATGATGAAGTTGGTCTATATAGCAATTATAAGTATGAAGACTTTGGTGTTTCTCGTATCACTTCCATAAGTGGTAAAGATAATGATGCTTTCCCTGAAAAGAGTGCCGCTCTTTGGGAAGCTTACGCTATTGCGCATGACATCAAAGAGAAAGTAGATAATCATTTCCAAATCTATAAACGCACTAGTGAAGGTTCTAAATTAATGGATTGTGATTATGATGACTTTGTCATCATTATGAGAACCACTAAAGGGTTCGATGATTATCAAAGAATATTTAAAGAATGTAATATCCTTTTAAATAACAAACTTAAAGGTGACCTAAGAGAGATTAACGCTATTTTACTCATTCAATCTCTCGTAGAATTAATCGCTAACGAAATGTATGAAGGACTTAATAGTCAAAAGGATCTTTTGTTTGCTTCTGTTGCCCGTAGTTATATCTATCGTTATAAAGACCAAGTTATCTACGATATTCTAAAAGACCATGATGAATCAAAGATGGATGAAGATAAAATCATGCAAGACGTGCATGCGTTTGTGGAGAAAAATAGAGATTCCAGTGCTTATGAATTCTTCACTAACATGATTAATGATTTTGGTATCGTCACTAACTTATGTTATATCGGTGATATTGAAAATAACGTCAGTAAGATTGAATCTCTCGCCGCTATTTTATCTTCTCAAGAAGACATGGGCGATGGTTTAGAAGAATTTGTTAATTTATTAAAGATTATTGATAAATATGCGATGGGTATTTCCGCTGATACGACAGTGAAGACCGCAAAAGCGGTGGATATGATGACCATTCATGCTTCTAAAGGTTTGGAACAAAAGATTGTTTATCTTCCAGTTAGCTTTAACAAGATGTCCACTGGTAACAACTCTGAAAAACCAGATTATATCTTTGATGAAAACTATGGCATCGTTCTTCCTTATTACAACTACGATGAAAATGACGTTGATGAAGAAGATAACGTCAATAGTGTGGTTTATGAAACATTACCAAGTTTATTAATCAAGAAGAGTGATAAAGATCCAGAAAGGGATGAACATGTACGTTTGTTCTATGTGGCTTTAACTCGCGCAGAAAATATTGTCTACATCGTTGGTGATCGACCAAAAGATGAAGAAGGCGATAAGAAGAGTGAAAACCTCTATGGCATGCTTTCATATTTACCACATTATTTAAAACTCGATGAAGAATACGCTATTAAGAAGATTAAAGAACATAAAATCGACAAAGTTAAATATCAAAACTATCTCAATACTATTGAGATTATTAAAGGCATCCATTTAATGTCAAAAGATGACCTTAGTGAAAGTAGTTATCAAACTTATAACAAATTATTTAATAAATATTATTCTGATAATCTAACCAATCTTTTAAATGAACAAGTGCATCACATGCTTTATGACTTATTCAAAGAATACTATTTAGAATTCGTTAATATGACACGTGATGCGAATAATGATGCGAATGTTTACGCTTTATATAAATATAATGATGAATTTGCCTCATTTGAAGAACTAGAAGCGGTTGCTAACGAAGACAACGAAGCGCCCGCGGATTTAGGCCAAGCCATTAATGAATTTGTCACCGCGATATGTGATGCTGACTTAGCGTATTTCCTTGGTTCAACCAAAGCTAAAGAAATGAAGAGTTTAACCGTAGATAATATCCCGTATGGCCTATTTGATGTTTTAATGCCAGTATTCGTGAGATTCTTTGATGATCAAAAACGCTTCTTATTCGAATCATATGAAAATAAAGATTTCAAAGATCATGTTATCGCTTATGACTATAACGAATTTGAACACGGCTATACCGATTATGACGCTGAAGATGTGATTGCTAAGTTCCTTGATTTACCAACCGATGATACAAAAATCTCTTTCCCAGAAATCATCAAAGAAAGAGCGAGTAAGCAGCGTCACTATGAAGAATCACTTGAGGATACTGTTCCAGACCAAATCTTAACGCGCGGTATTTATCTCCATAGATTAATGGAACTCGTGGACTTTGTAAGTAAAGACACATCATTCATTAAGAATGAAAAAGATCGAAAGCTTATCGATAGTGTTTTATCAAATCCAGTGTTTGATGATTTAAGCATTGCAAAGATTTATAAAGAATATGGTTATTATGATGAGCTATTACAAACAACAGGATTTATTGATTTGCTTTATTTCAAAGGTAGCGAGTGTTATATCGTTGACTATAAATCTCGTTCTATTGATGATGAGGCTTATGAAAGACAATTACGTGTCTATCAAAGAAACGTGCAATCACTATTTAATATAAATAAGGAACACGTGCATCTATATCTATTATCATTAAGCGAAAATAGAATAAAAGAGGTCCAGCCAGAATGAACATTAAAGACTTGATTGTTTATGAAGATAAATATCTCGTGATTATTAATAAACCACGTGGTCTTTTATCACAGTTCGATGGTAATAAAGGCAACGTATCTTTAGATGTTTTACTTTCTCAATATTTAAACAAACAAGCGATGCTTATTAATCGTTTAGATAAAGATACATCTGGATTAATCGTGTTCGCTAAAGATAATAGAAGCGCGAGCGAACTCGCTAATATCATTAACGATCACTCGATTGTTGAAAAACATTATTTAACTTTAGTAGTGGGTGTAGTTGATGAAGATGGTGTGGTGGACGCACCTTTAAGAAAAAGCTATGAACGTAAGAAAATGGTCGTGGCCCCGCTTAAAAGTGGTGCGAAAACCGCTATTACTAAATACTTTGTTAAAGAAAAATTTAATGGCTATACATTATTAGATGTTCAATTAGTGACAGGCCGCACTCATCAAATCCGTGCGCATATGTCATATATCCGTCATCATGTTGTAGGCGATATTAAGTATGGTGACTATAAAGTAAACAATGAATTTAAACGTAAATTTAACTTTGAAAATCAGTTTTTACACTCGTATAAACTTGTTTTTGGGGACATAAAAGGGACATTTTCGTACTTAAAAAACCAGGTATTTTCCGCGGAATTACCTCCTGAATTACAAGAAATATTAAAAAATTTAAATAACTAGTTATTTAATAAAATAATTTTAAAAAATATTTGGCACTCCTATTGACAGAGTGCTAATTTAGGTTATAATGTAGGTGTTAGCAGTCCAAGAGGAAGAGTGCTAAAAGGTAATATAAGGAGGTACGAATTATGAGAAACTATATTACTAATTACGATCCATTTTTCGACAGATTTTTCCTTAGAGCAAACAACTGTTCCGCACCACACATGATGAAAACTGACATCAAAGAAAACAAAAGCGATTATCAAATGTTCATCGAACTTCCTGAAGTGAAGAAAGAAGACACAAGAATCACTCTTGAAAACGGTTATCTTAAAGTCACTGCTACCTTAAATAAGGAAGAAGAAAATGACGAAGACTACATCTATAGAGAAAGAAGCTATGGTGAATTCTCACGTTCATACTACGTTGGCGATACAGTGAAACTTGAAGATGTATCCGCGAAACTTGAAAACGGTGTCTTAACAGTTAACATCAAAAAACGCAGCGAAAAAGAGATTGAAAAGGAACACTTAGTGCAAATCGCTTAATTCCTAATCAATAAGAATAGACTCCTTTCGTAAAAAGCTTTGGCTTTTATATCACGGGGTGAAAACTCCGTGATTTTTTAAGGAAAGGGGACTACACTAAATATGGTAGATTGTCATACATGACAAGAGGACATAAATATGAAAGAAACAAAACAATTTCAGACTGAATCAAAAGAGTTACTCAATTTAATGATTAACTCCATTTATAGCAATAATGAAATCTTTTTAAGAGAGCTCATTAGTAATGCCTCTGATGCGATTGATAAATATCGTTTCCAAGCTTTAAATAGCAAAGGTGAAATCCCTCTTAAAGATTTTGAAATTAACATTAAAGCAGATAAGAAAAAGAGAACAATCACCATTACCGATAACGGTATTGGTATGAATAAAGATGACTTAGTGAACAATCTTGGTACCATCGCTAAAAGTGGTTCCAAAGACTTCGCTAGTAAATTAAAAGAAGCCAAAGAAAAACAAGATCTCAACATCATTGGTCAATTTGGTGTTGGCTTCTATAGTGCCTTTATGGTGGCATCCTCTATCCAAGTGAAAACTAAGACATATAACGGCCAAGGTTACTTATTCACAAGTGATGGTCAAGAATCGTATACCATTGAGGAATGCGATAAAGAAGAATGTGGTACAGAGATTACCTTAACTCTTAAGAAATCTTCAAAAGAAGTGGACTATGATGCATTCTTAGAAGAATACCGCATTAAAAACTTAGTGAAGAAATATAGCGACTATATCCGTTACCCAATTAAGATGATGGTCACTAAACATGAACAAGTTTTAGATAAAGATGGTAAACCTGTTGAAGGTAAATATGAAGATAAAGAAGTCTTAGAGACTCTTAACTCCATGATTCCTCTTTGGAAAAAGAATAAGAATGAAGTCAGTGATGAAGACTTAAATGAATTCTATAAGAATAAATTCGGTGATTATGAAAATCCATTAACATCTTTATTTGTGAGAGTGGATGGTAAGATCACCTATGATGCATTGTTATTTATCCCAAGCCATATTCCATATAACCTTTATAGTGATTCTTATGAAAGAGGTTTACAACTTTATAGTAAGGGCATTTTTATCAAAGATAAATGCCAAGAATTGATTCCTGATTACTTAAAGTTTGTTAAAGGTCTCGTGGATTCTGGTGACTTCTCACTTAATATCTCTAGAGAAATGCTTCAACAATCACCAATCATGCAAAAGATTAGTGAAAACGTCGAAAAGAAGATTGTTGATAAATTAAAAGATATTAAGAAAACTGATTTTGATAAATATGTCACCTTCTGGAAGAGCTTTGGTGAATTAATTAAATATGGTATCTATAGCACATATGGCGCAAAGAAAGAACTCTTACAAGATACCTTGGTGTTCCACTCATTGAATAACGAAGATAAATACATCTCTTTAGCGGACTATAAAGAGAAGATGGCTAAAGACCAAAAATACATCTACTTTGTATCCGGTGAAAACTTAGATGCGATTAAGTTATTACCTCAATTAGAGAAATATCGTAAAAACAACGTAGACGTGCTATTGCTTGATCAAAAGATTGATGAATTCTGCATCATGATGCTACGTGATTACGATAAGGTTGAATTCAAATCCATCAGTGATGAATCCGCTTCTGAAGTTAGTAAAGAAGAACAAGAAAAGATCGATAGTGTAACCGCGGACAATAAGAGATTATTAGACACTCTTAAAGAAGCGTTAAACGGTAAGGTCAATGATGTCGTTGTTTCTTCTAAACTCGTGGACGCTCCTGTATGTGTTTCCACTAAAGATGGCTTATCTCTAGAAATGGAAAAGACACTTAACGAACAACCAGGTGCGGAAGATACCGTTAAAGCGGAAAAGATTCTTGAAATCAATCCAAACCACCCATTATTTGAAGCATTCTCCAAGATTCAAAATGATGATGAAACTGTAAAGAATTACGCGAGTGTTCTTTATGAAGAAGCAATGCTTCTTGAAGGCAGAGAAATCGTTGATAAGAAAGCCTTTGTAGATAAAATTAACGAATTATTTATCAAGGCTATGAAATAGTGGAAAGTTTCTCCTCCACACGAAAAGGTCTGAGACAATCAGACTTTTTTGTTTATGCAATTTTTATCGATGTTTACTAATAATTATTTGCGTATTATTTGCACGCTTGGTATATTGTAAGCGCATGCGTTAAACATGGAAATCTAGCTGAAATAATATTTTTCATGTTCAACAAACTTACATAGTTATGAGAAAGGAGTTTTTTGCTATGTTTAATTTACCTATCTTAGAATCTTTCTTAGATAAGGAAGTAACCGCCGGCTATACTTGGGGCAATATCCTTGAGTATTGGTGGGTTGGTTTAATCATCATCATAGTGCTTGCAGTAGGTGGAGTTGCTACCTATGTCTTGCTAGCGCACGTCTTCGGTCGCATGAAATTCAAAGAGGGCGATCAAGAAGTTGTAGACAACTATTCTAATGCTCCAAAAGGAGAGAAAAAGGTTGTTAAAAAAGCAGCAAAAGGGGCTGCTAAGAATGTCATTATTTGGCGTAGCATGAGAGCGTGGTTCATTCCTGTTGTCTGTGTCGCGGCAATCGTTATTGCCCCAATCGCCTCATTCTTACCAACAGCTGCATTTGCTAACTTGATGTTTACCGCATTCGGTAGCCCAGTTAAAATTATCGACACTGAAACATCAAGACAAGCCGCTAAGGAAGCCGAAAAGAACGTTGTCGTCATTCAAGAAGAAGGCACAGTTCTTTTAAAGAACAAAGATAATGCCTTACCATTAAACCTTGAAACAAATAAGAAAGTTAACATCTTTGGTTCTTGTGCTTATGGCTTATTCTTCAATAATGGTGGTTCTGGTGCATTCCAAACTAATGGTTGCGTTGATGGTTTTGAAAGAACTGCAACTAAATTAGAAGAAGCTTTAGTGGAAGAAGGTTTTGAAATTAATAACAACCTCTTCAATTTAGTGAAGAACTACTATAACGGAAAGAAAGTTTCTGTCGCGGAAAGTGATTATAAAATCTTCTGTGGCATTAATACATTCGGTTATCCAGAAGTTGTTCCAAGTGGTTATGGTGCAACTCTTGACCCAATTGATTACGAATTACCTGTCTCTGCATACGAAACCGCCTTTGACGCACTAGGTGGTAAAACTGCATTAGAAGACGCAAAAGAATTCTCCGACACTGCAATCTTTGCCATTACAAGACATGGTACAGAAAGTGCGGATATGAAATATAACGAACTTAAGTTATATGCCGCTGAACAAGCTGCTATCAACATGCTCGAAGAGAACTTTAGCAAAGTTATTATCTTACTTAACGTTCCAACAGTTATCGAATCCGAATTCTTAGATGATGATGCGATTAGCGCAGCTCTTTATATCGGTCATCCAGGTTTAACAGGTACCAAAGCGATTGCTGAAATCCTCTCTGGTAAAGTTAATCCATCAGGTCACTTAGTGGATACATGGCCATATAGCGTGAAGAGCGCTCCATCTTACCAATGCTTTGGTAACGACACCACATTAACATATACTTCTGGTGCGGCTAATAGAGCCAAATTCACTAACTATGTTGAAGGTATTTATGTTGGTTATAGATATTATGTAACCGCTGCTAAAGAAGGCTTTATTGATTACGACGAAGAAGTTCAATACTCATTTGGTCATGGTTTATCTTATACAAAATTTGATAAATCCATCGCTGAATTCAAAGTGAACGAAAAAGAACAAAAAGTTGAAGTTACAGTCGTGGTTAAAAACACTGGTAAAGTCGCTGGTAAAGACGTTATTCAACTCTATACACATGCTCCATATACACCAGGTGGCGTTGAAAAATCATATTACGCATTAACTGCTTTCCAAAAAACAAACATCATCGAACCAGGTGATGAAAAAGCATATAAATTAGAATTCAGCTTTAGAGATATGGCCTCTTGGTCAACCCAAAAAGGCTACTACGTCTTAGAAAAAGGTGACTACGAATTCTCTATCAGAGAAAACGTTTGGGATCTCGCTGTGACTGAAGTTAATGGTAGAGAAAATACAAAGACATATACATTAAAAGATGATGTTGAATTCAAGACCTCTTATCAAACAGGTAAAGAATACGCTAACATCTTCCAAGATGTCGAATTCGGTGGTGGCGTGGAAAAGAACACATATTTATCCAGAGCCGACTTTGATGGCACATGGCAAAATAAAGCCGATATCCCATTAGCCTCTAATCCAGATAAAGCACATTTCCCAGGTGGTCCAAGTAACTCTACAGGTTCTTCTTCCTTCACATTTACTGACAATCAAATTGACGAAGAAGTCAAACCACAAGATGTCGCTGGTGATTTAACTCTTAGAGACCTTAAAGATGCGGCTTGGGATGATCCACGTTGGGAAGACTTGTTAAGTCAATTATCATATGCCGATATGGAAAAACTTATCGAATATGGTGGCTTCCAAACTGCTTCCGTTACAAGTATTGATAAAGGTCAAACAGTTGACTACGATGGTCCAAGTGCAGCGTTCCACTCTGGCACAGGTCACCCAAGTGAAGTTATCGTTGGTTGTTCCTGGTCCACAGATGTCGCGAGATTGATGGGCGAATCCATTGGTCGTGAAGGTGCCTCCCGTGGCTTAACCGGTTGGTATGCTCCTGGTATCAATACTCACCGTTCACCATTCGGTGGTCGTAACTTCGAATACTATTCAGAAGATCCATTAATCTCTGGCTTAATGGCCGGTAATACCGCTCAAGGTATGTCTAAGTATGGTGTTTATACATACGCAAAACACTTCTTCTGCAATGACCAAGAAAATAACCGTGCTGGTGTCTTTGTTTGGGCAAGCGAACAAGCACTTAGAGAAATCTACGCTCGTGGCTTTGAACTCTATGTTGATTTAGGTGGTATTGGTATCATGTCCGCTTATAACTGCATCGGCTCATGGTGGTGTGGTGGTAGTGAAGCTGCCTTAACAACTCTCTTAAGAGAAGAATGGGGCTTCCATGGTGTCGTCGTTACCGACTATGCTGGTAGTGATTACATGGCCACAAGTATTGGTTTAAGAGCTGGTAATGATATGTGGTTAACACCAAGTCAATTAAGTAATAACTTAAAACCAAGCAGAGTCCGTTCACAATGTCCACATGATGGCGCAATCATCGAAAGAAGAGCGGCTAAGAATATTCTCTATGCCTGCGCGCATTCCAATAACGTTTGGACAGAAGAAGACTACGCTGCAGTGGGTATCCCAGAAATTAAGAAAGCTGCTGACGGTCACTAGTCTTAAACATCAAATAACAATCAAGGTCCTTCTAGTTTAGAGGGGCCTTTTTTGATGCTCCAATGCAAGTTTATGCTAAGAAAATGTAATGTTACGTTTTTTATACACATCACTAATTTTTGATTGTTTATAGTAATATCGCATTCGTCAAACATAGCTGTTGGTTTTTACTAACTTTTCTATGTTTTGGCAACTCATAAATAGTTAAAAAGGAGTATATTTATGTTTAATTTACCTATCTTAGAGTCCTTCTTAGATAAGGAAGTTGCCGCTGGCTATACTTGGGGTAATATCCTTGAGTATTGGTGGATTGGCTTAATCATCCTTATCGTTGCAGCTGCAGGACTCGTTGGAGCATTCGTTTTACTCAAACATGTCTTTGGTAAAATGAAATTCAAAGAAGGCGATCAAGAAGCTTTCGATAATTATAAAAACGCTCCAAAAGCTGAAAAAGCAGCCGCTATTAAAGCATCATCTGCTCCAGTTAAGAACGTCATTAGATGGCACAGAATGAAACGCTGGTTAATTCCAGTTGTCTGCGTTGCAGCCATTATCGTTGCCCCAATCGCTTCGTTCTTACCAACCGCAGCGTTTGCTAACTTAATGTTCACATTACGTGGTAGTCATGTTGACATCATCGACACTGAAACATCAAGACAAGCCGCTAAAGAAGCAGAAAATAACGTTGTTACTATTCAAGAAGAAGGTACAGTTCTTTTAAAGAATAAAGGAAACGCGTTACCACTTAATTTAGAACAAAATAAGAAAGTGAACATCTTTGGTTCATGTGCTTTCGGTTTATTCTATGGTAATGGTGGTTCTGGTTCCTTCCAAACTGATGGTCGTGTTGATGGATTCAAAAGAAACGCTTTGAAATTTGAACAAGCTATGAAGGATCAAGGTTTCGAGATCAATGAAAACATCTTCAACATGATCAAGAACTACTATGAAAGCAATAAGAAAACAATTTCTGTTGCCCCTAGTAACTATGACATCAAATGTGGCTTTAACAAATATAACTATCCAGAAATCGTTGATAGTAAAGCCCCATACGACTACGAACCACCAGTTAGTGCTTATGAAAAAGCATTTGATGAATTAGGTGGTAAGACCTTATTAGAAGACGCTAAAGCATTCTCTGACACTGCTATTTTCTGTATTACCAGACGTGGTAGTGAAGACGAAGATATGAAGATTGGCGATTTACAACTCAAAGCAAATGAAATCGCTGCCATCGATATGCTTGAAGAAAACTTTGAAAAAGTCATTATCTTATTAAACGTCCCAACAGTTATCGAATCTGAATTCTTAGATGATCCAGAAATCGACGCTGCTATCTTTATGGGTCACCCAGGTTTAACCGGTACAAAAGCAATCGCTGAAATCCTTGCTGGTGTTGTTAACCCATCAGGCCACTTAGTGGATACATGGCCATATGATGTGAAGAGTGCGCCATCTTACCAAAACTTTGGTAATGATACAACACTCAGATACACTTCTGGTGCCGCTAATAATGCATACTTCACCAATTATATTGAAGGCATTTACGTTGGCTACAGATACTATGTAACTGCCGCTAAAGAAGGATTCATCGATTATGATGATGAAGTCCAATTCTCTTTCGGTCATGGTTTATCCTATACAACATTTGATAAATCCATCGCTGAATATAAAGTTGATAAAGAAAATCAAAAAGTTGAAGTCACTGTTGAAGTCAAAAACACCGGTAAAGTCGCTGGTAAAGATGTTATCCAACTCTATACCCACGCTCCATATACAAAAGGCGGTATTGAAAAATCTTATTACACATTAACAGCCTTCCAAAAGACAAACCTCATTGAACCAGGCGATACAAAGGCTTATAAGTTAGAATTTAACTATCGTGATATCGCTTCTTGGTCAACCCAAAAAGGTTACTATGTCTTAGAAAAAGGTGACTATGAATTCTCTATTAGAGAAAACGTTTGGGATCTTGCTGAAACCGAAGTCAAGAATAGAGAAAACACCAAAACATTAACTCTTGAAGAAGATGTTGAATTCAAAACATCTTATCAAACAGGTAAAGAATACAAAAACATCTTCCAAGATGCTGAATTCGGTGGTGGTGTCGAAAAGAACACATATTTATCTAGATCCAATTTTGAAGATACATGGCAAAATAAAGCCGATATCCCATTAGCATCCAATCCAGATAAAGCGCACTTCCCAGGTGGTCCAAGTAACAACTCTGTTCCAAGTTCTTTCACACTCACAGATAATCAAATTGATGAAGAAGTGAAACCACAAGAAGTTGCTGGTAATTTAACTCTTAGAGACCTCAAAGACGCTGATTGGGATGATCCACGTTGGGAATCCTTATTAAGTCAAATGTCTTATGGCGATATGGAAAAACTCATTGAATACGGTGGTTTCCAAACCGCTGCTGTGACAAGTATCGGCAAAACACAAACTGTCGACTATGATGGTCCAAGTGCGGCATTCCACTCTGGTACAGGTCACCCAAGTGAAGTCGTCGTTGCCTGCTCTTGGTCAACAGATGTCGCTAGAATTATGGGTGAATCCATTGGTAGAGAAGGCGCGGCCCGTGGTTTAACTGGCTGGTACGCTCCTGGTATCAACACTCACCGTTCTCCATTCGGTGGTAGAAACTTCGAATACTATTCAGAAGATCCGCTCATCGCTGGTCAAATGGCTGGTCATACCGCTCAAGGTAGTATGAAGTATGGTGTTTATACCTACGCTAAGCACTTCTTATTAAACGAACAAGAAAGAAATCGTAGTGGTGTCTTCTGTTGGGCTACTGAACAAGCTATTAGAGAAATCTACGCTCGTGGCTTCGAACTCTATGTTGATTTAGGTGGCATTGGCATTATGTCCTCCTTCAACTGTGTTGGTTCCTGGTGGGCTGGTGGTAATCAAGCCTTATTAACCACTCTCTTAAGAGAAGAATGGGGCTTCCATGGTGTCGTCGTTACTGACTACGCTGGCTCTAGCTACATGGCCACAAACATTGGTTTAGTTGCTGGTAATGACTTATGGTTAACACCAAGCCAATTAAGCAATGATAACAAGCCAAGCAAATTACGTACATCACTTCCACATGATGGTCCAATCTATATCAGAAGAGCGGCAAAGAATATTCTTTATGCCTGTGCTCATTCCAATAACGTGTGGAACGCTGAAGACTACGCTGCTGTTGGCATCCCAGAAGTCAAAAAAGCGGCTGACGGTCACTAATACAAACATCTAAAATGAACCCCTGTCCGTACGCGGATATGGGGTTCATTATTTTCTTAGAGCTACCTTAATGGTATAATTCAATTAATGAGCGAAATAGACATTAGAATCGCGGTCGTGGAAGACTCCGCTGATGATTTAAACAACTGTCTTTCATTATTAGATCGTTATAGCAAAGAGAAAAAACTCACCTTTGATATTCAAACATTTGCCAGTGGTGATGCTTTCTTGATGCGCTTTAAAAGCCAATATGACTTCATTATTCTCGATATCAATTTATCAGCGATGAATGGTATTGATGTTGCAAGAAAGATTAGAGAAAAAGATGAAGAAGTCGTCATTATGTTCGCGACTAATTTAGCGAAATACGCGACTAATGGCTACGAAGTAGACGCTATCGATTTCGTTTTAAAACCATTATCCTATGCTTCATTCTATTTAAGACTTGAAAGAGTGATGAAAAGATTAGGCAAAAAGAATGATGCCTTTGTGGTTATACCTAATGAAGGTGGCTTTAACAAAATAGGAACCAATGACATTATGTATGTCGAAGTTATTTCTCACGATATCATCTTCCATTTAGCGGGAGATAAAGAGATTACCACAACAGGTACTCTAAAGAAGTATGAGGAACAGCTTAAAAAGCATTGGTTCATTAGATGTAATTCTTGTTATTTGGTTAATGCGCATAAAATTAAGCGCGTGGAAAAACTTGACATTCAATTAGCAAATGATGAAATTATTGCTATATCGCATCCAAAGAAAAAGGGATTTATGGAAAGCTTTAAAAAGTACATTATGGAAGAAGGTAACTAAATTATGGATCTTAAGACGTTACTTACAATGTTTATCTCTTTTACAGTCGAAATTATCATTGCCGGTGTGATGTTAATTAAGCATCGACTTACTTTTAGATTTAAACCATATATCTCTATCCCTGTTGGTTTATTAATTGCCTCAAGTGGTGCGATTGTTAATATCATCGGTTTATATAACTTTGTGAAGCCAGAACAATGGAATGAAGCCCTCAATATTGCGGTTTATACCATACCCGTCTTCACTATTTTTGGTGGATTCTTATTTGCCTATAAGATTAAACCATTAAACTTAATGCTTCTTCTTTCAGTAGCGTATACCTTCCAACACATGGCTTATCAAACAGGTGTGCTTGTTTTAGATACTGGCTTAAGTGGTAAGATTTTCCAAGCTTTATATAATGAGTCAGAAGCAATTGAAGTTATTGTTTCGAGATTTAACATTATTTATGATGCGATACTCTACACTGTTAAGGCAGGAGTGTTTGTGGCCTGCTACTTCTTAATTGCTAGATACTACGTTAAGTATTCAAAATATATCATTGGTAAATTAATGATTATCGCTTTAGGTATCGTTGTTTACCTTGTCGTTAACGTCGCTAACGTGTACGTCGCACAACACCTTACATGGGATACAAAACTAAGAGGCATCCTCGCGGCCACATTAATTATCTTCTGTATCTTATTTGATGTTCTTGTCGTGGGTGGCTTCCGCGTTGTGGAACACCGTCAAGAAACAATGATCATTAAAGCGACACTTAATTCTAAAATCAGACAACAAGAAATGATGGAAAACAACATTAATTTCATCAATATGAAATGTCATGATTTAAGAAAAGAATTAAGAAGATTAAAAGCTAAAAAAGGCGAACTAACTGATGAAGACTTCTGTTTGTTAGAAGAATCACTTAACTTCTATGATAGTTCCGTTAAAACAGGCAGTGTTAATATCGATGCTTTATTACAAGATAAACTCATCTACTGTAATTCAGTTGGTATTGAATTCACTTCTCTCGTGGATGGTGATGCCTTTAAAGATATGGCTACGAGTGATGTCTATTTCTTATTAACAAATATCATTGATAACGCGATTGAAGCGACAGAAGCAATAGAAGAAAAAGAGCATCGCGTTATCTCATTAACTGCTTCTAGAAAAAAAGGTTTACTCATGATCGAAGAAACTAATTACTACCATGGAGAATTATCGTTCAATAATGATGGATCAATCAAAACTACGAAACAAGAAAATAAGAAATACCATGGTTTTGGTACAAAGTCGATTGCCTATATTGTTAAGAAGTACGATGGCAAGATGCATTATGAAACTGAAGATAATATCTTCAAACTAAAAATCGCTATTTAAAAACTAAAAAAAGAGCACAATTCGGATACTGATAATTGTGCTTTTTTGATACCCACAAATATAAGATTACGCTCAAATGTTATAAGGTTATGCAATATCTATTTTTTAATATTTTCTTCTTTTTTATGATAAGTGCGAATTTAGAAATACTTTTTGAATTTTTAGTGCCCTTTTTACGTAACGCGTAAACACGCAACTTATCTTAAAGTATTTCGCCCACAATGCTTATTTATTGAGAAAGGGAATAGTTTTTATCCCTCCTTAATAAACCTGATTTTAGGAAAGGAAAAAAATATAATGAAAAAAACTAAAAAAGCATTATTTCCATTTTTAGCGGGTGCTTTACTCCTAACAATGGGTCTTACAGCATGTAACAATGCAAAAAATGATAAACCAGCAAGTAGTGGTGACACTTCTGAAGTAGAAGAAACAAAGATTAACGTTACCGCCGCTGGTAACAAAACCACACTTAAAGTTGGCGAAACAGTCCAATTATCCGCTGACGTTGAAGGTGTTGAATGGTCCACAAGAGCAGGTACTGTCGTTTCCGTTGATAAAAACGGTTTAGTTACCGCTTTAGGCGTTGGTTCTGGTAAAGTCACCGCCAAGAAAGATGGCTATGCCAATGGCAGCATCACAATCACAGTTGAAAAAGCTCCAGATAGAGAACCAAACTATTCTTTACGTTTAGAAGAAGCTGAACACTTTGATCCAGATGATTTCTGGGGCATGGACTTATCCGCATACGGTTATGGTATCATGGGTCCAGGCGATAGCCCAGTCGAAGACAATGGTGGAAAAACTGATGATGGCACATCATTAGGTTGGTTACAACAAGGCTGTAAAGAAACATTGACCTTTACATGCAATAAAGCCGTTAAGGTTGAACTTGGTGTCACAATGGCCTATAACGCTGAAATGAGCTTAGAAGGTGTTCTTTCTGTTAAGTTCAACGGCAAAGAAATCTCAATGGCTGGTAGAACAGTCCCAGCTCCAGAAGACGGTGAATCCTATTATGAATTCAATACCGTTTCATTCGGTCAAGTCGATTTAATTGCTGGCAATAACGTTTTAGAAATCGAAATGTTAGCCCAAGGTCCAAACATGGACAAAGTCGTAATCTTCACAAGTGAAACATTACAAATTGCCACTGTCCCAGCACAAACAAAACCAAAGATTGAAGTTGTTGAAGCTGAAATCGAAATTCAAGTCGACGAAGAAAAACAAATCCAAGTTAAAGATAATTTAGCGGGTGTCGCATATAAATCCGCTGATGAAGCAATCGCTACAGTTTCTAACGCTGGTGTCGTTAAAGGTATCAAAGCTGGCAAAACAACAGTTGAAGTAACAAAAGACGGTTATAAGAAAGCCACAGTTAACATTACAGTTAAAGCTAAACCAGTTGCTGGTCAAATCGTTATTGAAGCTGAAAATGCTATCTTACCAGAAGGTACAACCATCCAAATGGAAAATGGCGATACATGTTCTGGTGGTAAATCCTTGGGTTACTTCAGTGCTGAACAAACATTTGAACTCAAATACACAGCCGCTGAAGCTAAAGAATATAAATTATCCATGGTCGTTTCTTCCGCCGCATTAAAATCAGATTATTCTGGTTTCGCCGATATGGAACTTACAAATGAAGTCATGACAATGAAACTCAATAACACTGCCATTGACTTAGGTTCAAACACATTACCAGGTTCCTCAGGCTGGACAAAGACATGGGTAGAAATCGATTTAGGCAATATTAATATCGTCACGGGTGAAAATACATTCTCCTTCGCCGCTATTACACAAGGTCCAAACATCGACTGCATAAAATTAACAGATCCAAACGCTCAACCTGAAACACCAGTCGTAGAAAAAGTTACAGTTAATTTCGACGCCAATGGTGGTTCTGGCACAATGAACGCTGTTGAAGCAGAAAAAGGCGAATACACCTTACCAGCTAACGGTTTTACAGCTCCAGCAGATAAGGAATTTGGTGGCTGGGAAATTACAGTGATGGTTACTTGGGGATCATATACATTCCCACAAACCCAAGTTAAACAACCAGGTGAAAAAATTAACTTAACTGAGAACATTACAATCAAAGCTAACTGGAAAGCTATCATTGAAAAGACAACACCAGTTGACTTAACAGATGCTTTCTATCTTGAAGCTGAAGATGGCACATTAGGTGGTCAAGCTAGAGTTGAAACAAACAATGCGACCGCTCACGGCACAGGCTCTGTTGGCTATATGGCTAAAGATGCATCTATCACACTAAAATTCGATGCTTCTGCAGCAGGCAAAGTTAGATTAGTTCTCATTGGTAGTTCTGCTAGTGCTAACTGGCAAACACAACCAGTCGAATACTATGATCAAGGTTTAGCCGATACAACATCTATCAAAGTTAATGACACCGAAGTTTCCTTAACACGCAAAGGTTTCTTAGGTTCAGACGGTTCCACAATGACTCAAGTCGACTTAGGTGAAGTCGCAGTTAAAGCTGGCGTCAACGAAATCGTTGTTACCGCTCTTGCTCAATCTGCAAACTTCGACTGCTTCGCAATCCTTGGTGGTTCAATTACAGTCAGTGCTCACGTAGAAGCATAATTAACACTATTTAGAAAGGATAGAGGGTTTGGGAAACCAAGCCCTCTACTTAAATTATTATGAAAAAGAAATTATTATTACCTCTAGCGTTTGCCGCCTTGTTCGTATTAGGTGGATGTAATAACGCCGCTAACGGTTCAACTAGTTCTAGTGAACCAGCAGTGGAAACTGCAAGAAAAATCTTAAAAGCTTCTTTATCAAAAGATACTGTTGAAGCGGGTATGAAATCAAAAGTCGTGACTGAAGTTGAAGGTGTCACCTTCCGTAGTAGCGATGAAAATATCGCAACAGTTGATAAAGATGGCAATATTAAAACTGATGAGCCAGGTATGGCTTATATCACAGTTAGTAAAGAAGGCTATTTCGATAGAGTTTTAAAGCTCTTCGTTGATGAATATGACACAATTGATTACCTTGTTGAAGGTTTTGAATTCGGTCCTGCAATTGTTGGTGTGAAATTAAACTTCCCTGAAAAAGTTAAAAAAGCAGACTTACAAGGTAAGCAATTCACTGTTAAAACAAATAGAAGCAATCGCACAGTTAAAAGTGTTGATTTATGTGACCAAGAAGGTCAAATAATCACCGGTGATGAATCCCATTACGTCCGTATTTCTTTAGAAATGCGTTACAGTGGCTGGGGACCAGCGGATGGTGCTTCTCCATTTACATACGCTAATAACGTTAATAACTGGACTAACAATATTACAGTTGAAGCCCAATTAGCGAGTGGTCAAACACTCAAAGTGGGTGAAGAAACATATGATAGTTCATTTAAATTCAATGCGATTAGATCAAGAATCTCTCTTTCCACAAGAGATTGGGGTGAAGCTAAATCTCATACCGCTGAAGGATATACCTTAACTTATAAAGACTACCAAACAGATGCTTTAAGAGAAGATGGTGTCTTGAATCCATTAGTGATTTGGTTACATGGTATGGGTGAAGGTGGCACAGATCCAGATATCGCTTTATTAGGTAATGATGTGACCGCTTTAGGCGAAGAAAAGATCCAATCTCACTTCGTTAAAGGCCAACAAAAAGGTGCCTATGTGCTTGCTGCTCAAACACCAACATATTGGATGAATAGTGGTACAGGCTCCATCAATGGTGGTGTTGGTCACTCCATCTACACAAAATCATTAAAATCATTAATCGATAACTATATTAAAGAAAACGGTGATATTGATACAAAGCGTATTTTTATTGGTGGCTGCTCCAATGGTGGCTATATGACCATGGAAATGGCGGTCACATATGGTAACTTCTTCAGAGCGTTCTATCCATGCTGCGAAGCTTATAGTGATTCATTCGTTACTGATGAAGATATCCAAAAATTAAAAGACTTACCAATGTGGTTCATTCACGCTGCTAATGATACAACAGTTGATCCAGAAAGCTTTACCTTAGCGACATATAAGAGATTAAAAGCCGCTGGTGCTAAAGATTTACATTTATCATATTACGTTGATGTCCGCGGCACAGATGGTAACCCTCAAGGTAACAATTATCAAGGTCACTATTCATGGATTTACATCTTCCGTGATGAAGTTGCCTTAGATCAAAAAGACCCAAATAACATTGTCGCGCCTTCAACTGAAGCAGTCAAAGACGCTAATGGTAATACAGTCAACTTATTTGACTGGATGGAGTCAATGAAATAGGTACTAAGATTTTCAATTAAATCTTCATGTATAAAATTCCTTTCTCAAGAAAGGGACGCTTAGTTCATGGGCGTCCCTTTCATTTTGTCCCTATTAATATATTTTTTGTCCCAATATGCACAAGCATATATTTATTGTTATAATATGTTTACAGAATTACATATGCCGCCACTCGATTTTGGACAAGCTTTTGCTTTTTATTATCAACGAATCCTAGATTTAACATCTTTTTTAACTATTTTCTTTTTATCTTTTGGCTTAGCAATTCTAGTGTGGCCAAAGGAACGTAATAAAAAATCAATTCTTAAAACTGTTTTAGTGTTTATTTGTAGTTATGCGGTATGCGTTTTCTTTCCATCGTTAATGTTTGCTATCCGTACCCAAATAAACAATCAATATGTCGGTCAAATATTTTACGCATTAACTTTCCCAATAATTATTGGGGTATTTACTTTAATCTTTTTATCTAACGGTAGTGCAATCCATCGCCTGATTAAGAGCATTATTCTTATTTCATCCATTGCAGTCGTTGAGGTTCTTTCCAAAAACGCTGGCTTTTTCTTCGGCACAGTCGCTAATGACGTATTCGTCATTGTTTCTTTAGCGAGATCATTGCCTTTCCTCATCTTTACTGGTGTTTGTTTCTTGCTTTATAAGATTGATATCAACCGTTATCGTCATCTATCCAAAGAAATGGTTATTATTATTTCTGTTTTATCAATCTTATTAATCGTCGCTTCTATCTATGAACAAGCAATAACAACACAAGAAGTCGCTACCGTGGCCCTTCTTTCTTTGTTAGACATCACCTTATTATTCATTCTTAATTTCTCATACTATGCGACTTATATAAACATTGAACATAGACATAAGATTACTAATCTTGAAGTGCAAAAGACACTTGAAGATGCAGAAAGAATGTCCATCGCTATTGACCAAACAAATAGAGAAGAATTAGAAAAACTTAGACATGATATTAAAAATCAATTCTCTTATGTTGATGTGATGCTTCAACAAGGACAAAACGAAGAAGCGAAAAAGTATATTGAAGATTATTTAAATACTTCTAATCCCGTTCTTCATTCATTCTCTTGCTCTAACAAAGTTATTAACTCAATTATTAACTTAGAATTAACTAAGGCAAAGATCGCTAAAATCAAAATTGATGTTAAAGTGGTTGTTCCTCCATCTTTGCCATTTAAAGATATCGACCTAGTTAGTTTATTAACTAATATGATTGATAATGCTTTAGAGAATTATTATTCAGAAGAAAAAGATGAAATCATTGTGCGGATTATCAAACAAAACGACTTTATTCGTTTCATTGTTTCTAACCCAATCAACTTGGAAAAAGTTAATATGCGCGCTTTAACTAAGACTAGTAAAGTGGGTCGTGGTCATGGTTATGGCACAAAGATCATTAAAAACATCGCTAATGCATATAAAGGCTACGCTGATTTCAATATCGAAGATGATAGATTCGTCTGTGATGCTGTTTTAAACTTAAATGTGAAGGAGAACCAGAATGCTTAAGATTGCCATTCTTGATGACGATAAGACTGCGTTAATGATTTCCACAAGCGCAGTTGAAGCGTTCTTAAAAGAAAAGAATGCTGAATACCGTCTCTTCTCTTTTTCTAATCCTTTAAATTTTCTTGCCAGTGCGAAAGAAGAAAAGTTTGATTTATCATTCTTAGATATTGATATGCCTGAAATGAATGGACTAAATGTCGCTAATGAATTAACTTCTATTTCTAAATACGGGCAAATCATTTTCCTTTCTCAAAGAGAAGACTTAGTGTTTGAATGTTTGAAATTCCATCCATTTGGCTTTATTCGTAAATCAAAACTGATCGATGACTTTTCTTTAATGATGAATCAATTCTTTCAAACAATTTCTAATAACGAAAGCAATGAATCAAAGATTGATTTCTTCGATAAAACAAAAACATACTCATTTAAAATCAAAGACATTGTTTATATTGAAGGCAATAGAAACTATCAAAAAGTCGTGCTTAAAGATAAGACTTCACAAGACGTCCGCGTGCCTCTAGGTACATTAGAAGATAAGTTACGTGAGCACGGGTTTTTAAGAATACATAAAGGATATTTAGTTAATTATTTATATATACGCAGTATTGAGAATGAAGAGGTCTATCTAACCACTGGTATTTCTTTACCAATGGCTAAGAAAAGAAAAGAAGAAATCATGAAACAATACCTCGCAATTTCTCGTAAAACTAGCTCAGTGATCATCTAATATTTCGTCACAAAAATAAAACATTATGTCCCTCGCAGACATTTTTTTGTCCTCTTTTTCATACTTCTTATACCTATTCAAATTTCTTTCTTTTTACTTCTTTTATAGTGCTTATGACTGAAGTTCAGACTTCAAAAAAGGAGGAAAATAATGAAATTTTCTAAGAGAATTGCTTTACTCGTTGTTACAACTGCTGGTCTATCAGGCCTAATCGGTTGTAAGAGTAACGCTAAAATGCCAGTGAACTTTGTCGCTGTTACTTCCAGTTCTTATAATGCGGAAGTCCAATTCGGTGACTATGATTACAAGTTCCAAGGCAAAATCAATCAAGGTAGCAACAAATTTACACTTGCAGGTACAGCAGTCGCTCGTCACGCAACCTCAAGTGGTGGCGGTCAAGGCGGTTTCCCAGGCGGTGGCGGTTTCCCAGGTGGCGGCCCAGGTGGTAACTCCAGTGGCCCAGCGTTCGAAGGCTTTGGTGCTGAAGAACAACAACCAGCTCAAGGTGGAGAAGGCCAACAAGGCGGAGAACAACAAGGCGGCTTCCCTGGTCAACAAGGTGGCCAAGAAGGTGGTTTCCCTGGTCAACAAGGTGGAGAACAACAACAAGGTGGCCAAGAAGGCGGTTTCCCAGGTGGCGGTGGCTTCCCAGGCGGTGGTGAAGAACAACAAGGTGGTGGCGAACAACAAGAAGTCGCACCAACATCCTTATCACTCAGCTTAAGCTTACAAGAAGCATTCATTAATCAAGCGGTTACCGCGACAGTCGCAGTTGAACCAGAAAATGCTTCAAAAACTGTGACATGGGCAAGTTCTGATGAAAAAGTTGCAACAGTAAATAATGGCACTGTTTCTCCAATCGCAGAAGGTACAGTCACAATTACCGCGACAAGCACTGTGGATGAAACAAAATCTGCTTCCGCGACATTAAAGGTTGTCAAAGAAGATTTAGAAAGTCATAACTGGTCAGTTTTCGGCACATACGTATATGAAAAAGGTTATGGCTATAAGATTGTCTTCAGTGATGAAACTAAAACAGTAGTTCATACTGACTTCGATAAAACAGAAGGTCGTCATGAATTCTATTACACAGTAAAAATTGGTGAAGAATCTCAAACTCTTAAATTCCAAGCTAAAGATCCAACATTCAAAGATTCCTTAGCAAAAGATTATAAGAAATGGGATGAAAGAGATTCCAAATACATCTTCTACGCAAAAGCAACAGGTAATAACAGTTCTGTCGCTACAGCGTATATGTACTTACATCAAACAAATAACGCAGTCACACTCAATAACCCAAGCGGCGCCGAAAGACAATTAAAGTTCGGTCTCCAATGGGAAGAAAAAGACGGTGTTATTACAGTTAAAGATGGTGACAAAGCATATGTCGCCGATAAATCAGTCAATGCCGAACATCCAGGTTATAGATTGGTTTATGATGGCAAAACATATTACTGCTCACTCAATCCAGAATTCAAATGGAAGAAATTTGTAACCGCTGACTTCGAAGGCGCAAATACTCACGAATTCGTCGGTTCCTATACAACATCTGGCCCAGATGGTGGTGTTAAAGAAGTCAACCTCAACTGTGTTGAAGATGGCAAAGCCAAATTATATCTTGGCAGTTCCACAGCATCATTTGTTGGTACATGGACAAAAGACGCCAACAACAAACTCACCATCAATTTAGATGGTAAAACAGGTGAATTCGTTCCAGGCGCAGATGGTAAATATAGCATCGTTATCAGAGTGGCAATTTCCAGTTTCTTTGGTAGCTCTACAGAAACCATTGCCCTCACCCAAGCTAAATAAGGAGAATCAAGATGGAAAACAAATTATTAAAGGTCTTAAAACCAACAGTTAAAATCTTAACTCTCATCTCAATTGCTATCGGTCTCTTAGCGGTCGCTATCCTTGTGTTATATAACTTCTCAGATATATTAACAATCTATACAGACGATGGCACAAAATACGCGGATGGTTTCTCCTATCCAGGTTATCAAACCATCTTCGCTGGCTTCGGTAACATGATCATTCAAGGTTATACCGAAACAACATTCAATATTTGGACATTCTTAGGATGCTTCTTACCATTAATTGGTTGTATCGTCGCTAGCATTATGCTCGCTACTAACTTCTCAAGAAGAGGCACAAATAAGAAAAAAGCTATCGTTGAAGGTATCGTTAGTGTCTGCTTAATCTTTGGTGGCATTATTCTCTATAACGTTGATAAGTTATGGATTGCTAACGCTAAAGCGGTGACAGGTTCCTACACATACTACTATGAAGCATATTTAATGCCTGCTATTAACGGTGAATTATACTTCGGTAAGGATTACTTCCCAACAGTCGTATTAGTTGTCTGCTTAATCGCCGGTGTTATTAAAGCGGCTAACTGTGGCTTGCTCTTATTCCAAAAGTACTATGCCAGAAGAGTCAACAGACAAAACGTCGAAATCAGCAAATAGATAGGAGGAGACGAACATGAAAGCAAAAAATAGAAGAATTACATATTTAGCCGTTGCAGGTATCGCGGTTCTCGCTATCTTAGGTGGTGCGACAATCGCTGCTCATGTACAAGCTAACAACCTCGACTTATTATTAGGCCGTGGTAAACAACACACCAACGATAATAGTAAATTAGATGGTAATTACATTGATTTCAAATTTGATAATCAAGCTGATGCCTTAAAGAATGCTCAAAGAATGACACAATTAACCGCTGAAGAAGGCATGACCTTATTGAAAAATAAGAATAACGCTCTCCCTTTAGCTGCTAATGAAGGTGTCACCGTTCTTGGTTATTATTCCTGGCACAACAATATGTCTGGTGGTGAAGACCCAGCAACCACAAGTGGTGCGGTTTCTCTCGCCAATGGTATTGAAAACGATCCAGATATCCCATTCAATGCTAAGACAAAAGAATTATATAACGCTACAAGTGGTGATTTCGCTGATCCAGCAACATCATTAGCTTCTGCTGAATCAACATTCGCTCAATACCCAACCGCAGTTATTACTCTAAAGAGAAACTCTGGTGAAGGTAATGACCAATCATTAAATGTTGGTGCGGCTGAACAAAATAGAAGTGGTTTAGTCATCACCAATGCTGAATTAAAACTCATTGATTACGCTTGTAAGAAATTCAACAAAGTCATCGTTGTTATCAACTCTGCTAACGCGATGGAACTCGGTTGGTTACAAGAAAATGATCCAAATATGGACAATGGTATCTATACAGATCCATACACCAACAAAAAGTATGACTTCAGTAAAGTTGAAGGCGCTATTTGGGCAGGTTGCTGTGGCTCTCAAGGTGGTATTGCACTAGCAAACATCTTAAAAGGTGCTGTTAACCCATCTGGTCACCTCGTTGATACATACGTCCGTGACTTAAGAAATGATCCAACATATAAGAACTTCGGTTCCTACGTCTACGCTAACTCTGATGAACTCAATTCATACCAAGATGAAACATTCTTCGTTGAATATGAAGAAGGTATCTATGTTGGCTATAGATATTACGAAACAGCCTATAAAGAGGCAAAAGCAGGTAACTACGCTGGCTTTGATTACGCTAGAGAAGTCGTCTTCCCATTCGGTTATGGCTTAAGCTATACAACATTCTCACAAGAATATGTTGGCACTCCATCATTTGATAAAGCGACAAACGAATACACATTCCAAGTCAAAGTTACCAATACTGGCGCTAAAGCTGGTAAAGGCGTTGCTCAAATTTATGTGAGCGCTCCATACACAGAAGAAAATAAGGCTAACCACGTGGAAAAAGCCCATGTCGTTTTAGCGGGATTCGGGAAAACTGAAATCCTTCAACCAACCGCTTCTGAAACATTGACAATCAAAGTTAATAGAGACTATTTCACAAGCTATGACTATCAAGTCGAAAAAGCCTATTTATTAGACGCTGGTGAATATAAGTTCTACTTATCCGATAACTCCCACTCCTGGGCGGAAATCGATGAATTAGCTTCTGGTAAAGAAAAAGTCTTATGGACAGATACACTTGCCAAGAAAGTTGTCTTCAAAGAAGGCAAAGACGGCAAACGTCCAACTGACTTAAGTGCCGCTGTTAACAAAGAAGATGATGAATTAAATTATCACTTCAAGAACTTCGGTGGTGAAGTTGACCATGGTGAAGGCTTTGCTATTAACTTCACAAGAACAAACTTCAGAGGTTCATTCCCACAATCTCCAAGAGATGATGATATGGAATTAACCGATGCAAGAGCATTAAAACAAGTGGCTAAGTATGATGTTTGGGCAGATGAAAATAACCCAATCACTGAAATGCCAACAGTCGATACTGATCCAACAAGCTATACATTAGCTAGTATGAGAGGTGTTGATTGGGATGATCCAAAATGGGATGACTATATGAATCAATTTACCAAAGCCAAAATGGTGGAAATGGTCACCAATGGTGGTTGGAATGAAAAAGCTGACTCCGAAAATGGTGTCCCAGAATCATATGACGCTGACTCTCCATACGGATACTACGCTCATGCATTATCCATTAAGAACATTAATAAATGGTACTGTGGTGATCCAATGGTCGCTGCGACATTCAATGAAAAACTCGCTAGAGAATTAGGCGATGCCTTCGGTGAAGAAGCTCACGCTAACTACTTAGCTGGTGGTTCCTTAATTACAGGTATCTATGGTTATGGTCTCAATATGCATAGAAGTGCCTTTGGTGGCAGAAACTATGAATACTATTCAGAAGATGGCGTTTTAGCCGGTAAGATGGCTGCTGCTGAAGCTGGTGGCGCTTCCGAAAAAGGCTTAATCTGCTTCATGAAGCACTATGCCTTAAACGATCAAGAAACAAACCGTCAAAAGAATGGTTACTGTGCTTGGGTTAATGAACAAGCTTTCCGTGAAGTCTACCTCAAAGGTTGGGAACTTTACATGAAAGAAGCCAAGATGACAGTTAAATACTACGCTCAAGAAGGTGAAGTCCTTGCTTCCAAGTTATCTGAAAAAACAATGTCCGCTGCAACAGGCATTATGACCTGCTACAACAGAATTGGTGCGACATGGGGTGGTGCTTCCTTCTCCTTACATGGTATTTTACGCGATGAATTTGGTTTCACAGGTACTGCTATTACTGACGCTGGTGGTCAAAAGAATACATATATGACTTCTGACTTCATGCTTAGAAGAGGTGGCCACTTAACATTAACAAATAATGGTACTGATGGCTTATACGATACATCCTCTCCAACAGCGGTCTATTACCTCAAAGATGCAACAAAGCACATCTTATTTAACAAGGCTAATAGTAACTGTGTCCAAGGTATTTCACCAAGTGCTTCCATTTGGTACGAAATGAGCCCATGGAAAGGTGGCTTCATTGCTGCTTGGATCGTCGTTGGCGTTCTCGCTTTAGCGGATGCTGCGTTCATTACTCTCATCGCCCTTAACAAAATTAATGTTAAGGAAAGAAGAGAATCCGAAGAAGAATATTAATACTTTAAAAAGCTTCATATTCCTTTCTCTTGAAGGGGGCGCTACGGCGCCTCTTTCATTAGGAATGACATTTTATGAATTAAAAATAACAAGTTATGTAAGACAGTTTGATTATTATTAACGATATGTTAATCTAATACTGCATTCAAAAAAATTAGATAATACCTCAAATAAGGAGATTTTTTATGGCGAGAAAATATCAAGATTTAATCAACCAATTATCTTTAAAAGAAAAGGCTAGTTTAATAAGTGGTAAAGACTTCTGGCAAACAGTTAATATTGATAGAGTTAATATCCCTAGTGCTTTCCTTAGTGATGGCCCTCACGGGGTGAGAAGACAAGCCGCTGCTGCGGACCATTTAGGTTTAAACGCTTCTATTCCTGCGACATGTTATCCAACCGCTGCCACAATGGCCAATTCATGGGATGAAAAGTTAGGTGAAGGCTTAGGTGAAAGATTAGGCCAAGAAGCTGCTGTTCAAAAAGTTAATATCCTTTTAGGACCTGGTACAAACACCAAAAGAAACCCATTATGTGGTCGTAACTTTGAATATTTCTCAGAAGATCCTTATTTAGCGGGTAAAATGGCCGCTGGTTATATTAGAGGTATCCAATCAAATGGTATTTCCGCTTGTGTTAAACACTTTGCGTGTAATAACCAAGAAGAAAATAGAATGACCCTCGATAGCGTGCTTGATGAAAGAACATTTAGAGAATTGTATTTAACTGCTTTTGAAATCGCTGTTAAAGAAGGTAAAACCAAAAGCATTATGTCAGCGTATAACTTAATCAATGGTACATACGCGAATGAAAATGAGCACTTACTCGTTGATATCCTAAGAAAAGAATGGGGATATGATGGTTTAGTGGTTACTGACTGGGGTGGCAATAATGATGGTGTTTTATCACTTAAATGTGGTAACCAATTAGAAATGCCTGGTACACCAGACAGACCAGAAGAAGTTATAAAAGCCATTGAAAACGGTGAATTAGACGAATCCGTTTTAGATGATTGCTTAGATAAATTATTAGAAACAGTTTTTGATACAATGGAAAATGGTGTGAACAAAGCACCAGAAAAATTTGATGTCGAAGAACACCATGAATACGCGAAGAAATGCGCAGAAGAAAGCGCCGTTCTCTTGAAGAACAATGGTGTTCTCCCATTAAACAAAGAAGAAAAAGTAGCCTTTATTGGTGACTTCTTATATTTGCCAAGATATCAAGGCGCTGGTTCCTCAATTGTTAACCCAACAAAACTAGACAACACTGTCGATATTTTAAAGAATACCGATTTAAATATCGTTGGTAGTGCGCGTGGCTTCAATAGATATGGTAAGAAGAATAAGAAACTCTTCAAAGAAGCTATTGAACTAGCCAAACAAGCCGATACAGTCGTTTTATACCTTGGTTTAGATGAAGTTACCGAAGCGGAAGGCTTGGACCGTCAAAACATGTATTTGGAGAACAATCAAATCGAATTAGTTAAAGCCATTAAAGAATTAAATAAGAAGATTGTCGTTGTTCTCTCATGCGGCTCTGCAGTGGAAATCCCATTCATCTTTGATATCGATGGTTTATTACATTGTTACTTAAACGGTCAAGCGGGTGCGGAAGCCACTTTAAGAATTTTAGAAGGTAAAGTTAATCCTTCTGGTAAATTATCTGAAACATTACCAATTAAATATGAAGATGTCGCTAGTAGTGATAACTTCCCAAGCCATACTAGAACAATTGAATATCGTGAAGCATATGGTGTTGGTTACCGTTATTTTGAAAAAGCTGATATTGAAGTCAGATTCCCATTTGGCTTTGGCTTAAGCTACACAAAATTCGAATACTCAAATTTAAAAGTTCACGAGAATGGTGTGAGTTTTGAAATCAAAAACATCGGCGATGTCGATGGCAAAGAAGTCGCTCAATTATATGTTGGCTTAAAGAGTAGTGAAGTTATTAGACCAGTTAAAGAATTAAAAGGCTTCACCAAGGTCTTCTTAAAAGTGGGCGAAACAAAGAAAGTGGAAATCGCTTTTGATGATAAGACATTTAGATATTTCAACACTAAGACAAATAAGTGGGAAATTGAAAAGGGTGTCTATGACATCTATGTTGGTGCTTCATCAGATGATATCCGTTTGTTTGGTACAGTAGAACAAGCTGGTACAGGCGCGGAAGCCCCATATGATATCGCTGATTTACCACATTACGCTGATGGTAGATTAAGAAAGGTTTCTAACGAGGAATTCGAAAAGTTATTAGGTCACCCAATTCCTGATGGCTCTCTTCCTTTCTATAAGAAAAATAGAATGGTTATCGACTATAACACAACGTTCAGTGAATTACGTTATTCTAAACGCTGGATTGGTCGTTTAGTGGGTAAAGCTATCCCTTGGTTCGTAAGAGTGCTCCGTAAGATGGGCAACCGTGTTTTAGCGAATACTCTTGTTATGGGCGTTGTCCATCAACCAATGAGAGGCATGTCCAGATTCTCTGGTGGTGGTCTCCGTATGAGCCAATTAGATGGTTTAATCATGATTTTCAATGGTCACTTCTGGAAAGGCTTACATCATTTCATGAAAGAAGGCCGTAAATATAAGAAAATAGCGAGAGCGGAAAAAAGAGCCGCGAAAGCCGTTCAAGAAACTAAATAAAATTAAAAAGGGTTCGCATTAAAACGAATCCTTTTCATTTTAAAATATAAAGAATACTATGTAATACATGAAAAACTATTACTCTGAACTATTTAAACGTAAATCATTTCACTTCTTTATAGGAGGGGAGGAAACAACCCCTGAAGACATCACTAAGATTAATGAGTTTATAAAAACCGTTAAGCCTTTGTATGACGATATTAAAACCATCATCAAAGTGGTCCCTGAAAAAGAAACGACATGTCATAGAGGCGCAGATTATTGCATTCTCTTCTATAGTGAACATAAAGAAGGCTATTTAAGAAATATCGGTTATATTGGTGAACAAATTGATTTATATCTAACTTCTATTAACATAGGCGCTTTATGGTTTGGGATTGGTAAACCAAAAGAAAATATCGATGGTCTAGAATATGTCATTATGATCGCGATTAAAAGAATGCCTGAGACTAGTTTTAGAAAAGATATGTTCAAGTCTAAAAGAAAACCCATTAGTGAAATATGGTCAGGTGAAGAGATGGATATCGCTAATATCGTGAGATTCACACCTTCTGCGTGTAATACTCAGCCGTGGTTCATAGAAAACAAAGATAATGAATTGACTATTTACCGTTATAAGAAACCTGGTAAACGCGGCATTATGCCAGTGGATAAGGTGATGTACTATAACCGTATTGATATAGGCATCTTCCTATATATCCTAGAAACTTGTTTAGAAAACAAAGGTGTTAAGTATCAAAGAGAATTATTCGATGATACAAGCGATAGTGAAGTAGAAAAGACATTATCTGCGAAATACAAAATGCAATAAAAAACCGATTCAATCGAACCGGTTTTTTGTTTATCCAAGTTGAATTATTTTCTTGGGTTTTTGATATTCGCTTGAGCGGCAGCTAATCTAGCGACTGGCACACGGAATGGAGAGCAGGAGACATAGTCCAAACCGACGTTGTGATAGAATTCGATAGATTTTGCATCGCCACCTGTTTCACCACAGACACCAACGTGGAGATCTGGGCGAGTGCCACGACCTAACTTAACGGCTAATTGGACTAATTTACCAACACCGTTTTGGTCTAAGGTCTTGAATGGATCTTCTTCAAAGATCTTGGTTTCGTAATAAGCTGGTAAGAATTTACCGGCGTCATCACGAGAGAAGCCGAATGTCATTTGTGTTAAGTCGTTTGTACCAAATGAGAAGAATTCAGCGTCTTTAGCGATTTCATCAGCGAGTAATGCCGCACGTGGGATTTCGATCATTGTACCAACGTGATATTGCATTGCTAAGCCAGAATCTTTAATGAGTTTATCAGCGGTATCACAGATAATCTTCTTAACGAAGGCTAATTCTTTTTCTTCGAGTACTAATGGCACCATGATTTCTGGTTCAACCATTTTGCCTGTCTTCTTGCTGACGTTGATAGCGGCTTTCACGATAGCAGTTGTTTGCATACGGCAAATTTCTGGATATGTGACCGCTAAACGGCAACCACGGTGACCCATCATTGGGTTAGCTTCGTGGAGTTCAGCAATTCTATCTTTGACATCTTCGACTGTTAAGCCGATAGCGTCAGCTAATTCTTTAATGAGTTCTTCTTCTTGTGGTAAGAATTCATGTAGTGGTGGGTCTAATAAACGAACGTTAACGTTGAATGGTAACATTGTTTCATAGAGAGCTTCGAAGTCAGCTTGTTGCATTGGTTCGATTTCCGCTAAAGCTTTTTCACGGTCTTCGACTTTGTCAGCAAGAATCATCTTTCTCATAGAGAAGATTCTGTCTTTAGCAAAGAACATGTGTTCAGTACGGCAGAGACCAATACCTTCAGCACCGAAGATCTTAGCTTGTTTGGCATCTCTTGGTGTATCAGCGTTTGTTCTGACTTTGAGGGCACGGTTTTGATCAACCCAACCCATTAAACGACCGAAGTAACCAGCGGTTAAGTCTGGTTCAACTGTCTTGATTTCGCCTTCGTAGACTTTACCTGTACTACCATCTAAGGATAAGACATCTTGATCTGTGTAGACCTTATCACCGATGGTGACTGTACGTTTTTCTTCATCGATAACAGCGGCAGCGCAGCCACAGACGCAGCATTTACCCATACCACGGGCAACGACAGCGGCGTGAGATGTCATACCACCACGCATTGTAAGGATACCTTGAGCGGCAACCATACCAACGATATCTTCTGGAGATGTTTCGGCTCTGACTAAGATAACTTTTTCACCGGCTTTTTTACGAGCTTCAGCTTCTTCAGCGGTGAAAGCGATTTTACCTGTACCTGCACCTGGGCCAGCTGGTAAACCAGAGGCAACTGGTGTCTTCTTGGCTAAATCGTCTTTATCGAAGCCAGGTAATAATAATTTATCAAAGCTGACTGGATCGATTCTTAAGACAGCTTCTTTTTCATCGATTAAACCTTCATCCACTAAATCGCAAGCGATCTTTAAAGCAGCGGCTGGGGTTCTCTTACCATTACGTGTTTGTAAGAAGTAGAGTTTACCGTCTTCAACGGTGAATTCCATATCTTGCATATCACGGTAGTGGTTTTCCATTAACTTAATGGTCTTGACGAATTGTTCGTAAACTTCTGGCATACGAGCTTTTAATTCATCGATGTGGAGAGGTGTACGGATACCCGCGACAACGTCTTCACCTTGAGCGTTTGGTAAGTATTCAGCGGAGATGACTTTTTCACCTGTGCCTGGGTTACGTGAGAACGCAACACCTGTACCGGATGTTTCACCCTTGTTACCGAAAGCCATGGATTGAACGTTAACAGCAGTGCCCCATGAATATGGGATGTTGTTCATCATACGATAAACGTTCGCTCTTGGGTTGTCCCAGCTTCTGAAGACGGCTGCGACAGCTTCCATTAATTGAACTTTTGGATCAGTTGGGAATTCTTCGCCAAATGTTTTCTTGTAGTATTCTTTGTATTTAGCCACTAAATCTTTTAATTGAGCGGCGGTGACTTCTGTGTCTAATTTGTAGCCATTTTTCTTCTTGAGATCATCAAGCATTTTGTCCATGTCATCACGT
>JBGUGI010000096.1:0-15053 GCA_045111495.1 Bacilli bacterium | reverse complement strand
GATTATCGCTTATAAAGCGCCAGCTTCTGGCCTTTATCTAGTGGATGTTATCTATTAATAATTTGGAGGGATTATGAAAAAACAATTGTTTGCCATCTTAGGACTAACACTTGCCCTGGGTATTACCGCCTGTAATGGTAACGAAAGCACCCCAGTCACAAGCAATAGTTCTGAATCACAAGTTTCTAGCACTTCTTCAAAAAGCGTTGAGCCATCAACATCAGTGGCACCTTCTTCCTCGACAAGTAGTTCATCTGCTTCTACTTCTAGTCAAGCGAGCACAAGCTCATCTAGTAGTTCTACTTCTAGTCATACTCATAACTATGGAACATTAAACGCAGGATATCTTCCATCATATTTCTTTGATGGTATGAAACCATATTACTACTGCATAGAATGTGGACAATATTTTGATGAAAATAAGAATCCTACTACTGAAGAAGCATTAAAACTTCCAAGAGCCACAGATAATATTGCTTTCTTAGTTGATGGAAATGAAAAAGACACATTTGAATTGGTGGAAAAAACTGAATCCGCTGCTAGTTGGAAATTAACAAATCGTGGTATTGATAAAAACTCTGTTCTCGGTATTGCTAAACCAGGAGAACCAACTTATAAATATGGTTTCTTCGCTGGTAATAACATCGATGAAAACAATAAGCCTACTATCGAAGGTAGACTTGATATCTTCTTAGTGGCAACCCCTAATGGTTTCCAATTAAGTGTCCAAGAACATAATTCATTAGTGGTCAAAGTCAATAACACAGAATATCCAATGAATCATGTCACCTATCTTGATGGCACAACCAAAACATATATCTATGGTTATCATAACTTCTCTATTGGCGACAAAATGACTGTTGTTGATAAAGATAACAATATCACTTATGGATTTAGCAATATTGCTTCTGATACCGCTTGGAACAAATATGATTTCCATGAAGGCACCAATAATGAATTCGTTTTTGATAAAGCAGGTAGATACGGTATTGAATTTGGCCGTGGTGGAGAAGAAGAAATCTCTGTTACAAAAGTTTTTGCTCCTGCTAACGAAGGAACATTTAAAATTGACTTTGTTGGTGAAAGAGCGGACGAAGAATTAACCGCAATGAAGATTAATGAAAATGATCCAGATTTAGCGGATATGAAGTGGTATATCACCCACGAAGCAGTGATTAACGCTGACGATATCAAAGAATGCGTTAATACACACGATTTCTATTTCTACTATTCTTTAACAGGTTTAGAAACTAACGAAGAATTCACAATTCAAGACATCACTGGTAATAGAACAATTACCGCTGATCACTTAACTTCTGTTTATTCTAATCGTGAAGATGTTTTAACAATTGATGGCGATAAAATCAAAATCTTAAAAGACGGTACATACGAAGTTGGTTATGTTTCTAGCTGCGATTCCATCCTTATTTATGAAGTGGCCCAAGGTGTTGGCGATGTTGTTGCCATGATTGGTGGCGAAACAATTTCTTTAAAGAAAGACGCTAGTGGCAACGTTTCATATACATTCCACAGCGAGGCCTATGGATCATTAACATTCTTAGACACAAATTATAATTACTTACCACTGACACTTGATAAGCAATATGACACTTCAGTTATCTATGCTACAACATATTCCGGTGTTTCGATGGTTATGTTCCTTAAAGCTGGTACATTCTCATTTACATATAATGTAACAACTGGTGTTTTGTCTCTTGAATGGACACTTGATAACGCTCCGATTGGTGGTAATTATTTCTACTATCTTTCAGTGCTTGGTACATTAAGTGGTAACTCTAACCAAACATTATCTATGACAGTCGCAAATGGCAAAGCCACAGTGAAAAATGTTACGCTTTCTGTAAACGATTTAGTAGTGGTTCAAGCTATGGAATCAACAACTTATCAATCAACAACTTATGGAACATTAAGCAGTGATTCAACACCTGATGCATTCACAACATTTAGTTCCTACATTCAAGTCCTTGTTGCGGGTAATTATGATGTCAGCTTTGACCTCGCAACAACCCAAATTACTATCACAACTGCAACAAACTAAAACATTTATGTTCTATTTTATATGAACATGTGATAATATTTTTTCGCAAAAAAGCAAAAAAGGAGTTTTAAATCATGGGTAGAGCACATGAAGTAAGAGCAAAAGCGATGGCCGCAACCGCTGCAAAAAGAAGCGCACTCTTTATGAGAGCTAGTAAAGAAATTTATATGGCGGCAAAGAATGGTGTTCCTGACCCTGAAATGAACTTAGCACTCCGTTCTGCAATTGAAAAATGGAGAGGTCAAAACGTTACTAAAGACGTTATTGATAGAGCTATCCAAAAAGCTAAAGGCGGCGAAGCCGAAAGTTATTCTGAAGGTCGTTATGAAGCCTTTGGTCCAGGTAACTCTCTCTTTATCATTGATACATTAACTGATAATTCCAACCGTGCGTTTATTGAAGTTAGAACCGCTATCACCAAAAAGGGTGGTCACTTAGGTTCCACAATCTTCAACTTCACACAAACTGGTTTATTCGTTTTCAACGGTACCAATAGAGATGAACTTGAAGAAAACTTAATTCACTCGGACGTTGATGTCCGTGAAGTCACAGCAGAAGATGGAAAGATCGAAGTCCTTGTTGAACCAGCAGCCTTCGCTCAAGCTAGAGAAGTTTTAGGTGGTATGGGCATCTCCGAATTCGACGTTGCGGAAATAACCTTCTTAGCCAATGATCCAATCGAAATCACTGATCCAGAAGAAAAACGCAAATTTGACGAATTATGCGATATGCTTGATGACTTACAAGACGTCCAAAACGTCTATCACAACGTCAAGTAACTATTAACCTATATTTATTGCAAAACAGCGATGTCCAAACGGATGTCGCTTTTTGTTTGTTTTTAACTTTTTAGGAAAAAAATCATTTTGGACACCTACTTATTAATAGGAAGTGCTCATAAAAAAGAACTAAAGGGCCTTGAAACAAGCCTTGAAGATGAACCGGTTTTTAATGAGATTAAGAAGTGTAAACCTGTAAAAACAAGCAAAGCAAAAAGACGGCATAAATAAAAAATGCCGTCGAACCTTTTAACAGCTCTACGACGGCGACCTGCTACTGCAAGTGTAATCATTTAAACACTCAAAAGATTAAAAAGCAAGAAAAAAACCAACACTGAATTCCTACTTTTTCGGGTTCGGCTTTGGTTGGCTACATCTGTTAGAACAAAAAAAGATAAGCCTTTTCAACAATTATGGTGTTATTTCATAAATAACCAATTGACAACTCACGCGTAAACACGTATGATTTTTATCGGCACAAAAGCTAAATTAGCGAAGTCCCCGGTAAGGTCAAAGTTAGTTTGGTAAAGGAGGATTACAGTTATGCAACGTCAAACTACTATTGCAAAAAATAACGAAATCCAAAGAAAATGGTATGTCGTCGATGCCACAGACAAACCATTAGGAAGATTAGCATCACAAGTCGCTCAAGTTTTAACTGGCAAGAATAAGCCAACTTGGACTCCAAATGTTGACTGTGGTGACTATGTTATTATCATCAACGCTGAAAAGGTTGCTCTTTCTGGCGATAAAGTTAATAACAAAAAATACTACAATGTGTCTGGTTACGCAGGTGGTCTTAGAACAAGAACAGCCGGCGTTATGCTTGAAAAGTACCCAGTAGAAATGTTAGAAAGATGCCTTCACGGTATGCTTCCAAAGGGTCGCTTAGGTCGTCAAATGATCAAGAAACTCTTCGTCTATGCTGGTCCAGAACACAAACAAGAAGCTCAAAAACCAGAAGTTCTTGAGCTCAAATACTAGGAGGTCTAAACAATGGCAAAGAAAGCTGATCTTCAATATTACGGCACAGGCAAAAGAAAATCTTCTATCGCTCGTGTTTACGTCACTGCTGGTACAGGCAAAGTCGTTGTTAACGGCCACCCAGTGGAAGAATATATGCCTTATGAGACATTAATTCTCGACTTAAAACAACCATTAACCTTAACAGGTACCGATGGCAAGTACGATGTTCGTGCTGAAGTCAGAGGTGGTGGTTTCACAGGCCAAGCTGGCGCTATCCGTTTAGGTATCGCTAGAGCCTTGTTAGAAGCCGGTTGCGATCGTGCAGTCTTAAAAGCTAACGGTATGGTCACACGTGACTCCCGTAAGAAAGAACGTAAGAAATACGGTCTCAAAGCTGCTCGTAAAGCTCCACAATTCAGCAAACGTTAATCGTTACTGTATCAAGAAAAGAGAAGAGGAAGCTATGCTTCCTTTTTTTCTTTTGCGCGCGCCTAATTTATTATTAAAAAATACATTGATTTTAATAGGCGGTTGTTGTATAGTATTTTCGCTGTCTAAAAGACAAGCGGGCCCATAGCTCAGTTGGTTAGAGCGCGCCCCTGATAAGGGCGAGGTCGGAAGTTCAAGTCTTCTTGGGCCCACCAAAACGAAAATAAAAGTCACTTGAATAAGTGATTTTTTTATTGATTAATAATTATCATTATGTTAGATTAATTGAGCGCTGGAGACTTAGTTCAGCGGGAGAACGCTTCCTTCACACGGAAGAGGTCGTAGGTTCGATCCCTACAGTGTCCACCAAAATTGCCGTCTTAGCTCAATTGGCAGAGCAACTGATTTGTAATCAGTAGGTTGTTGGTTCGATTCCGATAGACGGCACCAACTAAGTAAACTAGAGGAGGGACACGTTCCCTCCTTTAATTTATATGCGGCTATGGCGGAACTGGCAGACGCGCTAGACTTAGGATCTAGTGGGGCAACCCGTACAGGTTCGATTCCTGCTAGCCGCACCAAGTGAAAAATTACCCGCTACATAATTGTTGCTCTTTGAGCAAAAGACAACGAAAAAGCGGGTTTTTATTTGCCTTCTTGTTTCTGCTTTAAGCGGTGAGTCATAAGTCCAAAACCTAGGTAACGCGTGTCGCCATTATCTGTCAATTCATATCAAATACTATATGGACTATATCACTATATTTTTTGGCTTTCGACATGTGTGAAAATCAATTCATCGGTGATAATTAAAGAACAGCGTTCATTTGTTGTTCTTTCTTTTTTGCTAGTTAAAGAATAATAAAAGTTGTATTTCACTCTCTTTTAACTAAGAATAGAAAAAAGAGGTATTATTTATGGATCCAAAGGTTCGAGTCGGTAATAGAATTTTAATTTTTGCTCGTGTCTGGGCAATCATCATGACAATTGCCGCAATTATCACAGGAATTGTACTAATCATAGTTGGTTTTGCAACAAAGACAAAGGTATCTACAGGAGGCTACTATGGAGGAACTGAAGAAGTTCCTAATTATGGTATGGTGTGGGCAGGATTTATTTGTTTCCCTTCAATCATTTTTATCTGGATTATAAAATTATTCATTGACGGATATGGACTTATTGTCATCGCAAACGCAAAACAATTAAAAGATTCGTCCACAATTACTTATATTGATGAAGTGTACAAAAAGAAAATAGAAGCAAGAAGAAATCATTATTAATCTTAATTATTTAAATACTCTAAGGTCGTCTAATTATAGGCGGCTTTTATTTATATAAGGATTTATACATATATGTATGTGTGAAGAAATACGATTTTTACGAATAAACTTGAATATCTATGTATAAATATGTATATTATTGAATTAGGAGGAAAAATCATGAGTTTAATTGTTACAAATGAGCTCTGCAAAAAGTATGGCAACAAGCTCGTTATAGATCACGTAAACATGCATATTCCAGAAGCATCGATTTATGGTTTCGTTGGTGAAAACGGCAGCGGTAAAACCACAATCATGCGCTTATTAACTGGTTTAGCGGAACCAACATCAGGTTCCTTTGAATTATTTGGTGTTAAAAACACCGATCGCCGCATTTATGAGGTCAGAAGAAACATCTCCGCTATCGTGGAAGCTACTTCTTTAGTCCCAACATTAACAGCGAAACAAAATATCCGTTATTTAGAGTTATATCTCGGCATTAGTCTTACCGAAGAAGATAGAGATGAATTATTAAAGAAAGTTCACCTTGAAAACGTCGGTAACAAGAAAGTTAAAAACTACTCCCTTGGTATGCGTCAAAGATTAGGTATCGCTATGGCGTTAATCAATCAACCAAAAGTGATGTTCCTTGATGAACCAATGAATGGTTTAGACCCAGAAGGTATTGCGGAATTAAGAGACTTACTCATCGAATTAAATAAAAATGATGGCATTACAGTATTAATTTCTTCTCACATTCTTTCCGAACTTGAAAAGATTGCTTCGTTCTATGGCTTTATTTCTCACGGCAAGATCTTAGAAGAAATTACCGCGAGTGAATTACAATCAAGATGCCGTAAATCATTAACCATCAAGGTTATGGACATTGATAAAGCAGAAAAAGTCTTAAAAGGCTTAAAGCTTCACGATTATAGAGTCTCACCTAATGGTGAAATCAAAATCTTCGATGCGATTAAGATTAACAAACTAGTCCTTAGTTTAGACGCTGAAGGTGTTGAGATCTCCGCGATTAATTCTTCCGATGAATCAGTCGAAGATTACTACTTAAATCTTATCAGGGAGGCGAAATAATATGGCACGTTTAATGAGAGCCTTCTTTTATAGGATTTCAAAAGATATTACATTCAAAATTACCTTAATTGTTGGTGCTGGTATGGCGGTCTTTATGACTCTCCTCTACCTCATCCTTCAAAGCGCGATTGGCGATGGTGTGAAAATGTTATCTGGTCAAGGAATGCTTATCTCATCCTTCTCCCCAGCCCAAAACTTTGGTATCGCTATTCCAATTAACTTAATTTCATTCATCTACTTAGAATTCAGCCAAGGATCAATTAGAAACAAGATTATTGCTGGCCATTCTAAAGCTAAAATCTATGCATCATTATTCTTATCAGGCTTAGTCTTTGCCTTCTCATTATTGCTAGTCTATGTTGGCTTATGCACAGCATTAGGCTCAATCTTTGGTGGCTTTGATCCAAACGGAATGGCTATTGCAGGCACATCATCATTAGGTATGCTTATTACCCCAGCATATCTTTGGAGATTCGTTGTCCTTGCCTTATTCTCCTACTTAACCATTGTTTCATTCACTGTCTTTATTGCCACAGTCTTTAGAAACATGGGTCCATCTATTCCAGTAGTGATGCTAGTGATCATGGGTGCTTATCTCCTTGCGATGATTATCAGTGCTATTTCATCTTCTATGATTGAGATGGCTAAAGAACAATATGTCGAAGAAGCCGTTGCTAAACTTTACGAAGAAGCAGTACAAGCCCAATTAGCACAAGGTGTCGCAATGGAAGACGTTGTTGTTGACACAAATGCGTTATACAAATTGGTTGAATTACCAACAGTTGCTCAACTCGCACAAAGGGATGACACAGTTAAAACATTTATCGATGTTACTAATGTCTTAAAAGTGGTTGATCCATTCTATGGTATCGCTGCCACTGAAACAACATCTGAAGGTGTTGGGGTCATTGATAATCTCACGCTCTTCGGTGGCATTGCCTCAAATGCTGTTTACTCCACAATCTTCTTCTTAGCGGGTATGAATATCTTCAGAAAAAGAGACGTCAAGTAACAAACACAAATACAAAAAAGTCGCGCTTCGGTGCGATTTTTTTATTTTTCCTAGCAATTATTGGTTTATAATTCGTCCTAATTAGTGAGAGGTGAAAAGAATATGAAAAAAATAGTGCCATTTATCGTTACATTATTATCTCTAACCGGTTGTTCTTGGAGTGTGAGTCAAAACATTGAGCCACAATCTTCAAATGGCCAATCCAGTGAAGTTCCTTCAGAAGTTCCTTCAGAAGTTCCTTCAAGTACTATACCATTTTCTACTTTTCAAACATTTTATCCTTTAGAAGGACAAATTAATAAACCAAACAAACAGTTTAATACCAAAGTAGAAAAAGCGGTTGATGCTGATTATGTGAACGCTCTTGATCAATTCGCTTTAGATTTCTATGGTTTATTAGATAATGATGAAAACCAAGTCTTCTCTCCATTATCTATTGCGACGTGCTATTCCATGCTTTATGAAGGATGCGATGGAAAAACTAAAGAAGAATTAGAAAGCATGCTCCATTATGATGATAGTTTTAATCATCTTGAAGAAATTCAAAACATGTTACTTAGATGCGCAATTAATGATACCGAAACAGGTACATACCTAGACGTTTCCCAATCTGTTTGGACTAAAAAAAGTGGTATATTCAAACAAGAATATATTGATTACCTAACTAATAACTATTACGCAGAAGCTTTTAATAACATTGACTTTGCCACAACTGGTAAACAGTTATGCGCGGACTGGGTTAACAGCAAAACAAACAATTTTTTAAATGTTCAAGCCAGTGATTTTGAATCATTTAATGGGTTAACTGCTATGGTGTTATTCAATACCATCTATCTTAAATCTAATTGGGGAGTTAGTGATTTATTTGCTGAAGAAAGTAACATAGAAAGCGAATTCACTAACCGTGATAATAGCAAATCCACAGTCACATATATGAGAGGAATGAATAGAGACTCAACTTTCTATTACACTGATAAATATATAATCTCTTCCTTACCATATTGTAACGGCATCAGTTTAAATATTCTTTTGCCAGAAGAAGATTATGATAACGTCTTAAAAGATAATGGTGCTTTAAATAAGCTCCTTAATTTCAATAAGTTGCCATCAGTTGAAACGGAATACGAAGATGCTATTTGGACTCTACCAAAGTTTAAAATGCAAAATAAGTATGGTCTTAAGCCATTATTGAGTCAGCTTGGTTTAGAAGAAACTTTCTCCTATACGCCAAACTTTGACAAAATGGCAGAACCAAAATATAAAGACGACCTATTTATCTATGAATCAGTTCATAACGCTGGTATTGAAGTGAATAACAAAGGTGTTGAAGCGGCAGCTTACACTTATGTTCAAATCGATCAAAAAGGTAGCATGCCAGTACGCATGACTATTGATCATCCATTCGCTTACGCAATTACCACTAACGATGGCTATCCACTCTTCATGGGCATAGTCAATCAATTATAAACCCAACACGAAAGACGCGCTCAAGCGCGTTTTTTGTTTCTTCCCATTCGTTAAGAAATGGGAAATAGATAAAAACAGGACTTAGTTTTCTATAGATGTGTTATAATTTATTTAAATTATGCCAAACAAAGAATTAGAGAAAAAAGTTCAAGAACACGAAGAAATGGTGGAAAATGGCAAAGCCAAGAATAAAAAATCCACAATTAAATATGTATTAAATATTTCTTTAGTCCTCATTGCTACAGGATTAGCGATTTTCTTTGCGATTAAAGATGACGCTAGAGAAATTGGTCATTATCTTTCTACCGCTGATGGGTTCTTCTTATTAATTATCTTAGCCGTTATGGCGGGTTGCATTTTAGTGAGAAGCTTTATTCTTTTCTGTTTTGCTCACTTGTTTACTAGAAAATATCATTTCCATCAAGCTATCGCTGTTGACCAAATTGGTCAGTTCTATAACGCAATTACTCCTGGTGCGAGTGGTGGCCAAATCATGCAAGCCTACACTTATAAGAAACAAGGCGTGCAAATATCTAGTGCGGTTTCTATTCTCGCTATGTATTCTATCGTTTACCAAGTTGTCTTAATTGTCTTTGGTACGATTTCTTTCATCGTTAAATATGATTTCATCATTTCCATTGGCTATATTCAAACAGGTATTAAGATTAACGAAGTACCAATGAATATTCCTATTTGGCCTTTAACAATCGTTGGCTTCTTACTTAACGTTGGTGTTATCTTTATTGTCTTCTTAATGGGTTATTGGCATGGATTCCATAACTTTGTTATGGGACCAGTGGTCACATTATTACACAAGATCAAAATCGTTAAAGATCCAGATAAAACAAGAGAAAACCTTCGTATTCAGGTGGAAAACTTCAAAATTGAATTTAGACGTTTAAGCACGAATATTCCGTTTTTGATTCTCGTGGTTGTTTCGTTCACCGCTTATATCATCTTAAAGTTCTCTATTCCTTTCTTTGTTGGTAAGGCTTTACATAACGAATCAGTAAACGGTGGTTTCTGGGATTGTATCTTCTTAAGTAACTATCACCAAATGATTACTGGCTTAATTCCTATCCCAGGTAGTGCGGGTGTTTCTGAATTCGTTTTCTATAACTTGTTCTTAAACGAAGCACATCCTGAAAAAGGTTTCTTCTATATGTCCGCTATTAGTGAATTCGCCGTTGGTGCTGCAACTGATGTTGATGCCAGCCGAACACTTTGCCGTGCATCATTGCTTGTTTGGCGAAGCTCGACGTTCGTTATTCCAATCTTAATTGGCGGTTTGGTTTCTGCTTTCTATCGTTCAGCACCGAAAAACGAAGCCCATATGGGGGATATTCCAAACAGACAAACATTCGTTTCCTTGCAGAAAGAAACTTATGTCCAACGTTATGAAGAAGTGGCTTCCCTTGTGGAAACTTCGAAGTTATCACGTGAGGCTATTTTAGAAAAACTTAATCCTCGTAACAGGAAAAAACCTGAGAGAAAGAAACGCTCAAATAAAAATGCCCCTGCGGACATTTCTCAAAATGATTACGACGAGGTTGAACTCGACGATTTGGATGGTGATTAATTATGCGTATCGCGATTTTCACTGATACCTATCCTCCATTCGTTAACGGGGTCTCAACCTCGACTTTTAATTTAGCCAATTCTTTAACGGCACATGGTCATGAAGTTTTAGTGGTGGCCCCTAGATTTACAGACGGTAAGTTTGAACAAATTGGTAATGTCCTTTATGTTCCTGGAATTTATTTAAAGAAGCTATACGGGTATCGATTTACTAATATCTTCGCTAATAAGCCAATGAAGATTATTAAGAACTTTAAACCAGATGTTATTCATAATCAAACTGACTTTACCATTGGTGTCTTGGCTAGACGTGTGGCAAGAAAATTTAAGATTCCAATTGTCTATACCTATCACACATCATATGAGGATTATACATACTACGCCACTCATGGCTTAATGGATCGACTCGCTAAAAGATTTGTCCGTGTTTATTCTAAAGACCTCGCTAATCGTATGACGGAATTCATTACGCCAAGTGAAAAGACTAAAGAATATATGCGTTCTTTAGGCAGCGATATTTATATCAATGTTATTCCTACCGGTATTGATTTCTCTATCTTCAAAAAAGAGAACATTGATATGCAAAAGATTCAGGAATTTAAACAAGCGCATGGTATTAAGGAAAACACTAAGGTGTTCTTACTTTTAGGCCGTATCGCTAAAGAGAAAAGCATGGATGTCTCTTTAAGAGGCTTTGCGGAATATCATAAAAAGCATCCAGAAGTTGATGTGAAGATGCTTGTCGTTGGTGGTGGTCCCGCGAAAGAGGAATTAGAGCAACTATGTGATGAATTAAAGATTAGAAATCTTGTGGAATTCACTGGCATGGTTGGGGGCTTAGAAGTACCTTTCTATTATCATCTCGCTGATATCTATACATCCGCTTCAATTACCGAAACCCAAGGCTTAACATTTATGGAAGCCATGGCGGCGGGCAAAATTGTTTTAGCCCGTTTTGATAGTAACTTATCAGGCACCATCATTAATGGTAAAACCGGTTTCTTCTTTACCGATAACACATCATTCGTGCAGCAAGTGGAAAAGATTTTCTCCATGAATGAAGAGCAACACAATAAAATCATTGAAGAAGCATATAAAGTTGTTGATATCTATTCTATCGACAAATTCTATAACAATATTATGAGGGTTTATAATCGTGCCATCCGTAAACACTGGTAAGAAAATTAAATCAATTAAAACCTTTAAGGATCATGTGACCCTCTATTTTGGTAAAGGTGAGCCCTTAAGAATATCTAAAGAAGCGTTTGTGTCTTCTTACTTATATGTTGGTAAATCTTTAAACAATAAAGACATTGCTAAATTGGAAGAAATCACTGCGATGAGTACATTACTTAACTACGCTTTAAGTATTGTCGCTAAGAAACATATCAGTGAAAAAGAAATGCTTGAGAAGTTACTCAAAAAAGAAGATAACTTCCAAGCGGCGAAAAATGTCATCGCTAAATTAAAAGAAAATGATTTATTAAATGATAAAGCCTTTATGGAAGACTTAATCATTTGGGATAATGAAAGATGCTTTGGGGAAAATAAAATCGTTAAGCACCTGAAAGATAAAGGTATTCCTGATACATTAATTAAAAAGGCTAGTTTCCCTGTTTCTTTAGAAAGAAAGAAAGCTAAGTCACTTCTTGATAAGCTAGAAAGGAAATATGACCGCTATGCTTATATTTCTAAAAAGAAACATGTCTATCAAGCCCTCATTAGCCAAGGCTATAACATTGAAGTGGCTAAAGAAGTCGCAGAATTAGTGAAGAAGGGTACGGATAAACAAGAAATATCTCTTCTTAAAAAAGATTATGAAAAAGCCTACAAGAGATATGAAAGAAAATATGAAGGCTATCAATTAAAACAAAAGTTATATGCTTATCTAGTCTCAAAAGGCTATGGCTATAAAGATATTAAAAAAGTATTAGACGTGGAGGATTATGAATAATGAAAATGATTGCAAGCTTTGAAGATCATGAACACATTGAAGGACAATTCCTATTAGGCAATGTCTCAAAAGGCGTGAACGCGAATGGTGGTGCTTATCTCTCTGTGGAATTAAGAGACGCTAGTGGTTCTATCGTCGGTAAGAAATGGGACGCTACTTTAGAAGACGAACAATTATTCGTCGTTGGTAATGTTGTTCAAGTTGTGGGTGAAACAAATAAATATAAAGACCAACTGCAATTAAAGATTTTAAGCGCTGAACTTGTCCCACTTGAACAAATAGACGTCGAAAAGTTTGTTAAGGCTCCTCCGGTCGCAAAAGAGACCTTAATCGAAAGATTCAACGCGCACGTGAATTCTATTAAGAATGAAGACTGCTTAAAACTCTTAAAATATATGATTAATAAGTTCGGTGATAAGATCTATACCTATCCCGCCGCGGTCTCTATCCATCATGAATATAGTAGTGGTTTATTAATGCACTCTATCACAATGGCGGACCTTGCTAATTACTTATGTCCAGTTTATGACTGTGATCATGATTTGATGATTACGGGCTGCTTACTTCACGATTTAGGTAAGACTATCGAACTTGAAGGACCAATTGTCTATAAGTATTCAACAGAAGGTAAACTATTAGGCCATATCTCCATCATGGCCGCGGAACTTCGTGAAGCTGCGGATGAATTAAAGATTAAGAGTGAAATTCCTCTCTTACTTGAACATATGGTCTTATCACATCATGGACAACAAGAATTTGGCTCTCCAGTTATGCCACTTACTAAAGAAGCGCTCCTATTATCCTTAATAGATAATTTAGATAGTAAGATGGTTGTGGTTAATAAAGCGGTCGCTGATGTGGAACCAGGTAACTTCTCTAATAAAGTCTTCTCGTTAGATAACCGTTCATTCTATAAGCCAAATAAATAAGCAAAATAAAAAGGATTGGTAAATTAATCATCAATCCTTTTTTCTTGCCTCTTAGAGGTTGTTTTTAATCGTATCGGCGATAACTGGAAGATTGAGTCCTTCCGCATTGTTTTTCATTTCTAGTTCAAAGCCATCGTGACTTTCATATCTAGGAATAACGTGCACGTGGAAGTGCTTAACTGTCTGTCCAGCGACTTCATAGCAGTTAGTTAAGATATTAACGCCTTTGGCCCCTAAAAATTGAATAGAGATTTGACCAATACGTTGAGCGACATCAAACACCTTATGCATGAGTTTTTCTGGTGTTGACAAGAAGGTGTCGTAGTGTTCTTTAGGAATAACTAAGGCATGACCCTTAGTAACTTGAGAAATATCAAGGAACGCTAAAACGTCTTCGTCTTCAAATAATTTATAGCAAGGTATTTCACCTGCGACGATTTTACAAAATACATCTTTTTCCATAATTATTATCCTCAAGGAAATAATAGCACAAAAAAGGAGGACTGAGCCTCCTTAATTGTTTTTATTGAATTAGTCTTCGAAGATTTCTGGGAAGGTGGCTTTGAAGTAATCGTAGACGACTGTGTCGTGGAACTTGAGGTCCATCTTCTTGATCCAGTGTTTCTTGGATAAGTTTTGATATGTATCGTTATCAGCGACTAATTGAACGATTTCGTTGATGTAAGTTTCTAACTTATCGAGTTCAGCGGCTGAAGCTTCAGCATAATTGGCTTTGTTCAAGTTTTTACTTCTGATAGCATCTTGGACTAAGACAATGTAGTATGTGCCATCGCTTTCGAATAAGATATCACTTTCAACTGGGTTACCAGCGATTCTGCTTGTATTTCTTAAGAAATATTGGTCTTTGATCTTACCAACGACGTTGATGAGATTTGTGTTACCGGCATCTTCGTTTGTGCCCCATTTGTTAGCTGTGGCGTCGAATGAGTATTCAACACACTTGTCACCATTAAGAGCGTTAGCGACGTTGATGTCGAATAATTGGTTCTTAAGGCTATCTGGTAAGGAAGCAACACCAACGGACTTAACGTACCAACCTGTGGTTGTGTAGTCTTTTAATTGGAGTTCGGCTGTCTTAATATCATAGCCTGTTTCCCATGTGTATGCGCCACTGTTTGTGTATGTGCTTTCATTTTCAGAAAGTTTTGGGTTAGCATCGATCTTTTCGAGCTCTTCCATCATGTCACCATAAGCAGTACCTTGGAAGAATTCACCCTTAGAATTACTTGTTTCGTATTCAGGGATGGCTTTTTGCATTAATTGGTACTCTTTTTGGTGGTTGGCTTTATCGGCCATGAAGGCACCGACCCATGCATTAGAGACAAGCTTGAAGTCATCAAGTGTAATCTTTTCTGTACGGGCGTTATTGAAGATGGTGTCATTAACGAATGTATTCATTAAGTTGACAGCACCTTTAGCGTATTCGCTGTTCTTAGCAATAGCTAAGACATCAATGTGTCTAGCAGATGTACGGCCTAATGTGTCGTAGGATTCATCTAGGATGTATTGTT
>JBGUGI010000095.1:0-4349 GCA_045111495.1 Bacilli bacterium | reverse complement strand
CCGATAAGATTGAACCAACCCGTCCTTATGATTCAAGCGACCTTATAAAGGCAATGTATGACGACTTTGATAAAGGCTTCATCACGGTCCTAAAAGCTAATCGAGACTTCCTCATTAGCAAGGATAAAATGGTGGACAATAGATTCACTGCAGACTGTTTTGCCTACTATTTGGATCTATAAAATCGAGTTTAAACAATGAATAATCAGGTCTCAGAAATGAGTCCTTTATTTTTATGCTCGTTTAACATACAACTTGTTTAGAAAATCTTGAAAATGGCAAAAATAGGCAATTGGAAAAATGGCTGTTTTGGTGATGATCAACCTCAAGTAGTGCCGATTGTGGATAAACTGACTTTTCCACATTTTCCACATCAATTTTCTCTTTTATATCTACTTCGCATAATTGCCATTATGTTAACTAAATATAAGAAAAACAACTATATTACAAAGTAAAAGAAAAAACAGTCCGCTAACAGAATTTAACATCTGCGCGAAAACTGTCCAGGAATTATCCCCATTTAGTAGCAAATCTAGATGTACTAGAAAACTACTAATTTTTCTTATTAGCCTTTGAGCTTGTTGTAACCCAAATAGCGTTTGACCACATTCCTTAATTTTGTAAGTTTATCCTTTGTCAACCTACAAATCTTAAATGAATCTAAGCGTACTTCATCGCCTGGATTGCTTGGATGCTTAAATTGTTTTGCTCTTAAAACATTCAAGACAATCTCTTTGACGAGTCTGCTTTTATCAATACATCTTGTTTGATTGATAACTGCAATTGAGTGTTCATTATTTTTAGATAAACCTTTAATGACACCAAGATCATAGTCACTTACAACGTTACAGCCTTTGCTTGTTAATGGGACAACTGTCATGACGGGACATTTAACACCTGATTTGTTTAAGACGACAACCGGATGTTTACCGTGTAGCTCAGAACCAAAGCCAACTGGGAACTCCGAAAAATAGATTTCACCAGCATCAACTTCGAACCAAGGCTCAAAGTTTCTGTAGAGATAGATATACTTATTAATGAAATCTTGAATATCAAGCAATTCTTGACCTTTAAGATATCTTTGAAGTAATTCTCTATCTCTTTTTCTGAAGATGAGCTCCTTTCGGATTACTTCCTCATCTTCGTTTTCAGTTTCTTCCTTAATTTCCTCTGTGTTTGCTAATAATTCATTATTTTTCTTTTCTGCCATATTAAACCTCCTTTTTTTCATAAAATATTAGCGTGTGCAAGGTGCGCACAAATACAAGAGCATACGCCTATATATACGAAAAAGAAAGTACCTAAATAAATGAAAAAAGAACCTAATATTAGGCCCTTTTTTCACATTTTTTCTAATATATATTAGAATAACTCTTCTATTGGGGTACCCAATAGGTAGTCAGGTTTCTCAATGTTGAAGTTTTTAAGGATTGTCGCGCCAATATCGGCGAAAGACATTCTTTCTGGGTAATAACCACCATTTTTGATGCTCTTGCTATAAATAAGAAGAGGAATCTTTTCTCTAGTGTGGTCTGTACCAGTCCAGGTTGGATCGTTGCCATGGTCAGCGGTGATAATTAATAAATCGTCTTCTTTTAAGAAAGGAAGGAGTTCCCCCACTCTCTTATCGAATCTTTCAATACATTCTCCATATCCGATTGGATTACGTCTATGACCATATTCACTATCGAATTCCACTAAGTTGACAAAGCAGAGACCGGTGAAATCATGGTTTTTAGCCTCTTCTATGGTCTTATCCATGCCATCCTCGTTAGAGACAGTCTTTTGTGTCTTAACGACGCCATACATGTCGAAAATGTCGCCAATCTTGCCAACACAGCTTGTCATGAAGCCATGATCTTGTAAAACATTCATCACTGTTGGAGCGCTTGGCTTTAAAGCGATGTCGTGTCTATGACCTGTAACGCGCTTGAAATTAGTTTTGTCTGTGCCAATATATGGACGAGCGATAATTCTTCCCACCATCCATTCTGGTTTCATGCATATTTCTCTAGCGATGTCGCAGCAGCGGTATAGTTCTTCTAAACCTGTGACTTCTTCATGTGCAGCGATTTGTAAAACAGAGTCACTGGATGTGTAGACAATCAAAGAATTGTCTCGACATTGTTCTTCACCGAGTTCCACGAGAATTTCTGTACCAGAAGCGGCTTTGTTGCCAATCACTTTGTGGCCAGTTCTTCTTTCTAATTCATCAATGAGTTCTTTTGGAAAGCCGGTATCGGTAAATGTTTTAAATGGGACTTGGGTGTTAATACCCATGATTTCCCAGTGGCCAGTCATAGTGTCTTTACCATTACTGACTTCTCTAGCTTTGGAAACATAAGCGTTTGGGTGTGCCACTTTGCTTGTGCCTCTAATTGGATCTAAGTCACCAATACCTAATTTATTTAAATTAGGAACATTTAAACCATTCGGCATCTTTTCACCAATATGGAGCAAAGTGTTTGAACCTTTATCACCAAACTTATCCGCGTCATCTAAATAGCCGGTTCCCATGGAATCAGCGACGATGACAAATATTCTCTTATATTTGTAATTATTCATAAGAATACCTCACTTCATTATCTTATCATAATCTGATTTAAGTTTCTCGCTAGAAACATGTGTATATATTTGTGTGGTGGCAATATTAGTGTGTCCGAGCATGCCTTGGACCATACGAAGTTGCGCTCCATGATTGAGCAAATGCGTGGCAAAAGAGTGCCTAAGCGTATGTGGGGAGATGACCATATCGATGCCCGCAAGCTCAGCGTATTTACGCACTTGCTTGAAGAAATATACACGACTAAGCGGTTCCCCGCTTCTATTTAAAAATAGAAATTCACTGCTTTTATGCTCGCTTTTGTTTCTCACTTCGTTTATATATTTCTTGATAAAATCAATCGCATAATCAGCAATTGGCACTTTTCTTTCTTTCGCGCCTTTACCAAACACTGTAATAATTCCTTTGGAAAGATTCACTTGCCCTTTCTTAAGGTTTAATAATTCACTAACACGTAAACCAGAAGCATACATTGTTTCAAGCATCGCTCGATCTCTAATACCAGAAGGAGATTCCATATCAGGGGCTTCTAATAAGCGGTCAATCTCTTCTTCACTTAAGCAGTTGGGAAGATGTTTAGGCTTTTTAGGAGTCTCGATTTCAGGAATATTGCCTGTATAATGTCCTTCTTTCTTAAGAAAGAGATAGAAACTTCTCGTGGAAGAGAGCCTTCTTAACGCTGTGGAAACTGACTTGCCTAAAGAGAGTTCAAACTTTAAAAACTCATACAGGTCAGTTTCAAGCAAATCCGCGGTGTCTTTCTTGTCGCTGTAGTAATTAAAGAAGGCTTGTAAGTCTTCTAAATAAGAGATCCAAGTTTGAGGAGAAAGACCTTTCTCTACGAGAATGTATTGATGGAACAAATCAATAGCGTCAACGATTTCCATTTTTCTTCACCTCGCTTGCTCTTTTCAATAATGGCTTCTTTAAGGAACGATTTAGTTCGTTAATGAGTAATTTAGTTTTGCTTTCCTCTTCGTGTCTAGAATAGTCGAAAAGTGACATTTGCACCGCCATATCGGTGTAATCAATAAGGTTTTGCAGCGTGATTCCCACAAGTCTAAGAGTTAGATGTGTGAAATGCTTATCGTACAACGAACAGGCACAATCATATATTTGTTGCCACTTATTCGTCGGATTATCTAAAGTTATAGACTTATTAAAGGATTTAAAGGTTTGGTCTTTGACCACAATTTGAATTGTATGACCAAGTTTATCTTCTCTCTGAGCGCGTTCACTGACTTCTTTGGCTAAAGATAAGAAATACTTTTTAATCTCAGTAGCGTTATCAGTGTCATAAGGTAATGTTGTGGAATTTCCAATAGACTTAGGATCCCACTTCTCAAGTTCAATCTCATCAGAGCCCTTGCCTTCAAGCCACTCTTTGAGTGTATAAAAGAATTTGCCACAGATGTTTTTAACTTCTTCATCATCTGCTTCAAGTTTCTTATATAAGTCTCCAATAGTCTTAATACCCACACTCTTTAATCTAGGAGCGGTTCTTTTGCCAACGCCAAACATTGATTCCACTTTAAGTGGAAATAAGATATTCTCAATATCTCTTTTATGAATAATCGTTAAACCCATTGGTTTTTGATAGTCACTAGCCATCTTGGCTAAGAAACGTGTTGTGGAGACACCGATAGAACATTTAAGTCCTGTTTCTTTAAACAAGCCATCTTGTAATTTTCTAAAGAAAGCAACAACATCTTTCTGCCCTTTAACTGTGTCAGTAAAGTCTGCGAAACATTCATCCACCGAGGCTGGTTCCACAAGCTTTGTGTAG
>JBGUGI010000094.1:0-4282 GCA_045111495.1 Bacilli bacterium | reverse complement strand
GAACACACTCCAATTTGAATTCTTTTGTAAATCTCATATAAGAAAAGACCCTCCTGTTAGTTGGTCTAACATTTGGGTCTCATCTCACAATCTTGGTTCTTTTTATAATTCAATTCTTTCTGGGAAGGCTTCTTTTCTCATGATTCCCCACATCTTATCGATATAGGATAAGGTATAGAAGTTTTCGTAGTAGTGGTAATAGAAGGCTCCTTTAAGTGTCATTGTGTAGACACCATCTTTTTCTTTAATATAGCCAAATAGTTTCGCTAACCATATTTCAAAGCCATACATCTTTTTAAGAGAGACTCCGAAGAACTTTTCAAAGTCACGTTTATCCACCTTCGTGGAATAGGCTGTCCAGAATAAGTAATAAATCATTCTTTGCCTTTTAGTGAACCTAATAGTGAGAGACGTCGCTAGTTTGTCTTCATTAATACGTTTGATATATTCGTTAACATTAAAGGTATTAATCTTAAATTGGTCTTTTAATAGCGTAGTAGCGCTGCAACCGAAACCTAAGAAGTTGTCTCTAGTCATTGAGGAGTATTTAGCCTCTTCCACACTAGAGAATGTCCATATAGAGCTACGCGTATATCCTTTATCAATACAATAATTAGTTATTTGATCTAATAGCTTTCTTTTTTGTTTCTTTGGCATCGCTTTAACTGTGGAAGTGGTGAAGGTGAAATCAATAAATGGATAAATAGCGATATGATTCGCTCCTACTTCAAAAGCGGTATCAATGTCACTTTTTAAATCTTCATATATTTGATTAGGTAAAGCGAAGATAAAGTCCATACTGACTGTTTCAAAAGGTACTTTGTCTAAGGCTTCTTTCAAGGCTTTTGGATTAACGGTCTTTCTACCTAATATTGATTGATACTTATCTTGGAATGATTGGATACCAATACTAATTTTAGTGACACCCGCTTCTTTAAGGGTAAGAAGTGTTTCTTCATTAACATTATCAGGATGTAATTCTAAACCAATACCTTCAGTAATAATAAAGTGCTCATTAACCGCGTTAATAATATCTTTTAGATAAGAGGCCGCTAAAGCGGGTGTACCGCCACCAAAGTATAAGGATGTGACTTCTTTCTTACCTTGATGTTGATTACCGACCATATGTATTTCTTTAATTAACGCTTCGATATATTTATCACATTGTTCTTTGTTATAAATGACTTTACAGTATGGACAGAAATTACAAATGCTCTTACAAAATGGAATATGAATATATAAGCCTAAATTATTAAGTTCAGAATATGACAAAACCTGATCATATTCATTTTTAAATATGAACGGTTTAGTGCTCCTAGTGAGCCACATTCTTGTGATATTAGTTAGAAAACTCATATATTATCCTTTAAATATATTTAAGATATGTTCTAAGCATCTCCCAAATAATCTTAAATTTACCTTTAAATAATAAGGTATATTCGGCGACAAAGAAGTAACCACACTTCTCACACAATCCTGGAACATCAATACATCTACCACAGGTGGATATCTTACCGTTTTCAATAACGACACATTGATGACATGGAGTAGGGAATGAATTGTTAATTAAATACGGGAAAGCACTAATTAAGTTAAAGATTGGGGCTTTCTCTTTCTTCTTCATTCTTTTAATTGTTTCACAAACTTTAGCTTTCTCTTCTTTAGAGAGGGCTAACTCTTTAGTGTCTGGATATGGAGTATGGAAGTTAAAGGAAACCGCTTTGACGTGTTTAGTGTCTCTCGCTTTAAGACAGACATCTTCTACAGAATCTTTATTAATTTGATTAATAGCCATATAGAAACAAATGTTATCCGCGGTGGCTTTAGAGATGTTATCAAATATCTTATCGTAAGTATCCCCACGGATAATGTTATGGTGTTCTTTATCACCATCTAAGCTTAAAAGAATTAAATTAGCTTCTGGTAAATCAATTGGCCATGTCCCATTAGTGACGACATTAACAATTAAGAAACCCATCTTCTTAGCTTCAATGACTAAGTCTCTTAATGTCTTGTCTCCATCCTTCCACATGAATGTTTCACCACCACAGAAAAAGAGAATACGCACACCCATGTCGTATAAAATTTGCATTTCGTTTCTAATTTGAGTGTATGGATGAATAACCGCGGTAATGTTATTAACGGAGCAGTGTTTGCAGTGCAAATTACATTTATCAGTGACAATAACTGTTCCTAATATTGGATCTTTCTTTTTAAATAAGATGGTTTTAATTCCAAAACCTGCGAAACGCATGAAGGATGTAAATTTCATAAGATAATACCTACACTAATTTAACAACTATCTAATAGTAAACTGCTAGAACAATAAACGCTAGTAGTAACTTAATCGCACGTCATGCATAAAATAATCGTAACTATAATTAGATATCTTTATGTATATTATTTAGTGAAGTCTGTTTCTATTAAGGTTTGTTTAAGCAACTTACTTTAAAATGAAACAAAACAACATATAAAAATAAAGGGGAATTGATATGAAAAACATATTAAAGAAACTCACTTGCGCGACTTTAGCGTTTTTAGCGATTGGTTGTGCTGGTCATAGTGCTTCTTCTGAAAACTCAAAGGATAGTTCCGAAGAACCACCAGTGACTAGTAATCCTAGCTCAGAATCTTCAATTAGTTCATCTAACATTGAGCCAATTAAGTCACAACTTCCTGAATTGAGATTCACTAGTGACGTAGCAAGTGAAATTAGCTTTGCGACCACTGCGACAAAGAGTGACTTATCTAGACCAGAAGTTAATGGTAAATTCACTTTAACCAACTGTGCTGACGATTATAAGAAAACTGATATTCCAGGCACTATGAAGGTGAGAGGCAACCAAACCGCAGGTTGGGCTAAAAAAGGCTTTAGAATGAAATTCCAAAGCAAAGTAAATCTATTAGGTTTAAATAAAGGTAACAAATTTAAGAAATGGATCCTTTTAGCGGATGCTAAGGATACAACATTATCTAGAACCGCTTTAGGTTTATACGTTGCTAGAGGTTTAGTTAATGATGGTGACAATGTCTGGGTTAGTGACTTCACACCAGTATCTGTCTATCTTAACGATCAATATTGGGGCTTCTATTATTTATGTGAACAAAAAGAAGTTAAAACAGGTAGAGTCAACCTTCCAGAACCAGCGGAAAACGCTACAAGTGTTAATATTGGCTACTGCTTTGAATTAGACCATTACGCTGATTCAGCGGGTGCGCCAGATGAAGCTAGTGAACAAAAGAAGGGTGCGGATGGTGACCCAACATTCAGAATGAAATATTCTCCAAGAATGGAACAAGGTCGTCCAAGTGGTCCATTAGCGACAGGTCAAGTTAATACATATACCATGTTATCTGATATTACTGACTGCACAGAACCAGATAAACACTGCGAAGCAGAATACACAAATATCACTGATAGAGGTCAATTAAATAACAACAGTACACAAATCAGTAATAGTAATCAATTAGACTTCATTAGAGACAGAATGGAAGCTTTATACCAAGTCTTATATGAAGCAGCGATTAATAAAAAAGCTAAAGAAATCACTAATGATAACCAAGTGATTAACTCTTCTAAGACAGTTCAAGAAGTCATGGACCAACACTTCAACTTAAATTCTTGGGTTATGGGCTATATCCTCCATGCTTTCACAGTGGCTCCTGACTTAGGCTATTCATCATTCTATATGTCTTATGACAATACCGCTAACGGTGATCATAAGTTAAGATTTGATTGCCCATGGGATTTCGATAGTAATTTCGGTAATAGAAACAATTTCTATGTGAACGCTGAAGGTGATACATATGTGGAAAATACATATAACACATGGATGTATTTATTAAGCAAACTTAGTTTCTTCAACGATATGGTTAAAACTAGATGGAACGAAGTGAGAGAAGAAAAACTCTTTGAAAATATGTTCAAGATGTTAAATGAACACTTCGCTAATAATGATGCTGAAATTCAAAGAGACCATAAAAAATGGCCAAAGAATGATGCTGCTGATATGAGTATCAATAACTTTGATGAAATCAGAGAACCATACAAAGATCCTGCTAAATACAAAGAAGCAGAAGCCGAAACAATCAACTGGTGCGCTAAACGTGTGAACTTCTTAGAAAAGAAGTGGGGCAAGAATAGACCTAACGTTAGCACTAAGTAAATAACAAACAAAAAAAGAGGCGGATTGAATTGATATGAACCCCAAAAGTTGGACAACCAACTGGAGGGGTTTTTATCATGAAATGGACAAAAGAAGAAAAACTCAAGATGGTGCTT
>JBGUGI010000093.1:0-2805 GCA_045111495.1 Bacilli bacterium | reverse complement strand
CGGACTAGACATTAAACGGTCTTCATGAGTTTTTAAAATATCATGAGGAATACCTGTTGATTCTCTTCCAAACATTAAGTAGATATCTTTCACCGGATTAGATAAATCGTAGGAAGAATAGACTGTTTTAGCGTATCTAGTGACGTAATAAACATTAGCGCTAGGATTTTCTTTAACGAATGTTTCATAGTCTTTATAGAAATTCATTTTTAAGTCATCAATATAGTCCATACCCACTCTTTTGAGGTCTTTTGAATCAATAGAAAAAGTAATTGGTCCAATAATGTGAAGTGTCGCGTGGATAGCGACACAAGTTCTCATAATGTTACCAGTGTTTTGTGGTTTTTCAGGACGATATAAGACAATATGAAGCATTAATAGCCTCTCGCTTTTCTTTCTGCGACAATGCGTGGTTCGATATCGTGATGATATCTTTTAAGGGCTTCTTCAATAATTGATTCTGCAGCTTTTCTATCTTTGAAAACTTCCACAGAAGTATCTTTACCTTCAAGAGATTTATAAACTTGGAAGAAGTGTTTGATTTCATCCATGATGTGAGGTGGGACTTCAGAAATATCGTTATAGCCGTTATAGAATGGATCGTTTTTTGCTACAGCAATAATCTTTTCATCATTAAGACCGTTGTCGGTCATAATAAGCACACCAATTGGGAAGCACTCTACGAGTGACATTGGTACAATCGCTTCAGAGCAAAGCACTAAAACGTCTAATGGGTCATAGTCATCCGCGAATGTACGTGGAATAAAACCATAGTTTTGTGGATAGTGAGTGGATGTGAATAAAACACGGTCTAAAATTAAATGACCTGTTTCTTTATCAAGTTCGTATTTGTTTTTGCTACCTTTAGAGATTTCGATTACCGCGAGGAAGTTTTCTGGAGTCACGCGGCTAATTTTAACATCATGCCAAGAATGCATATGGAATCCTCCTAGTCATTTTCATAGACACTAATACGATTATTCGCTCTTATTAGTGCCTTTTGGGCTCTTTCTACGTCAATGTTCACAAGGGTGGTCAAGCGTTCTTCTGCGCGCTTTTTCGCATTTCTTGCTCTATCAATATCGATGTCATTTTTACCTTCAATGGACTCTAAAAGTAAAACAACACCATCTTTACTAACATTGAGTAAGCCTTCACCGATAGCATAACACTTTCTTTCCCCACTTTGGACAATTGTTAATTTAGAAACTTTGACCTTCGCGATTAAAGGAGCGTGGTTAGGTAAAATACCTAAACAGTATTCTTCTGTTTGGACCACGATTTCTTCGACATAGCGGTCGAAGTATTTACCAAAAGGTGTAAAGATTTCTAAAAGGAAGTTGCTCATTGTTTATACGACTCCGCTTTTTTACGGGCTTCTTCAATTGTGCCCACGTATAAGAAAGCCATTTCTGGAAGGTCATCAACTTCACCATCTAAGATGGCTTTAACAGAACGGACTGTATCTTCTCTTTTGACGAACACACCTTCTAAGCCAGAGAATCTCGCAGCCACATGGAATGGTTGAGAAAGGAAGTTTCTAATCTTTCTCGCTCTAGCGACGATTTTCTTATCTTCATCAGATAATTCATCCATGCCTAAGATAGCAATAATATCGCTTAATTCTTTATATCTTTCGAGTGTTTCAATGACGCCTCTAGCGACATCATAGTGTTCTTGACCAACAATTGATGGTTCAAGAGCGGTCGATGAACTATTTAATGGATCAACCGCTGGATAGATACCTAAAGCAGCGGTACCTCTATCAAGAACGGTTTTTGCGTCTAAGTGCGAGAATGTAGTCGCAGGAGCAGGGTCAGTTAAGTCATCCGCTGGGACGTAAATCGCTTGCACGGATGTAATAGAACCACTACTTGTCGATGTAATTCTTTCTTGTAATTGGCCCATTTCTGTCGCTAAGGTTGGTTGGTAACCAACTGCGGAAGGCATTCTACCTAAAAGGGCAGAGACTTCACTACCAGCTTGGGTAAATCTAAAGATGTTATCAATGAACAAAAGGACATCGCTATGCTCTTGGTCGCGGAAATATTCCGCCATCGTTAAACCAGAAAGCGCCACTCTCATACGGGCACCTGGTGGTTCGTTCATTTGACCAAAGACTAAAGCGGTCTTATCAATAACACCGGTCTTTTGCATTTCATAGTAGAGGTCATTACCTTCTCTACTTCTTTCACCAACACCAGCGAAAACGGAAATACCACCTTTTTCGTTAGCGATGTTATTCATTAATTCTTGAATTAAAACGGTTTTGCCAACACCAGCGCCACCGAATAAACCGATCTTGCCACCTTTAACATATGGGCAAAGCAAGTCAATAACTTTAATACCGGTTTCAAAGATTTCAGTTTTGACGGATTGGTCTTTAAACTTTGGAGGTTGTCTATGGATGGACATTCTTTTCGCGTCTTTAACTGGTTCTTTACCATCAATTGGTTCACCTAAAACATTGAACATTCTACCTAATGTTTCTTTACCAACTGGGACAGAGATAGGTGCTTCAGTGGAGATAACTTCCATCCCTCTTACTAAACCTTCGGTTGGACCCATTGAGACACAGCGGACTGCATCATCCCCAATGTGTTGCATGACTTCCACAGTTAAAGTTTTATCACCTTCTAAAGGAATGATTAACGCTGTTAATAATTCTGGAAGATGTTGATCTTTAAACTGGACGTCAACGATTGGTCCGACAACTTGTTTAATTGTTCCTAAGACTTTCTTTTCCATAAGTTTGCCTCCTACATATTACTAGCACCGACGATTTCGGTGATTTCTTGCGTGATG
>JBGUGI010000092.1:0-55559 GCA_045111495.1 Bacilli bacterium | reverse complement strand
TGACCAACAATCAATTACTGATAAATATAGAGACGACTTTGTTTCCTTAGTTAGCAAAGCTAAATCTTTAGCCGAAAGAGCGTAACCTTTTAAAAGGCAAAGTAAAAACCCCGATTCGTTCGGGGTTTTAATTTTCTTGATACTATTTTTCTTATTTCTTTTCGTTTAAGCCATATTTACGGTTGAAACGATCGACACGACCATCGGATTGAACAAATCTTTGTTTGCCGGTGTAGAATGGGTGGCAGTTAGCGCATGTATCAACTTTGATTTCCTTTAATGTGGAACCTGTTTCGAATGTGTTACCACAGGAGATGCATGTGACTGTGCAACGATGGTATTCTGGATGGACACCTTTTTTCATAACTTTTTTCTCCTTCCGCCTTGAACTGTAATGTCGTTCAAAGTAAGTTTGCTCATAAATACTAACAAATAATGCCTCTATTGGCAAATATATTTTAAAAAATATCCTTTTTGACTATAATTACATATTGATGGAAACGAATAACTATCCTAAAAACGATACATATATTCTCATCCCAGCGTATCGTCCTGATCACTTATTAATCGAATTATTAATCAATCTTAAAAAAGAAAATTTCGATGTGGTCGTTGTAAACGACGGTTCTGACGAACAATACGATGATATTTTTAAAGAAGCGGAAAAATACGCGACTGTTTTAAAACAAAATATTAACCGCGGTAAAGGTGCGGCATTAAGATTTGGTTTTTCTTATGTAAACCTACATCCTAATAATCATAATTACGTCATTACTTGTGATGCGGATGGTCAACACGCTGTTAAAGACATTATTAGAGTTAATGATAAATTACACGAAACTGATAGTATCGTTTTAGGTTCTCGTAAATTTGATAAAAGTGTACCTAAAAGAAGTAGAAACGGTAATTTCATGTCGAGATTATCTAGAACATTAATTACTAAATCATATGTTCCTGATGATCAATGTGGTTTACGTGGTTTCCCAATTAAAGAGATTTTCAATATTGTCACTCTTCCTGGTGACCATTATGAATATGAAATGAATGTCATATGTAATCTTCAAATTAAGAGATTAAAGTTTGAAGAAGTACCTATTGAGACTATTTATTTAGATGGTAATAAATCATCACACTTCAAACCTAACTTAGATACATTCAGAATCCAAAGAAGTATTTGGATGAATGCGATTGCCCCACTTGTGTGCGCCTTATTTAGTATCGCAATGATGATTGTATTGAATGCTATTTGGAGAAATGTTGGTTTATACGTCTACCTATTCTTAGGCTGTTCATATCTTTTCTACTATCAAGCTTTAATGGGTGTCACCGCTTTTGTGTGGCCCACAAAGAAGATGGGTAGAAGAGTTTTAGTGGAAGGTGGATACGCCACTATTAAGACAATTATTATTTTCTTAATTGTCTCGATTTTGTATGAGGTCCTACACATTTTCCCTTCAGTGGCGTACACAATAGCCCTTCTGTTAACTTTCTTATTAAACTTCCCGCTTGCTTACCTAGTATGGAAGTTAAAAAATAGAAACGATAATAAAAACAACAAGGAGTAATATTATGAAAGAAAATTTTGCAATTATTACCGACGCCGGTGGCGACTTCACTAGAGAAATCATCGCTAAATACGGCATTGAAGAAACCCCAATGAGCACAGTGGTTTGGCCAGATGGCTCTAATAAACCAACAGACTTATATTGGGACACAATGAAGCCAAATGAATACTTCACTTTAATGACCAATAAAAAGAACAACTTCTCAAGTTCAATTCCCGCTCCTCAAACAATTATTGATAGATTATCCGCTTTAGCAGAAGCTAATAGAAACGTTATTGTTATTACTATTTCTTCTTCTATGTCTGGTGGTTTCAGTGCATTCACCGTAGCCGCTAGAGAAGTAATTGAAAAATATCCAAATATTAAAATCGAAGTTATCGACTCATTAAGATATAGTGGCGCGATTGATTTAATCGCCGTTGAAGCTAGCTTATGCCGTGAAAAAGGTATGGACTTTGTTAGCACTGTTAATTACTTAAGAGATTTCAGATTAAGAATTCACCAATGTGGTTTCATTGATGACTTATTCTTCTTAGCGAGAAAAGGTAGAATCGGTAAAGGTAAAGCCTTTATGGGTTCTTTAGTGGGTGTTAAACCATTAGGCGATCTCTGTAATGAAACAGGCCAAACCCAAATCATTGGTAAGGCTCGTGGTTATAAAACAGTGATGAAATTATTCCCTGAATATATTAAAGCCACGATTGGTGACACTAAAAACAAAGCCTTTGTTGTCACTTATTCTTTAAGAGAAGAACAAGCTTTAGAAATGAAAAAGATGATTGAAGAACACTTCAAACCAGAACATTTAATCTTTGTCCCAGTTGGCCAATCCACAGGTTGTAATGTTGGTCCAGGTTTAGCCGCAGCATTCTACGCTGGTGATGAACCAGTTTCTCCATACTGTGAAAAAGAAAAAGAAATCTTAGAAAAAATCATGAAGGAATAAAATGCCTCAACCAGTAATTATTATTCTCATCGTTGTTGGTGCTTTATTAGTCTTAGGATTAATCTTTTCTGTATTCTTTACTTTCCTCGTGGCCTATAAGGTCTATAGCAAAACCTTAATGCGAGATAAGAATAGCCACTGGGGTAGAGAACATTGTTCTGAACCAGGCAATCCCGCATTAGAAACAATGTGGAAAAGAGGTCTTAAGTGGGCAGAAAAAGATAAATCATTTATTAAAGAATTATCTATTCAATCAGATGATGGTTTAAAACTCGTTGGTGAATGGTTTGATTATGGTTTTGATAAAACAGTGATTATTCTTCCAGGTAGAAGAGAAACATTAGTGTACTCCTACTACTACGCTCAACCATATAAAGAATTAGGCATTAACGTTTTAGTTATCGATCAAAGAGCGCATGGTCTTAGTGAAGGTACATATTCCACATGTGGTATTAAAGAAGCTGATGACGTCAAGTTATGGCTTAAATATATGCATGATGAATTAAATCAAAAAGAATTATTTATCCATGGTATATGTGTTGGTACATGTGTGACCGCGATAACCGCGGCAACATTTAAAGAACCATACTTAAAAGCGGTCGTTATGGACAGCGCTTTTATCACCTATAAAGAAATATATAAGAACCACTACATCGAGAGTGGTCATGCTTTATTCCCTGTCTATTATCAAATTTGGATGTGGTTTAAACACTTCACTAAATGCGATATTGAAGACGCTAAAACAATTAATTATGTGCCTAAGTTTGATAATCTTCCTGTTCTTTTTATCTGGGGTACAAAAGATGTCTATTGCTTACCTGGAAAAAGCAAAGAAGTCTACGCTGCCTGTTCCTCAAATAAGAAAGAAATTGTGTGGTTTGAAGGGGCCTTACATTCTAGAGTCAGATTAAGCGATGAAGAACGCTATGACGGTGTTATTAGTGACTTTTTCGCGAGAAATGCTTGATTTGCAACCAAAAGTTGCGTAATTTCTAACCAGAGTTGGTGGCGCAACCAAATGAAAAATTGCTAGATTGTTGGTGTCAAAAACAGGAGGAAACGATTATGACAATTGAAATCGCAGACAGATTAGTTAAATTAAGAAAAAAATACGGTTACTCCCAAGAAGAACTCGCGGATAAATTAGGATTATCAAGACAAGCAGTTAGTAAATGGGAAAGAGCCGAAGCTTCTCCAGACACAGACAATCTTATTTGCTTAGCGAAATTATATGGAGTATCTCTCGATGAACTCCTCGCTACCGAAGAAGATATTGACACTATCGTTGAAGAACAAGTCAAAGATAATAAAGAAGAAGCGCCCGCTCAAGAAGAAAAGAAAGTTGAAATCAAAGACGATGAAGTAGTCTTATTCAGCAAAAGCGGTAAGAAAGTCACCATTAATGATGATGGCGTGACCTGCTATAACGCTGATGGTTCAGTTAAGAAACATCAATTCGATACCAAGATGGCGATCATCGGTGCTGTTGAAGGCACATTATTCACATTAGCCTTAGTCGCTTATATCGTTGTTAGTGCGCTTCTTGGTTGGTGGGGTATCATGTGGATAGTCTTCTTTATCCCAGAAATCATTTGTTCTATTGCTAGAGCAATTGTAAAAAGAAACGCTAACCACTTCAACATGGCTTTCGTAGCGATATTTGCCTTCTTCTTAGTGAGCCTTACCATACCAGTCGCTCTTGGTACATATGGTAATCCAATGTTATGGCATCCAATGTGGGTAGTCTTCTTAGCCATTCCAGCTTATCACTCCACTGTTGGTGCAATTAACAAAGTTCTCGGTAAAAAAGAGGATGACGATAAAGAAGATAAAGACGAGGATGATGACTAATTAAATATGGCAAAATATGTAGTTTCTTTAGGTGGTAACGCACTAGGCAATAATCCTAGTGAACAAAAACAAGCATTAATAAAAGTCGCTGAGGCTATTACTGGTTTAATTATGGACGGTCACGAAGTGGCGATAGTCCATGGTAACGGACCTCAAGTCGGTATGATTAATCTTGCTTTCGAAACATCTAAAGAAACACCTAATATGCCATTCCCTGAATGTGGCGCGATGAGTGAAGGCTATATTGGCTATCACATTCAAAATGCTTTATATAACTCGTTTAAAGAAAACAATATTAACAAATCTGTCGTAACATTAATTTCGCAAGTTTTAGTGGACCCACAGGATCCACTTTTCTTGCATCCAAGTAAGCCAATTGGTTCCTTCTATACAAAAGAACAAGCCGAACAAATTAGTAAAGAAAAAGGCTATATCATGAAAGAAGATGCTGGAAGAGGTTATCGAAGAGTCGTTCCTTCACCACTTCCAATCGATATTATTGAAAAAGAATCTATTAAAACTCTATTAGATAATGGACAAGTTGTCATATGCGCAGGTGGAGGTGGCATCCCTGTTATTAAACAAGATAACAAACTAGAGGGTGTTGCCGCGGTAATCGATAAAGATTACGCTTCCAGCAAGCTCGCTAGTCTCATAGACGCTGATTATTTAGTTATTTTAACCGCTGTGGACAACGTTCATCTAAACCATGGAAAAGAAAACGAAGTTATTTTAAAAGACGTTAAGAAAGTCGATTTAGCTAAATATCTAGAAGAAGGCCATTTCGCTAGAGGAAGCATGTATCCAAAAGTACAAGCGGTGCTTAACTTCTTAAAAGATAATAATAAAACTGCAGTTATTGCTTCATTAGATAACGCGAAAGATGCATTCAAATTAAAAGCCGGGACAATCGTGAGATAAATCCCGGTTTTATTTAACACTATATATCTTGTAATAGTTTTCAAACTCTTTAACTAATTGATTAATGTTAATTGTAGGACCACTACATCTACTTGATAATTCCGTTAATAAATGATCCAAAGTTTTAACGGACATAAAGCGTAATGAGAACAATACTTTTCTTCCATTATTCTTTTCTATCACCATAAACGGTAATGGATTAAGCACTTCTTTATATACTCCACGAGAATCTCTTCTAAGTGGCATAATCGCTACCCGTCTAATGTCTTTATATTCTATTTCCACACGATATTGGATCTTACTTTTACCAAGTTTAAGATCTCCACGTGTATACATTTTGTCTTTGCCAAGAACAATATTATTAAATAGAAACATTGCTTCTAAATACGCAAGTGGCAAGATACCAATATAGAAGATAACCGCGAACACAATTGCGACATGGCTTTCAAATCTTGTTCTAAAGGATAATGTGAAATAACAAACGTTAAGGAAGACCGCTAAAAAGATGGTAATTAAAAGCGCAGCAATAATTAGTGCTTGGCAGACTAAAGAAGATTTAGATGTCCTGAAATAACGCTTTTTCTTCATTAATTCCATAATAAACTAAAACGTATGAATATTAAAAGCCGAGGTCACTACGAGATGAGCTTCGGCTTTTCTATTTTTCTTCAGTTGCCCAAACCGCTTTTGAAAAATCTTCCACAAGCTGTTCAACATCAAAAGTTAAATAATTATTCACTGAATTACATCTATTTACCAAATCGATTATTAATTGTCTTACTGTTTCTTTTCTCATCATATAGATTGCAAATCTAACATCTCTCTTGTTAGTGCTAATCACTAAATATGGTATAGGTCTTACTATTAATGCACTACTGCCATCAGATTTTCTGCTAAGCGCCAAGACGCGCACATCTTTAATATCAGTGTAATTTGCAAAAGCGGGATATTGAAGCTTAGATCTACCCACTCTATTATCACCATAGCTCACTATCTTATCTTTTTCTAAACAGACCGTCCCTTTATAGAAGGTTGTTAATGTGTAAATAAAAGTTAGCCCTCCCAAAAATAGCACAACAATTAAAAAGATATTAATTCCTAGGTAAGTGTTCTCTTTTCCAAGTTTAATCATTCCAATTAGAAAAAAGCCAAAATAGAAAAAAGAGGCACCACAAAATGCAATGGTAATACCTTGTAATATGATAGAAGAGACTGATGTTCTAAAATAGCGTTTTTTCTTCATAGATTCTTAATAAATTAATTATACTTATATTAATCAAGGACGACTTTTGAATTTGCTGATTAAATAGAAATTTTTATCATAAATTGTGGTCGTTGCGAGTTTCTTGTCACCTAGATAGATATAAACTTTCGGTGTTCCCTTCTTATTAGGATCTTTTGCTTTAATCCACAAATCATCGAGATAGTATTTTTTGGTAATACCGAACATATTACGAATGGTGACGGTATCTCCGTCAATTTTGACATACCAAAGTAAAGACATCATAAGCATTAATACAGAGAAGGTAATGATTGGAATGCATATTAGACATATAGGAAGGATAGCGTTCCAAAAATCTCCCCATCCTTGTCTTAACGCTAAAACAAATCCAAACGTCCACATCACTGTGCTACCAAATCCGGCGATGGTATATACTTTATTCTTTGTGATGTATTTTTCTTCGATAATCATCAATTTATTTTAACTATCTATGATAGATAATTAAATAAAAAAGTTAGGTAGTTCCTAACTTTTCTTTTTCTTATTTGTTTTTAATTTCTTCAGTGGCGCCCACTTGTTATAGATTCTTTGATAATACTCTCTCCAAAGATTCTTCACGTGTTCTTTACTATAGAAATCTGAGATATATTTACTACCTTCTTGGTAGTGTTCGTAATACTTCTTATCAGTGGCCAACTTATTAATTTGTTCACAGAAGCCATCTACATCAGGAGCTTTCGCATATGTATCTTTATCAACGAACAAGATATCTTCATATAATTCTAAGTTTCTTAATAAGACTGGCTTTCTAGAATTAACAGCTTCTAAGATAGACATTGGGAATAATTCATCAAATGATGGCATGAATAATAAGTCGCACATATTGAAGATGCCATTCATTTCAGTTCTTGGAATAATACCAATAAACTTCACGTTTTCTGGAGGATTATCCATGATGGCTTTAAGTTCTTTATAACCATCAGTAATCGCTCCAAAGGAGAAACCACCCGCCCAAACGAACATCTTATCTGGATTGCGTTTCGCACATTCCACATAATCTTTAACGCCTTTTCTTGTTTGGACTTGTCCACATCCCATGATGACGAACTTATCGTGTGGGATACCGTATTTATCTCTTAAAGCATTTCTTTCTTCTAAAGGTAATTCGTGGAACTTTTCATGATCGACGAAGTTAGGAATATAAGTAACGTTTTCTCTTTTTAAGCCTAGTTTCACTAATGGTTCAATAAAGATTGGATTAACCACAACTGCTTCATCCGCTTTCTTGTAGGCGTGTTTAACGTATTTTTTAAATGCCCAGAAGATTGGTTTAGGCATTTTTAAAGAACCATCAAATGTTTCAGGTAAGCAGTGCACATAAGTAACATTGATGTGTCTTTTATTTAAACGCATCACATATTGAGGATTGAATGTGTGCATATGATAAATATCAAAGTTAGATTTCTTGGAGTTAACTTCTACTTCAAAGATATCATCATTCTCTTTAACTAAGGCTACTTGTTCAATATAAGCACTGCCAACACCTTGTCCATCGACAGATGTAGCTTGTGATAACATGTTAATTCTAATTTTCTTCATCAGTTTGATTTTACTCGATTGTGTAAAGTCTGGGTAGCATTTTTCTTTTTTGGGCTATTTTAATACATAATTCAATCGAATTATGCTAATATTTGACCAGCATTATTAAAAATTAATAAAAAGGAGGAAATATATGATTAGTAAAAAATTAGCTATTGAAGTGCTTAATGCCGCTTTAGAAACAGGCGCTGATTATTCTGAAATCTTCTATGAAGATAGTAGCTCACATTCAGTGTCTTTAGAAAACGGTAAAGTCGAAACAACTAGCTCTAACTCTTTATGTGGTGTTGGTTTACGTTTACTTAAAAATAACCAATGCGTGTATGGATATACTAACGATTTAAGCAAAAAAGGCTTATTAGCGTTAGCCAATTCCTTAAGTAAATCATTCCACGATAAGAGAATCTTAACAGTTACTAAATTAGACATGATCAAAGCGAAGAATCGTAATCCAATTACAAGAAGCTATGAAGATGTCCCAGTGGAAGAAAAGATTGCCTTACTTAAAGAAGGTATTGAAGAAATCAATTCATTAAAGGATCCAAGAATCGTTAGAACATTTGGTGTCTTTGGTGATAACAAGAGATTTGTTGCCGTCTTTAACTCTAAAGGTAAATGGTTCAAACGCACTACCGAGTTCGGAAGAATGGTCTTCCAAGTTATTGCCGCGGATCAAAACGGCTTTGAAATTGGTTTTGAAGGTCCAGGTGCTCAAAAGGATATTAGCTATTTCAGAAGTGAAAAAGTTAATCCAAAGAAGACCGCGAGAAAGGCCGCTGAAACCGCTTTAAAGATGTTAACTGCTGCGGAATGTCCAAGTGGTGTTATGCCAGTTGTTATCGGCAATGGCTGGGGTGGCGTCTTATTCCACGAATCTTGTGGTCACCCATTAGAAGCTAGTGCGGTCGCTAAAGGTTTATCTTGTTTCTCTAATAATAAGATTGGCGATTACATCGCTTCCCCTATCGTCAGTGCAGTCGATGATTCCACTATTCCAAGTGAATGGGGTTCAATTGATATCGATGATGAAGGTAATCCAGGTAGCAAGAGATTACTTATTAAAAACGGTAAATTAAATGACTATATGATTGATGACTTAAATGGTCGTCGTATGAATAGAGAAGGTAACGGTGCTTGCCGTAGACAAAACTACCGTTATGTTCCTACATCACGTATGTCTAACACATACATTTGTAATGGTAAGAGCACACCAGAAGAAATCATTAAAGCCACTAAGTTAGGCTTATATGCTGTTGGTTTTAACGGTGGTTCTGTTGATCCAACAACTGGTGAATTCAACTTCGGTTGTAGTGAAGCTTATATCATTAGAGATGGTAAGATTGCTGAACCAGTTAAAGGTGCAACCTTAATTGGTAAAGGTTTTGAAATCTTAAAGAAGATTGATATGGTTGGTAACGACTTAGATTTAGCCCAAGGTATGTGTGGTGCTTCTTCTGGTTCTATTAGAACTAATGTTGGTCAACCAACTCTTAGAGTGAGCGAAGTCACCGTCGGTGGTCGCGGAGGGGAGTTAAAATAATGGGTAAATATGATAAGTTTTTTGCTTTAGCAAAAGAAGCAGGACTCCAAGAAGTCGAATTATCTATCGCTGAATCTCGTAGTTTGAATATCTCCTTGTTCCACGGAGAAGTCGATGAATATAAAGATAACAATGGTTATTCCATCTTAGCGAGAGGTATTCTTAACGGTAAGTGTGGCGCTGCGGCATGTGACGTTTGGAACAAAGATAAAGCGGCGTGGTTAGTTAAAGAAATCGTCGCTAACGCTAAAGTCATTGAAAATGATGATCCAATCTTCATCTATAAAGGCAGTGAAAAATACCATAAAGTTAATACTTTCAATAAAGAATTAGAAAACGTTTCTATCGATGAAAAGATGAAAGCTTTATACGCCTTAGAAAAAGCCTGTAAAGAAATCGACCCACGCATCGTTGAAGTTGCTGGTACTGAATTCTCTCAAACAAGTGAAAAGGTTACACTAGTTAATTCTAATGGTCTTAACTTAGTGCAAAAGAGCAACTACTTCACCTTTGTGGCTCAATGTGTCGCAAAACAAGGCGAACAAACAAAGTCTGGTTATGATTTCTTCTTAGATAACGATTTCTCTAAATTCAATCCACAAGAATTCGCTAAGAAGATTGTCAAAGTCACTGTTGATCAATTAGGTGGTGAAGCTTGTGAAACCAATAAATATAAAGCGGTTTTACACCCAGATGTCGTTACTTCTTTATTAAAAGCTTATATCGGTCACGCTGAAGCGGAAGAAGTTCAAAAGAAATCATCCTTATTTATTGGCAAATTAGGTCAAAAAATTGCTTCTAAGAAAATCACTATCGAAGATAAACCATTAGCTAAGAATGTCTTTGCTAGATGGTTCGATGATGAAGGTGTTGCTACATATAACAAACCAATTATCAAAAACGGTGTGTTACAAACATACTTATATAACTTAACCACTGCTGCTAAAGATGGTGTTCAAACAACTGGTAATGGTTTCGGTGGCGGTTCTAAACGTGGTATTGGTACAGCCTTCCTTTCCTTAAAGCCGGGTAAGAAATCATTAGATGAATTATTTGAAATGGTAGGTAATGGTGTTTATATTACCGATGTCAGTGGTCTCCACGCTGGTCTTAATAGACAAAGTGGTAACTTCTCACTTCAATCCACTGGTTTTATGATTGAAAATGGTAAGAAAGGTAAACCATTAGACCTCATCACTGTCGGTGGTAACTTATTAGATGTCTTCAAAGATGTCTTAGAAGTCGGTAACGACGTTACCGTTGAACCAAGTGGTGTTTCCGCGGAATCTATCTTAATTAAGAAAATTGCAGTTTCCGGAAAATAAGAAAACATCAAGCAAAAATAGACCGTTATTAATGACGGTCTTTTTTTATGTTATCTAATCGTATATAATGTGCGTGCTATGAAAAACAAATTAATCAAATTAACAATCGCTACCGCTCTTTTCTTATGCGGTGCAGGATTAGTCACTAATCAAAACAAAACAGTCGCTCCTGTTGAAGCGGCAACACATGTCGATAACTTCGACCCTTATACCTACACAGGTACTTATTATGATGCCTTAGATAAAACAGGCACCGAAGGTTTATATGGTACCTTTAGATCTAAATTAGGTTCATATATCTTCCCTAAAGGATGGTATACCTATGGAAGCAGTGGCTCTGATCACTTATCCACACAATTACAATATGCTGACGAAGATCCAACTAACAAATCCAATATGATTTATCTTTATACCCGTGACTCAGTGAAAAAGAACGCTGCTAGTTCATGGAATAGAGAACACGTCTGGCCTCAATCTAACTCTAAAGGTAATAAAGGACAACACTGGGGAACAAGCGAAGCAGGAACTGATATTTTGCATATTAGACCAACATATAACACCACTAACAGTACTCGTGGCAATGATAAGTACGGTAACACAAACAAAAGCAATCCAGTGACTTATAATGGTATGCCTTATGGCTATAGTTCTGGTTCTATTTTTGAACCATTAGATTCCGTTAAAGGTGATGTTGCCCGTATCATTATGTATGTTTGGACAACTTACTATGATTATTACGATGACACAGGCTTATTAATCACAAAAACATTCACTAACTATGACACTCTTCTTGAATGGCATATGTTAGATAAACCAGATGTTTCTGAAGGCTATAGAAACGATTATTCTCAAACATCTAAGCAAAAGAATAGAAATCCATTCGTTGACCATCCAGAATACGCTTGGAAAATCTTTGGTGATTCAGCTTCTGCAGATGTGAAAAACCGTTGTAAACAAACTTATCCAGGCAATGAAAAGGTTGCCACTAAGATTGAAATCAGTGGTGAAGCCACAAAGAAACAATACACTGCAGGTGAATCTTTCGATCCAACAGGTTTAACAGTGACTGCCACATATACTGATAACACCACCGCAGTTATCGCTAATGAAAAATGCTCTTGGGAGCCAAAAAGATTACGTGCTGGTTTAACATCCGTAACTTGTAAATATGATGGTTTAAGCGCGACTTATGAAGGTATTACCGTTGTTGCGGGTCCTGCACCAACAATTCAAGGTACATATGGTATTGTCTTTACTCAAGATAATGAGGCATCGTCTTTCCCAATAGCCGCTAACGAATTATTAACGGGTTATGCAGCAAACAACACTCTTGTTGACGAAGTAACTAGTGTACAAAATGTTTATCCAGGTGAAAACGGCTTACAAATTGATAATAGAGGTTCAATCGTTTTCAAATTAAAAGACGTGGCAAAAACACCTGATATTCAATCCGTCTATTTTGTTTCTAGCCAAGGTGCTGAAGAAGTAGAAGTAGATGTGAAATTAAATGAAGAAGATATTTCATTTAGCTCCGCTGATGGTGTTCATACCATTAATATCGCAGGATACTTTGATGAAGGTTTATCCACTATTACTATTTCCACTACTAAAGCATTTGAATTAACGGAATTTGGTATTAATGTGAAGCAAAAAGAACAACCTGTTCCACCTCAACCTCAACCATCATCAAGTTCATCTAGTGAACCAGTTTCTGAATCATCAATTCCAGAATCTTCTAGCGAACCAAACAACAATGATAATCATCATGCTGGTTGCAATGGTTCAATCATCGCGGTTGCTTCCTTAACTGGTATTACCGCTCTTGTTGGTTCAGTGTTATTACTTTCCAAAAAGAAAAAGCAATAAACAAAAAACGGAGGGACAGAATCCTTCCGTTTTTTTATTGCTGTTCGCCTTAATTAATAGTTTGTTGTAACAATGTAATTGTTTTCAACTCTGCCAACAATACCGCTGTAATTAGCGAAGTAATATCTATTGTTAGAACTGCTAACACTAGAAGCTTTTGTGTTGTTAGTGATATCAGCTGCTCTATAGTAGACACGTCCACTACTCATATGTCCAACAACATAGCCCATTGCTGGGTATTGTCTATTTCCTAGTGTTCCTTCTACATAGAATCTAGTATTCTTCACAGAACAGCTTCTAATTATGCCATTACCATAGCAATAGCCCGCAATACCACCAGCAACAAAACTGCTGCCAGTACTTCTTGCAACTAATTTAATATGGGCTTCGGTAACTTCCCACCACCAGAAGCCTTGATCTTTATCAAAAGTGCAGCTTTCTGTCAAAGAATCAGCATCTGCAGAACCAGTAATACCACCAACTAAATCAGAGCCGTAAACTTTGCAACCTTTTAAGTCACAATTTCTGATAGTACCTTTGGAATAACCGGCAATTGTGCCAGCTAAACTGATTTTGTTTTCGACATTAACTGTAGTTCTATAGCAATCGACATTTTCAATTCTACCACCCATGTTCAAGCCGCAAATTAAGCCAGCATAAACGAGGGTGTTATTGCTTTGTGATTGTAGAGCGCTAATAGACGAATCTTTAATTTTAAAATCATGAATATATGCATTAGCGCCAACGTATTCAAATAATCCAAGATAATCTGTAGCGCCACTAGTATAGTATTCATCAAATTTGAAATTTAATAATTCTTTATTATTGCCATCTAATTTACCTTGGAATGTGCCTGGAATTGGTTCAATGATTTCATTACCAAAATTAATGTTGTTTCCGAGTTTATACCAAGCTGATAAACCATATCTTATTTCAGCAAATTGAGCAGGTGTGGTAATGATAAATGGATTTGCATTAGTGCCACTGCCACTCATTGTCATTCTTTGTTCAAATCTAGCAACTAAAGTTGTATTAGCTTGGATTGTGAATGAATATGTTGGGCTGGTGCTGACACGTGAATTGTTTCTATACCATCCAACAAATTCATAACCACCTGCAGGAGTAGCTGTCGCTGTTGCGGTAGAGCCAGCTTTATATAACGTGTTATTACCTGTAACACTACCGTTTCCTTGTTTGTTGACGGTGAGTTTGACAACATCACATGTTGTGAATCTGCTATAAAGGTCATTATTTGATCCTTGAACAGCGGAAATGAAGTAGTTCATTAATTGATTTCTTCTCGCTTGGTTGCTTGGGTCAACTAATTCCCACAAAGGAACTAATGATTGATAATTAGGAACATCGACAAGTGAAGAATTATCCAAATCATTGAACGAATTAACCCATTGTGGCAAATATGTACGAACACTTTCAGGGCCGGTCATCGGATATTGAGGACCGCCGACATAGAAAACATTATGTGTTTCTTCGACATGCTCTTGAGACAATGTGTTGGAATATCCACCTTCAGCCTCTATGCCTAATGCATAATTCATATAACTGACATGGGCGTTTACAGCTACGTGAGCGTTATTTGTTACGTTTACAGAATCTGAATAATAGGTGGCATTTAATTCTAATCTTCCACCCATTGTAATGTCTTTAAGAAAATGGGTGCCATATTTGTTAAAGAAACTGGCTGGAGCCATATTATACAAATCACTTTGGAATTCGCTGGCAAGCATATTTCTTAAATTGCTATTTTGCTCAGACATAGTCAAAGTAAATGTTTTGATATTAATTACGCCTTTATAAAAGCTATAGAAAGTTTTTTCGCTATTACTTCCTTCATAATCAGCCTCTAAACCACCAGAGAAAAATGGGCCATATGACCCATCGATGCTTAAAGACATGTTATAGTTTTCTGAAAAATCTCTCATTGTAGTCTTTTTATAGAATCTAGAATCAAAAGAGTTTTCTCTATCAAGTAATAGATTAGTTTCTTTTAATTGACTGTAATCAAAGATAGGATTTGTTTTTAACACATCGTATTTATTGATGTATCGTGATTCCATAACATTGTAACCGAAACCTAAATATGATGTTGCATCAGCAATGTCTTCAAATTGGGCGTATGTGCCACTGAGAGTTCCATTACCAGGAACATCTTCCTTTGTGTATTTTCTTCTAAATAATACTTCCGGTGGAAAGTCGTGGATCTTTCCAGATAAATCTGAACCATCGTGATTAAAGTCAGGTGTGACACCAAAATCACCATAATCAGCATAGTTCGCATCAACGTTTTTCGCGGTGAATGCTGCTGAACCAATGAGTAACAAAGGTACAACAAAAAATAATAATTTCTTCATATTTTTCCTTTCAAAAATTGAAATTTGTGAAATAATTCGAATTATTCGGAACTTATTGTAAATTTAACGTAAATTAAGTCAATAAATTGTTTTTTATTTTTTATCGATATATTCGAAACTTTTTACAAAACAGGTTTTTTGAAACTATAAAATAAAAATTAGTACACATTTTAAAGAAAAATAGCATAGAATAACGCTGAATTCTCTCTATTTAAACTACAAAAAAGTGCCGATGCATCGGCACTTTTTGTTTGATTAGTATATTTAACTATTTCTCCGCAACTTGGAGTTTGTAGCCCTCTAATTCCCAATCTGGATGAGCGGCGATAACTTTATCTAATGCTTCATTGAATAATGTTAATTCAGTTGCTTGTCTATTCTTAGGTGTTTTCTTGAATGCTTTATAGACATTATTTAAAGCAATAATGCATTCACTTCTAGATTTATCTAATAAACCAGACATTAATAAGTAAGCACGAATAGATTGCATAGAAACGTCGTTAGAGATTTCTCTTCTTTCACTAACAGGTACTTCCTTATCGTAATATTCTTTAGCGGCCGCTAAATCTTTATTTAATAAGTTAATATAAATCTTTTGTGCGCGTGCGCGAATATAGACTTTAACATCAATATCTTCTTTAGCGGCAATAATCTTATCTAAGATTTTTTCTGCTTCTTCATATTTCTTTTCATCTAATAAGGCATAAACTTTGTTTAAGTTAAGATCCGCGGTGAAGTTAGTAATTTCATCAAATAATTTAACTTCAACTTTGTTACCTTGTTGCATTTCATATTCCACTCGTAAGAGTTCGTTGAAAGCGGCTCTATTTTTTGGGTTAGAAACCATGGTTAAACGATAACCATCAGTCATAGAGTCAATTCTTAATGGGACGATGTTATAGAAAAGAACAACTAAACCAATTGCGCCCACTGTTAAGGCACCATAAGCCACATCGGTTAAAGCAGGAGTTTTGGAATCTTTAAATAATGTGAATAAAACCATTACGATAATAGCTTCCACAACAAAGAATAATGAACCAAATAACAGATATGGCGTTGGATTTGCTTTATCTTCAAAGCCTTTCTTAGGAACGATTTTAGTTTCACCAGTTAAGCCATCAAATGAAGAAAAACGGAATTTGAATTTATCTTGTTCTCTATAAAATGTAAAACCTAAGATATTCACACTTAAGATTAAGTATTTGCCAACTTTAGCGCCTAACATATGGGCTAATTCGTACATCACTGCGTTAATGATAACGCCTGAAACAACACAAATAGCGACGAAGGCGACATAACCAAATCCTTGGAATGAACTATCAGGATTGTGGGCTTGTAAAACGGTAATGCCGAACACTATTGCTAAAGCAATAATAATCAGGTAGATAATCAAACCAATGACATCTTCTTTTTTCATGAGAATAATTCCTCCTAAATACAACTTTTGAAAATGGTTTCCACCACTTCTTTATCCATATTTTTCTTTGGGTGCTCTATTACTCTAGCACCTTTATTAGTAACTATATTAGTTAAAAGTTCAATATCTGGATTATTTATACCTAAATCTTTAAATGTTTTAGGCATTTCTAATAACGCAAATAACTTTTCAATTTCCTTGATACCCGCTTTAGCGTTTTCTAACTTATTAGTCTTATGTAAATCAAAGACATTCTTCGCTAACTTATCAAATTTATCAGTATCATAGTTCACATAGTATTTAGCCCAAGCTGGGAAAAGGACTGCTAATCCAGCAGCATGCGCTACATCTGGATAAACACCGCTAACAGCGTGTTCTAATTGGTGAACAAATAATACGGCTTTCTTACCAATACTAGTTAAACCATTATGTGAGAATGATGACATAAGCATTAAGACTGCTCTAGCATCATAATCAGTAGGATTTTTAACAACCACTCTTGCGGCTTGAACGACTGATTTTAATAAAGCTTCCGCAAAACCATCTGCAGGTTCATTATCATTAGAGGCATGGAAATATCTTTCTAATGTGTGCATCATGATATCAACAATGCCATATGCTGTTTGAACTTTAGAAACACTATAAGTGAGTTTTGGATTTTCAATGGCGAATACCGGTCTAACAATATCTTCGTTGAAGCCCATTTTAATTTGTCTTTCATCATCTTGAATAACACAAGAATTAGATAATTCACTACCAGAAGCGGCAATTGTTAAAATAACACCGATTGGTAAAGCTTTCTTAGGTCTAACTTTATGTAAATTGAAGTCAAATGAATCACCAGCGTAGAAATAACCAACCGCAATATTTTTAGCGGTATCGATGACTGATCCACCACCAATGGCTAAGATTAAATTAGGCGCAAAAATTTGTGCTTCTTTAATACCCGTATGGCATAAATCAATTGTGGGATTAGGTCTCACACCTTCTAAGATTTTATATTTGATACCGGACTTATCTAATGAGTCAGTAACTCTTTTTAATAAGCCATTTCTTTTAACGGAACCTTGTCCAATAACAATATAAACACGCTTATAGCCACCTTCTAAACAGATTTGACCAATAAGCTCTTCTTTGTTATTACCAAAATATATCTTTGTAGGACTAACGAATTCAAAATCAATCATGATTTATTTGTCCTCCATCTATAGTCGAGTAAATCGATAATTTCTTTGCGCATGTTTTCATCGTTTTCAAAACAGAAACAGGCTAATAAGCCGCTTAATGATTTACTCTTATGTGTTGAGAGATAATAAACAATACTATTGGAATAAGCAAACGCTCTAAAGCGGACGATATTCTTCTTTTCAGGAGCGCTTATTCTCTTACTATCTGAAATTAAATTAATGAACTTTGTAAAGCAGCGGTAGCAGGTATTATAAATAAACTCTTCAAAGAGATCTTTACCCGCTGAATTGAGAGTGCCATCAATAAAGTTTTGATTCTTAATGTAATAGTTATAAATGGACTCCGCCATTTGTTCAGAGTTCATTGCCTCATCAACACCAGGAATTGTTTCATTTAAAAACACTAACGCTAATAGGTCATAAATATCATGGAAATGATAGTAAAAAGTTTGTCGATTCACTTTACAACGGCGTGTTAAAGCCGCCACTGAAATCTCTTCCAATGGAAGTTCAGACATCATGGATTTTAATGCTTCAGCAAATCGATGTTCAGTTTTCACTTGTTCTTACAAACCTCTTTAGCAATCTCTGCACCAACAGCAGCGTTATTAAGAATTAAGTGGATGTTACTTTCTAATGATTCTCCACCAGTTAATTCCACCACTGTTTTTAATAAGAATGGTGTAATTTCTTTGCCTTTGACACCTTGTTCATCGGCCATCTTTAACGCTTTTTCAATAGCGTTATTTATTATATTATCATCCATCGCAAATTCTTGAGGAATTGGATTTGTGATTAATATACCACCTTGAAGATTGTTTTTCCTCTTTTCATAAATGATAGAGGCAGCTTCTTTAGGATCTTTTATTTCATAATCAACATTTAAACCAGAGTGTCTAGAATAGAAGGCTGGTAATTCTTTAGTTTGGTAGCCTAAAACTGGAACACCCATTGTTTCTAAATATTCTAATGTTCTTGGTAAATCCAAAATGGTTTTAGCACCTGCACAGACAACAGTGACATTTGTTTTGGCTAATTCTTGTAAGTCAGCGGAAATATCCATTGAATCTTCTGCACCTCTATGGACACCACCGATACCACCAGTAACGAATACTTCAATACCGGCTTGATTAGCAAGAATCATGGATGAAGAAACGGTTGTTGCCGCCCATAGCTTTTTAGCGTACACCACTGGTAGGTCTCTTCTTGAGGCTTTACCAATATCTCTATTTTTACCAAATAATTCAATTTCATCAGGTGTCATACCAACGATAGGTTCACCGTCGATAATACCAATAGTGGCAGGCACTACACCGTGTTCCCTAATGACCTCTTCCACCTTTAAAGCGGTTTCCACATTTTTTGGATAAGGCATACCATGGCTAATAATTGTGCTTTCTAACGCCACGACTGGTTGGTTATTTTTTAAAGCCTCTAATACTTCTGGATTGATTTTCATACTATTCATCCCTTCCTTTAATTGCATTCCAAATGCGATATGAGAGTATATAAATACCCGCTAAAATAACGATGATAAATGACATTACTAAAATAGCAGGTCCACTTAATTCAATATATGGTATTTGTAGTATTGGTTCAGTAATTTGGTTAGTTACACTAACAATTGATGTCACTAATAAGAATAACGCATTAATAGCGACAACACAGAGGAATACGATACGACGATACTTAGATAATGGACAACAAACGCGATATAAAACCACTAAACCTAATAAGCTAAAAGCAATAATACTCATTGCGATCGCTGTGCCTCTTGTATAAATACCCCAGTTAACCACACCATTATTTTGCAAGACATAGAATAAGAAGGTAATTAATACTGCACCAGTTAATGTAGCCGCAGCGGGTATGGCTTTCTTAAAGATGTTAGATAAGAATCCACCTTTAATCTTTTCACTATTTCTTTCCAAAGCAATAAAGAAAGCAGCGTAACCACTAGTGAAGATTTCCCATAAATATAAATGGTTAGTCACAAATGGATATTGGACTTCTGGATTTCTTTCAATAATAGACGCTAGTGTAAACACTAAAGTGGTCACGAAAGCAAATATTGTTTTAGTGACAAATAATGAGGCTGTTCTTTGTAAGTTATTAACTACTCTTCTACCTTCATCAACAACCGCTGGTAATCTAGCAAAGTTAGAATCTAATAAAACGATATGAGAAATGTTTCTTGCGGCTTCAGCGCCACTGGCCATAGCAATAGAACAGTCAGAACGTTTTAACGCTAAGATATCATTAACGCCATCACCCGTCATAGCGACAGTTTTACCAGCTTCTTTTAAAGCGATAACTAAGGCTTCTTTTTGTTCTGGTGTCACTCTACCAAAGACTGTATATTTATCAGCAATTTGTTTCACTTCTTCAATAGACATACCTTCTAAGGAGATAAAGTTAACAGCGTTAGCAATACCCGCTTCATAAGCAATAGAACTAACTGTTTGAGCATTGTCACCAGAGATGACTTTAATATCCACTCCGTTATTAGCGAACCACTTAAATGTTTCTAAAGCATCTTCCCTTACGTGATCTTTAATGACTAACATCGCTACTGCAGTTAATTGACCGTTATATTTGTTATTAGCGATTTCTTCTTTACCTTCACCTAAAACTAATACCCGTAGGCCTTCTTTTGTATATTCTTCACATCTTTTAAGAATACCTGGTTTATCTTTCAAAGGTAAGAATTCAGGAGCGCCCATAATAAAGGTTTTTCCGCCTTTAAAAGTCGCACCAGAATATTTATTTTCACTGCTAAATGGTAAAGCAACTTTAATACCGGCACTTAGCTCTAAATCATAGACTTGTCTTAGCGCCACTGCGGTAGCGTTTTTATCATTAGTGGCCCATAACAAATTAGATATCGCTTGAGCAACATATGATTCAGGAATAGCTTTATCAAATATGACGGTTTTATAAACCATTAAATTACCATCTGTAATAGTGCCTGTTTTATCCACACAAAGTGTGTCCACTCTTGCGAGCATTTCTACAGAATAGAAATCTTGGATTTGTGCTTTCTTTTTAGCAAGGTTGATAACCGCTACCGCTAAAGCGGTACTGGTTAATAAATATAAACCACTAGGAATCATCGCTACTAAGCTACCAGTAATTGATTTAACACTCTTAACGATTAATTCATCACTACTAAACTTGCCTTGAGCGATAAATGTAATAAGCATAAAAATACCCATCACAATAACGGTGACACCGATAACTAAGAACATACTATTTAATGAGCGGAGGATTTGTGATGGTGATCTTTTAAATTTATTAGCCTTAGATTGTAAGGTATTAGCAAGACAAGCTGGACCAACTTTATCCGCTTTGATATAGCCACTACCACTAGTGACATAAGTGCCTGAATAAACGGTTTCTCCAACTTTCTTATAAACGTTAACGGATTCACCAGTAATAAGTGATTCATTAACACTGACTTCACCACTTAAAACAATACCATCTACACATATTTGGGTATCTTTTTCGATATAGAGAATATCATCTAACACCACTTCATCAGTGGTTAATTCTTGTTTATTACCATCTCTAATAACTACCGCTTTGGCTTGGGTAATTAATCTAAGTTTACTTAATAATCTTCTCGCGGATATATCTTCGTATAAGCCAATACCTGTATTAGCCGCTAAGATGATGAGGAAGAACATACCCCACAAGATCTTAGTTTCATTAAATCTCACAGCGACATAAATCAAAATACCAGCGATGAGATAAAGAACAATATTAAAGAAACTGAAAAGGTTACTAACAATAATTTGAGTATATGTTTTACCAAAGGCTTTCTTACTCTTATTAACTAAATGTGCTTTTTTACGTTCTTCAACTTGTTCAGAAGAAAGACCTTTTTCAATATCTGGATTATAACGTTCTATATCTGTGCTCATACACATACATAATATAAAAAACTTGGACATTGAGCCAAGTTTATTTATAAAGTTATTGTTTTCTTTTACTTTTGAAGTAGTTTTTGATGATGGAAGAGCACTCGTTTTCTAAGACACCTTTTACTACTTCTGGATGATGATTTATATTGCTAGCCTCAAGGATATTAATGGAGGAGCCAAACGCTCCACCTTTGATATCAGGAGCGCCATATATAACACGCTTAATTCTTGATTGAATAATTGCCCCACTGCACATGATACATGGCTCAATTGTGACATATAATTCACAGTCCACTAACTGCCAATCACCTAACACTTCACTAGCTTCTTTAATCGCTAATGTTTCAGCGTGGCCTAAAGGATTGTGTGACTTATCTCTTTGGTTATGACTTCTAGCGATAATTTGATCATCCTTAACAATCACACAACCAATAGGGACTTCATCCTCTAGCTTTGCTAGTTCGGCTTCTTTTAAAGCCTCCATCATGTATTTAATATCTTTATCCATACTAATTAAATAAACCACCGCACATGAACATAATACTTAAGGCTGCTACATTCCTGTCCTGACCTGGTTCGCAAATATTCATCGCGATGGCGAAATGATTATAGCATTAAAGAAACATATTAAAAAGGACACATTTTATTGTGTCCAATTATCTATGCTTGAGCTTTATTGAATTTTATCTTTTGTGTCACGATAGATCCGGCAACTGATAAAGCGGTAACAATTGGTAAAGCAATACCAAAGCCACTATAAGTAATTAAGGTTTCTTCTTCAGATAAGCTAAACAAATATGAGAATGCACTACTATCTTTTGCACCTTGATAACAAATGACACTACCAGCGATTGTTAAACCAATAAGTAATGCGCCAAACACGATGGAAAGTACAATATTTCCTGGTTTGCTTAATTGTTGGCCAATTAACAATGCACCAGCCAAATAAGAAGCAAGTAAAATTAAAGAACCAACAAGGCACAATATGGCTTCATTTGGAATATCTTTAATAGCATCTGAACTGAACTGCGATAAAGAAGAAGAGAAAAGAGAGAAAACTGACATGAAACCATTTAAAGATCCACCTGTCTTTGAATAATCTAATCCAACGGCTTTACCAATAGAAGCGATAAATACCGCAAAGAAGGCAATCGAAATCGCAGAAACAATTGATGCTCTAACGATGTTGTTCTTTTCACTAATAGCCTGAGCCACTCTTTGAAGAGCGATTAAGCAAACAGCGATAATGATAGCCACCATAATCATTGTTGTGCCCCATCCAAATCTCACACCCATATCATATTTGATAGTAGTGTCCACTCCGTAGGCAGAAGCAACAACATGGATATCAACAAAGTTTTGTATCGCGAAAATGAATAGATATGGTAAGCCACATAAAGCACAAGCGGCATAGACTTTATTATTCAACGAATAATCTTTCTTTTGATATCCTTTAACTAATTTAATAATTGCATAGGTGATTCCAAAGATAGCAAAGCCGATTGCAACAACCCAGAAAATATATTCAAAGACAAGCATTACAATCGAGAATATTTTGTATTCAGGATAATCCATATATTCGGTAGCGGCGTTAATGTTCTTGACCGCTTTACCAAAGAAATAATCAATAGAAACTTTGGAGTTACCACCGAGAGCGGCGAATAAACCAGTGCCTCTTGGTGATTCATAAGTAGCAACGATATCGCCAAAGCATCCAACAAGCATAAGAACGAACAATAAAAGCATTGTGCCACCAAAGATGAAGAACACAATCTTGTTCATTAAATTATTAGAAGACGCACCATTTGGTTTCGCTCTATAGGTTTGCTTATTAGAAATAATTGGGTTTTCCACTTTTGTGCCACATTCTGGACAGAACTTAGCGCCTTCATTTAATACAGCATTACATTTTTCGCATCTGTATTCTTTTTCGATTTTGTGGCCACAGTATCTACAAAACACATCTTCGACAGTTATTGGCTTACCACATTTTTGACAAACGTTTTCCGCTTGCAAAGGTTCGCCACACTTAGGACAAAAACGCGCATCATCTTCGTATTCAACGCCACATTTAATGCATTTTTTCATAAAAATTCTCCGTAGATATCTAAATAATAATATATTTGCTAAGCATGTGTTATTTTTTCTTAATAAAAAAAGGTGCCGAGGCACCTCTTTATTAGTTTAAGCAATTATTTCTTAATTGGTTTTAAGACTTCTAAGCCACCCATCCATGGTCTTAAGACTTCTGGAATGACGACAGATCCATCAGCTTGTTGGAACTGTTCAAGTATGGCTGGGAAGATACGGGAAGTAGCTAAGCCAGAAGCGTTTAATGTATGCACGTATCTGGTCTTTCCTGTAGCGTTATCTCTATAACGGCACATTGTTCTTCTTGCTTGATAGTCTCTAGCGTTACTCGCGGAAGAAACTTCTTTATAGATACCCATACTTGGTAAATAGACTTCGATATCGTATGTTCTTGCCATAGAGTGAGAGATATCACCAGCGGCAAGTTTACTTACTTGATAATGTAAGCCTAAGCCTTGAACTAAACCTTCTGCTTTGGCCACTAATTCTTCAAAGGCAGCATCGCTATCTTCTGGTTTGGTATATTGGACCATTTCGACTTTGTCGAATTGATAACCACGAATCATACCTCTTTCTTCAGTTCTATAAGAACCGGCTTCTCTTCTATAGCATGGAGTGTAGGCGAATAATTTCTTTGGTAAATCTTCTTCTTTCATGATTTCATCACGATAGATATTTACTAAAGCTGTTTCAGCGGTTGGTAATAAGAATCTCTTTGGTTCCATACCTTCAAGCCAGAAAACATCTTCTCTAAATTTTGGGAATTGACCAGCACCGAAACCAGAAGCTTCGTTTAATAAATGAGGAGGTAAGATGAATGTGTAACCATCTTTTAAGTGTGTGGTGATGAAGTAGTTAAGTAAGGCCCATTCAAGTTGAGCGCCTAAATTTGTATAAATCCAAGCACCACGACCAGCGATTTTAGCCGCTCTATCATAGTCCACTAAACCTAAGGAAGTGGCAAGTTCAACGTGATCTTTCATTGGGAAATCAAATTCTGGTTTCTTACCAAAAGATCTAATTGGTTTATTGTTTTCTTTACCGCCACCTAATAAGTCATCATCAGGAATGTTTGGAAGTTCCGCTAAGAAGTTGAAGATTTTATCTTCTAATTCTTTTAATTCCTTATCTGATTCAGCATTTTTAGCGGCGATTTCTTTAACTTTAGCGAAGATTTTGGAAACATCTTCCCCATTCTTTTTCGCTTGTGGAACACTCGCGGATAATTTGTTCATTTCGGCTTTATTGCCTTCAACGAATTGGATTAATTCTTTTTTTCTTTTATCCCAGGCTAATAATTCGGTAAAATCAGCGTCCCATAATTTCTTTTTAAGCGCTTCTTTTACACCTTCTGGGTTTTCACGAATACGATTAATGTCTAACATAATCAGTTTCTCCTCTTTATTTATTATTTAATTATAGATTTATAGATGTTAATAAGATTTTCGCCAAAACTCTTTAAGCTATTTTTTGAGATTTGATTATAAGCTTCTTGAATTGTTGGTTGGACATCACCATTTAAATATTCTAAAACAAGTGATGTTAATGTTTCAGAGAATTCTGCAATATAAGCAGTAGACTCATTTTTAAGTGTTCCTGCGAAGATAGATGACTTTCTCACAATCAATTGGCATTTAGCCGCCATCGCTTCTTCAACAGAGATTGCTCCTGCTAAATTATAGCCAGGAAGCATAAACACATCAGCATTAAGTAATAAGCTACGATAAATATCGTCAGGTAAGATGAATTTAAAGCGGACATTCTTAGGTGCTTCTTTAATGATCTTTTTGACCTTAGAAGACTTCGCTGCTTTAGATTCATAACCAACATAATAGAATACCGTGTCGTCTCTTTTTAATGCTGCATTGATGAAAGCATGAATACCACCTAAGTTATCATATTCACCAACCGCAAGGACGATTTTCTTATTTTTATCTTCTCTAAAATAACGATAGAAGAGTTCTTTTTCATCATCTCTAGAGAAGTTGAATCTCGCTAAGTTAACTCCTGGAGGGCAAACCTCAATTGGAGTTTCAACTTTATTTTCAATTAAGTATCTCTTCGCGGATTCAGAAGGCACTAACACTAATGTGGCTTTATTAAGCATTCTTAATGCTCTATTTCTTAAAGTGGTGACTCTTTTACCATCCTTGTCTCTACGATATTTTAAGAAACTAACAGATGGGTCATCTTCCCCAAATAAAGCGGAGACGACACATGGGACACCTCTTTCTAAAACGAGATTCATTTTACTTTCATCATCAGGCGAGATGAAATGGGCCACATCATATTCATCATAGATGTTGGATGTGTACTGCATATCAACGACCTCAAGGGCGCCCTTGATGGTTTTACGCATCCTAGCGCCCTCGTAATTGTCGTATTTATTACCTGGTTGAAAGTAAATTAATGCTTTCATAAACTATTCGTTAACTTCGTTATTTTCTTCGTTAACTTGTTCTTCGCCCTCGACTGCTTCTTCTTCTAATTCTTCGCCTTCAATTTCCTCTTCGTAAGGAACGACAGCGATAGAAGAAACTTTTTGTCTACCTTCGAGGTTTAAGATTTTCACACCTTGGGTGTTTCTAGAAGATTGTCTAACTTCGGATAAGTGGGTTCTAATGACGATACCATAGTTAGTGATAACCATTAAGTCATCTTCACTAGAAACAGAGCGGACGGTAACGATTTTGCCCACTTTTTCAGTGGATTTAAGGGTACTAACACCTTTCGCACCACGCTTTGTCACACGGTATTCAGAGAAGTGTGTCATCTTACCAAAGCCTTTATCAGTGACGACTAAGATTAAGTCACCTTCATAAGCGACAGTCACACCAACAGCTTCCACACCTTCATCTAAATCAATACCGATAACACCACTAGCGGTTCTACCCATTGGTCTCACTTCTTCAACTGGGAAGTTAACCATCTTGCCTTCGCTAGAAGCAATACCGACGATTGTGTCAACGTAGTAGTTATCCATTTCTTCGGCTTTTGGATTATCCACTTTAGTGAAGATACCAACACCGTTTTCATCTAAAGCCATGGTGTAATAAGCTTTTTCAGCATCAAATTCACCATAAGCTTTCATCTTGCTTTGGACTTCTTTAACGGCTAATAAGTTATCGCCTTCTCTTAATGTGATAGCGATCTTACCGTTTTGTCTAATAGATTCATATTCAGAGATTGGTGTTCTCTTGACGATACCATCTTTAGTGAAGAACATTAAGAATCTGTAATCTAAATATTCATCAACAGCAATGATAGATTTAACGTTTTCACCTTTTTCAATGTTGATTAAGTTAATGACTGGGATACCTTTACCTGTTCTTTGATATTCAGGAATTTGGTAACCACGGATACGATAAACTTTGCCTAAATCGGTGAAGAATAAGAGGTCTGTGTGTGTCTTTGTGTAGACCATTAAGTCAACAACATCGTTTTCATTTAATGAGGCACCACGGACACCTCTACCACCTCTATGTTGGGCTTTGAATGTATCAACGCTTAAACGTTTAACATAACCACCTCTAGATAAGGTCACAACGATATCTTCTTGTGGAATTAAATCTTCATCATCGATATTCGCGGCAACGTTAGAGATTTCTGTTCTTCTTTCATCACCGAACTTTTCTTTGATTTCTTCTAATTCTTTGATAACGACTTCAATTTCGTTTTCTCTAGAAGAAAGAATACGTTTGTATTCAGCGATGTTCTTTTCTAATTGTTCTCTTTCAGCGATTAACTTATCGGTTTCAATACCAGTTAAACGACGGAGAGTCATCGCTAAAATAGCGTTCACTTGTAATTCAGTGAATTCGTATTTTTCCATTAAAGTCTTAGTGGGTTCTTCTGGAGTAGCGCTTTCTTTAATGATATCAACGATATCATCGATGTTATCGTGGCACTTAATTAAGCCGATAACGATATGATCTCTAGCTTCGTCTTTTTCAAGTAAGAATTTGGTTCTTCTTTCAATAACGGAAACTTGGAAGTTTAAGTATTCTTGTAACAAGACTGGTAAGGAACATACTTTTGGAGCGTTGTCCACTAAACAGAGATTGATAATACCAAAACTCACTTGTAAGTTGGTGAGTTTATATAATTGGTTTAATAAAACTTCTGGAATAGCGTCACGTTTGACTTCAATAACAACACGGATACCGTCTTTGTTAGATTCATCACGGATATCAGAAATACCTTCAATGACTTTATCACGGACTAAAGTGGCCATGTTTTCAATCATGTTGGCTTTATTAATACCATATGGGATTTCATCAACGATAATACGTTTTAAACCATGTTCACCACGTTCTTCGATATGGCATTTACTTCTAATAGCAATGCTACCTGTACCTGTTTCATAGGCATCACGAATACCACTTCTACCTAAGATAATAGCGCCTGTTGGGAAGTCTGGACCTTTGATATATTCCATTAATTCATCAACAGTGATTTGTGGGTTTCTGGCAATAGCAATAACACCATCAATAACTTCACCTAAGTTGTGTGGTGGGATGTTTGTGGCCATACCAACAGCAATACCACTACTACCATTAACTAATAAGTTAGGAATTCTAGAAGGTAAGACGGTTGGTTCTTGGTCAACACCATCGTAGTTATCCATGAAATCAACAACATCACAGTTGATATCACGGACCATTTCTAATGCTAATTTAGCCATTCTGGCTTCGGTATATCTGTAAGCAGCTGGTTCATCACCATCGACAGAACCGAAGTTACCATGACCTTCAACTAGCATATATCTCATCGCAAATGGTTGGGCTAATCTGGCTAAAGCACCATAGATAGCTTGGTCACCATGAGGGTGATATTTACCCATAACGTCGCCGACGATACGAGCACACTTCTTGAATGGTTTATCTGGAGTGTTATTATTTTCCGCCATAGAGTAAACGATACGTCTATGGACTGGTTTCATACCATCTCTGACATCTGGAATCGCACGAGCGACGATAACAGACATGGCGTAATCAAGGAAGGATTCTTTCACTAATGGCACGGTATCAACATCGGTTAAACCTGCAACGATACCAGCTTCAAGTTCTTGTTCTTCTTCAGCGGAAACTTCTTCAGTTTCTTCATCTTGGACTTCTTCGTCTAAGACTTTGTTTTCATCTTCTAATAACATAACTTGCTCTCCTTTCCTTAGATATCAAGGTTCTTCACGAACTTCGCGTTAGCGTGAATGAACTCTTTACGTGGGTCAACGTTGTCACCCATCAAATCTGTAAAGATTTGTTCAGCGGCAATCGCATCGTTAAGAGTCACTCTAATCATCTTACGATTGCTTGGGTCCATTGTTGTTTCCCATAATTGTTCGGCATCCATTTCACCAAGACCTTTATAACGTTGGAATGGATAACCTGGTTTTAATTTAAGTTTAGTTTTGATGTTTTCTAATTGGTCATCATTGTAGGCGTAATATTGCTTACCATGATATTCGACTTTATATAGAGGAGGTTGGGCGATATATACGTAGCCTTCTGTAATCAAAGGACGCATAAATCTATAGAAGAAAGTTAATAATAAGATACGGATGTGACTACCATCGACATCAGCATCGGTCATGATGACGATCTTATGGTATCTAATTTTGGAAACATCGAATTCTGGATCAATACCGCCACCGATAGCGGTAATCATGTTACCGATTTCAGCGTTAGCAAAGATACGCTTAGCTTGAGCTTTTTCAACGTTAAGAATCTTACCACGCAATGGAAGAATGGCTTGCGTTTCTCTATTTCTACCGTTTTTAGCACTACCACCAGCGGAATTACCTTCGACGATATATAATTCACATTCTTCAGGTTTTTTACTTGAGCAATCCGCTAATTTACCTGGAAGAGTGGTGAGATCGAGACCACCTTTACGTCTCGCTTCTTCTCTAGCTTTTCTAGCCGCTAAACGGGCGTTAGCTGCACCGATAATCTTCTCCATGATTGTACGGGCAAGCTTTGGATCTTCTAGGAAGAATCTATTTAATTGATCACCAACAATTTGGGAAACAATCTTTCTCACTTCGGAGTTACCTAATTTAGTTTTTGTTTGACCTTCAAATTGTGGGTTTGGGTGTTTAACAGAAATAACACATGTTAAACCTTCGGTTATATCTTCAAATGTCAAATCGTCTTCATTGTCTTTCAAGAACTTATTTTGTCTTGCATAGTTGTTAACGATTCTTCTCATCGCATCTCTAAAGCCTGTTTCATGCATACCACCTTCATGGGTATGGACGTTATTACAGAAAGAGAAGATGTTTGATGAATAACCATCATCATATTGCATTGCGATTTCAGCATAGACATGGGCTTCAGCACCACTGGCTAAAGTAATTGGGGCTGTGCCTTCGCAATAAATAACTTCGTCAAATAATTTTGTTTTGTGATTATTGATGAATAAGACGTATTCTTTAATACCACCTTTGTAGCAGAATTCTTCGTGAATCTTTTCTGCTGGTCTAGTATCTTCAACAATAATCTTGATGCCTCTATTTAAGTAGGCAACTTGTCTCATTCTGTCACGAATGGTTTCGTAATCGTAATGAGTGGTATCTGTAAAGATTTCAGCATCTGGTTTGAATGTAACAGTTGTGCCGTTTTTCTCTGGATCACAGTTACCAATTCTCTTTAAGTGTTCGACAATCTTACCACCGTTTTGGAACTTGATGTAATAAACACCACCATCTTTATGAACGATAACTTCACACCATTCAGAAAGGGCGTTAACAACAGAGGCACCAACACCGTGTAAACCACCGGAAACTTTATAACCGCCACCTTCACCGAATTTACCACCAGCGTGTAAGACTGTATAAACAGTTTCAACACCGGATAAACCAGACTTCTTAACGACGTCAACAGGAATACCACGACCATTATCAATAACGGTAATAGTATCACCTGGGTTGATGGTGACTTTAACTTCAGTACAATAACCCGCTAAGGCTTCGTCGATCGCGTTATCAACGATTTCCCAAACGAGGTGATGGAGACCAGCAGCAGATGTAGTACCGATATACATGCCAGGTCTTTTTCTGACGGCTTCTAATCCTTCAAGGACTTGAATGTTTTCAGCGTCGTATTTTGCGTCAGCTTTTTCGAGTTGAACTTCTTCTTCGTTCATCTCGGAGACATCAACTTCAGGAACTGGAGCGGTTTCTGGAGTTTTTTGTTCTTCTACGACTTCTTTCTTTTCTTCTTCCATTAGAAGACCTCCTTTTCTTCTTGTTTTATTAATAAGTGATTACAGTCAGGAATATCTAATTTCGTGGCGGTAATAAACACTTGATTAAACTTTCTTAAAAATTTGATTAGTCTTTCTTGATGCTTTTGATCAAGCTCACTCATTACATCATCAAGAACCACTATTGGTTTTTTATCCTTGTCTTCGATTAAGAAGTAAGGACTGAGTTTTAGTGCGAGAGCGGCAATTCTGTTTTCCCCTTGAGAGCCAAACGTGGCAATATCACGTCCGTTTAGGCTGATAGAAATGTCTTCTCGATGAACACCGATGGAAGTTTGCTTATGCTTGAAATCGCTTTCCTCGGCGTGTTTGAATGCCTTTTTCGCGTTCTCAGTGAAGTTAGAGTCATAAGCCACGAATGGATAGTACTTAACTTCAAAGGTCTCTTTATTGCCTGTGAGCGCGCGCGTTATTTTATTAAGGATATCATTGATATCCTTCACATACATTTGTCTATAAGAGATAATGGAGCCTGATAATTTAACTAGTAATTCTGTAGTTACATCAAGTAGTGTTTGATCTACTTTTTCACTTTTAAGTAAATCGTTTCTCTCTTTTAGAACTTTCTCATAACGAGAAATATAATCGAAATAAACGGCACTCTTTTTAGATATGGAAATATCTAAGAAGTTTCTTCGATCACGAGGTGGTCCACTAAAGAGCATCACATCTTTAGGTTGGAACAAGATGACATTAACGCATTTAGCTAATTCTGATAATTTAGAAATGCTTTTGCCGTTAATGGTGATGGTTCGACCAGTTTTGGAGATTTTAATTTTGATTTTCCTGGTCAATTCACCTTCGTTAATCACTGCGCTTATTTCAGCGTTATCTTGATTTCGCTTTATAAGAGCGCCATCATCATTAGCCCTAAAGCTTCTACCTAGTGATAAGTAATAGATGGCTTCCACAATGTTTGTTTTACCAACGGCATTCGGTCCAGTTAAAACATTAAGATTGTTGGAGAATTCGAAATTGAGATAAGCGTGATTACGGAAATTTCTGAGGCCAAGATTCTTAATCTGCATGCTAATCGATTAAAAAGGACTTGCCAGAGATTTGAATGACATCGCCATGGTATAATTTACGACCGCGACGATTTTCCTCCTCTCCGTTGACCAAAGCACTGTTTTCACTGAGAAAATATTTTGCTTGGCCACCAGTATCAATGATGCCAGTGATTTTAAGCAAAACACCTAATGTGATGAAGGTTTCACCTTCGCGTAATTTAATGCTTTTTTGGGCCACAAAAACTCCTGTATGTTTATTATAAACTATATAAATAAAAAAGGGAATTAAATATTCCCTTAATTTGTATAAAGTCTAGAATAGGTGTTTTTGGCCTAATAAGTACGGACTGGAGTGACGATTTGGACCACCGAGTCATCTGAAGCATTTTCAACCACAAATGGCTTCATTTCGCCTACAAACGCAAATGTGACATCAGCACTTCCGAGAGCTTTAACTGCTTCAATCACGAAACCACTGTTAAATGAAACATGTAAATTTTGACCGACGTATTTAAAGACATCGATTCTTTCAACAGCGGAACCAACTTGACTTGATTTAGCAGAAATTTCAATGCCATCTTCGCTCATTGCAAGATCAACAATGTTTTCTCTATCAATGGATAAGATGTTTGCTCTTTCAATAGCTCTCATTAAATCATTAGCGTTAACTTCTAATGAGTAATTAGTCATCTTAGGAACAATATTCTTTGTATTTGGATAATCACCAGCGATTAATCTAGTAGCAACAACAGTTGTACCGATGGTAAATAATGCTTTCTTATCGCTAAAAGCGATTTCCACTGATTCTCTGCCTTCTAATAAGTGATTAATTTCATTCATCATCTTAGCAGGAACATTGGCAACAAATTCTATACCTAAAGGAATATTAAGTGTTTTTCTCGCCATACGAGCACTGTCAGTAGCGGTAGCAGTTAAAATACCATTACTAGCTTCAAGATTTAACGCTGTGAGGATTGGACGTTGTTCTTTTAAGGAAGCGGCAAATGTTGTTTGGCTAACTAAAATATCAAAATCGGCTCTAGATAAGCTGAGTTCTGTACCATTGGCTTCTAGGTCAAGATCTGGATATTCATCAACCTTAACGCAGTTTAAACGGTATTCTGAACGATTGTTACTAATAGTGGCAATTGTGGAATCAACTACATCAATAGTGATTTCTTCTGTATCCATCTTTCTAACGATTTCCACTAAAAGTCTGGCTTTCATTAGGATAGAGCCTTCTTTGTAGTTTCTAATAATCTCTTCTTCACCTAATTTATAAGGAACTTGAGTTTTAATAGAAATGTTTTCATCAGTACCAGTAATAAATAAACCTTTTTCGTTTAAATCTAATCTAAAGTTTTCTAAAACTGCTTTGGCATTTTTACTAGAAATAGCTCTTGCAGCAACATTTAATCCTTTAAGGAATTCCTCACGCTTAATTGTAAATCTCATACATATTCCTTTCTTTTCTATATATTTATTATATTAATAATAATAATTAAATCTGTGGATATTGTGGATAATTCAGATTATGGTACTTGAGATTATTGTATCACACCTGGTTATAAAATGATATTTTTTATTTTTAAATAAACTAGTTAGATTTTAATGTCTTTGTAAGTTTATCGATAACCGCCTTTAATTGCTCATCAGTTTTCAACATACTTTCCACTTTTTCTATACCGTTCATCACAGTGGTATGATCTCTACCACCGAACGCATTACCAATTTTAGTGAGTGGAATATCAATATTAATTCTAATTAGATACATAGCGATGTGACGTGCAAGGGCAATTTGACCTGTTCTTGTCTTACCCACTAATTGGCTTGGAGTTAAGTTATAGTAGTCCGCGACAATGTTGATAACACGTTGTTCTGATAACTGTGCAGCGACGTTTTTTACACCGGTAATGTTTTGTACAGCTTCAATCGCGACCTCTAATGTAATCTTATCAACTGGGTGCATAGAAGTGACGTAGAAAATTAACCTATTAAACGCACCATCTAACTCTCTAACATTACTGCTAAATTTTTCAGCATAGAAGTATAAAACTGCTGGATCAAAATTGTTAATATCTAAGCCTTCATTAAGGATTTGTTTTTCAAGAATTTTAACGCATGTATTTTGATCTGGATTATTGATTTTTACGGTCAAACCCTGGCTGAATCTAGTTACAAGACGATCTTCTAATCCTTTTAATTCATTAGGTTGTCTATCAGAAGTGATAACGATTTGTTTATTGGAGTTAACCATCTTTTGATAGATGTAGAAAAACATCTCTTCAGTATTAACCTTATTTTCTAAAAATTGCACATCATCAAATAAGAGGACATCGACAGTGGAAAAGAAGTCTTTCATTGTCTCCGAACCCTTCTCACCTTTGACGAATTTTACGTATTCATCAACAAACTCATTAGCGTTGATATATAACACTTTTGCACCTGGCTTACTGACAGTTCTAATGTAGTTACCGATAGCGTGTAATAAGTGAGTTTTACCTAAACCAGAATTGGAATAAATGAATAATGGATTGAAAACCGCACCTGGCTTTTTAGCAATCATCGTTGCAGCGCGATACGCTTCTTTATTGAATTCACCTTCAACGAAGGAATCAAATGTTAAATTAGATTTGAGTTCAGCGTCTTTAAAGAAGACAGTTTCTTCATTTTTAGCTTTGTTAGCACCAAAAACAGTATTGCTTTTAGCAATATCTTCCACTAATTTAAATTCAAAACGGCAGTGTTGCTCGGTAATGTCGTAGAAGGCTTCTTTAATTAATTCTATATATTTAGAGGAGAGCAATCTTTGTGATGTGAGGTCTTTGACCACGACTGTCACTAAGTCTCCTTTGATGTCATGAATATATGTACGAGAGAAGAAAGAATCAAATATTTGTCTTTCGTCAAGTCTTTGATCGATAAGCTCTAATGTTTGTTCCCACATACGGGAGATCTCTGATACTGAATTATTCATAACGTTTCCACCTGTTTTCGTGTCACCTATTATAAAATAATTCACATTCGTTTTGTATGCGAATTTACGCGAAAAAGAGTTTTCCACATCAATCCCCATAGAATTGTAACTATAGTGAGTTTTCCACATTTCCACATCTTAACAATTGTGGATAAGTTTTCCACTTTTCAACAGCCTGTGGATATGTGGATTACTAACTTTTTTATATCCCGTTTCCCCTATTTTTGACAAAATCGCGATTGTGAATAACTCAAATAAAACCACATTTTGTTGACATTTATTAATAAATGCTATTAAACTTATCTCGCTATGTAAGGAGGTTTCTTTTATGAAAAGAACATATCAACCAAGTAAAATTAAACATCAACACAAGGCTGGATTCCGTGCTCGTATGAAATCCGCAAATGGTCGTCGCGTTCTTGCTCGTCGTAGAGCTAAAGGCAGAAAAAAATTAGCTGACTAATCAGAGGAAGATTATGAAAGTTATTAATCGTATTAAAGCAAGTGATGACTTTGCTCTAGCGATTAAAAAAGGCAGAGCGCAGCGTAACCAATCGTATGTCATCCACTATCGCCCAAATGAATTTAATTATGTAAGAGTGGGCATTTCTGTTTCTTCTAAACTGGGTAACGCTGTTGTTCGCAATCTTGTCAAACGACAAATTAGATCAATGTGTGATTCATTGATCGACTACAATTCTCAATCATTGGACATTGTTATCGTTGCTAAAGCAAATTTCCTAGATCGTTCGTATGACGATAACAAACAATCACTGAAAGAATTATTCAATTTTTAGATAGGACTTATTAAATGAAAAAAAGAACAAAACTAACATTAGGAGGCATTGCATTAGTCGCAGGTGCCATCCTACTCTCTAGTTGTACCGCTTCATTTTGTTCAAATCTTGATAAAGCTCATATCCTTTACGCTTTTGATTACGGCGTGAGTGATTATTATGATCATGATGCCACAGATGCAGATAAGGGCATAAAAGCATACCGTGCTATCGAAGGTAATGATAACATTTGGTATGTAATTAACGTTCCAACAAATGCTTCAAGTGGTATCGGCAAAGCCAAAGCAGACTCGATTAAAGCTGGTTTCGCTTTACCTTCTAATAATTATTACGTTGAATTAGATAAATTGGTTTTAACCCAAGCTCTTGAGGCAAATGGTAAAGATTTAGCAACAGCAACTTATGATGATGCTCTTCTAGCTTTGGACAATTATGGTTATCAAAAATTCTATTCCGGTGAAGGAAAAGATATTTGGGACAACTGGGCCAATTTAAATCAAAAAATGAAAACTGATATCGAAAAAGGTACCAGCTCTTTAACATTAGATGATTTACCATCTAACGATTACACAAAACTTTATCAAAAAGATATGAATGCACTTATTGCTTCATATCGTTCCTGTCTCTCAATCACAACCGATGATTATGGTTACTATGGCTATGCCAATGGTGCCCAATATCGTAAAGATAATAAAGTCGCGGTTCAAATTGAATCTAAAGATTGGGGCTATGCTTGGAAGAAAGGTTTTTTAGAAGGCTTATTAGTTTACCCAATCGGCTGGCTCACCGAAACATTTGTTCATACATTTAAAAATGGTGGTGTCGCTGGTGGTTTAGCACAATTATTAGCTATCTTCGCAATTACCTTTATTGTGAGATCCTTGATGTTAGTGGTAACACTAAAACAAACAACAGGTAACGCTAAAATGCAAGCCTTACAACCAGAAATCGCTAAGATTCAAGCTAAGTATCCAAACGCCAATACAAACAACTATGAAAAACAACAACAGGCGATGGAAATGCAAAAGTTATATAAGAAACACAAGATTAATCCTCTTAGTACTCTCTTAGTAATGATTGTGCAATTCCCTGTCTTCATCTGCGTTTGGGGCGCTTTACAAGGTTCCGCAAGTTTATCTTCAGACTCATTCTTAAAATTGCACTTATCTGATGCTATTAATACCGTCTTATTTGATGGTGCTAACTGGGCAAACGGCAGTGCAATCACAGCGTTGGTTTTATTCTTATTGATGGCGGGCGCGCAAGTTATTTCTATGTTACTCCCACAATGGATTCAAAAGAAAAAACGTAAAAACGTCGCTCAATTAGGTAAAAATCCAAACGTTAATCAACAACAAAATCAAATGAAAATGTTCACCTATATCATGATGGCCATGATTATTTTCATGGGCTTCACATTACCAAGCGCTATGGGTGTTTATTGGTTTGTCGGTGCTTTATTCTCCATCGTCCAAACCTTAGTGGTTGAAAAAATCAACTCAAACAAAGCCAAAAAGAAAGGTAGATAATTTAGTATGAAACAATATACTGGAAAAACCGTCGAAGAAGCTCTTCAGGCCGCCGCTACTGAAACCGGTACTGAAGTTGATGAATTAATTTACATCGTCTCCGATAAAAGAAAAGGTTTATTCGCTAAGAAGATCGTTGTTGAAGTCTACGACTTAGCTGATGTTATCAGATTCGCAGAAGACTATGTCTTAGGCGTTGTTGATGCCTTAGAAATCGAAAGCACAGTTAATACAAAATTAGACGATCAAGTTATTAGAATCACAATTGATTCTACACATAACCCAATCTTAATCGGTAGAAATGGTAAGACATTACAAGCTCTTAACGAGTTAGTGAAATTAGCGGTTAGCAATCACTTCCATAAGAGATTCAGAATCTTACTTGATATCAACGGTTACAAAGATAACAAATATGGTCGCTTAGTGCGTATGGCTAGAAGATTAGGTCATGATGTGCAAAAGACAAAAACAACTTACACATTTGATCCAATGCCAGCGGATGAAAGAAGAGCGATTCATAACGCGTTAAACAATATGCCAAACGTCAGAACCGAATCAATCGGTGAAGGCGCACAAAGACAAGTTCAAATCATTTACGTTGAATAAAATAAAATAACACCCTTTAGGGTGTTTTTTGCAGGATTATGTTTGAGACCATTGTTGCATTAGCTACCGCTCCTATCAAAAGTGCATTAGCCATCGTGAGATTATCTGGCGATGATGTTTTAGATGTGATTTCTAAATGTTGTTCTAAAGATTTAAGAAATATTAAAGAACGTACAATTCTTTACGCTTCTATCGTTGATAAAGGCGAAAAAATTGATGATGTTGTCCTATTAGTGTATAAAGGACCAAAATCATTTACTGGTGAAGATAGTGTGGAAATTATCTCACATGGTTCACCACTTATTGCGAAGCAAATTGTGGAAGTTTGTATGCAAAACGGAGCGAGAATGGCTACGAATGGTGAATTCTCTAGCCGCGCTTTTATGCATAACAAAATTGACCTCGTTCAAGCGGAAGCAATTAATGATGTCATTAACGCTACTACAAAAGAAGCAAAGAAATTAAACCTTTTATCTTTAGATGGTCAAACTAGTGAATTACTTAAACCAATTAAAGTTAAACTTGCTGATCTTTTATCTTTAATAGAAGTTAATATCGATTATCCAGAATATGAAGATATCGAAGTCGCGAATAAAGAAAAAGTCGTGGAATACGCTGATGATTTAGTTAATAGAATTAACTTATTAATTAGTGATGGCGAAAAGGCTCAAATCATTAACGAAGGTGTGAAAGTCGCTATTGTTGGTAAACCAAATGTTGGTAAATCATCATTATTAAACGCCTTTTTAGGTGAAGACCGCGCTATTGTTACGGATATTGCAGGCACTACACGTGACGTCGTGGAAGGACATGCTAATATCGATGGTGTCGTTCTCCATTTATATGACACCGCAGGTATCCATGAATCAAGCGATAGAATTGAATCAATTGGTATTGAAAAGTCTAAAAAAGCCATTAAAGATGCAGATGTTGTCATCGTGGTTTTAGATGGCTCTAATGATATTGATGACGAAGACAAACAAATCCTTGAATACACTAAAGAATATAATCCTATTGTTGTTTATAACAAATCTGATGTCTCATCTAAAGATGATAGACTCTCAATTTCCGCTTTAGAAGGCAATATAGAGCCTCTAACAAAGAAGATTAAAGAAGTAATCGGATTAGATGAAAAAACATTCTCTAAGCCCGCTTTAAATAACGCAAGACAAATTGGTTTATTAAGAAAAGCTAAAGAGTCATTATTAAAGGCTAAAGCAGATGCCGAAAACGATTTAACAATTGATCTAGTTTCTGTTTCTTTATTAGAAGCTTATACTGCGATATTAGAAATCTTAGGCGAGGCTAACCAAATTGATTTAGCTAAAGAGATATTCTCTCGTTTCTGCGTAGGTAAATAATGAAGTTAATTGATACCCATTGCCACTTAAATGACGAACAACTCTATCAAGATTTGGATAATGTCATTTCTCGTGCCTTACAAACTGGTATTGAGAAAATGGTGGTTATTGGTTGGGATAAAGAAAGCTCATTAAAGGCTATTAAAATTGCTGAACAATATCCTTTTATACACGCCTGTGTGGGTTTCCATCCAGAAAACGTAGAAGGTGTTGATGAAACACAGTTAAACGAAGTCTTAAATCTCTATTCTCATCCAAAAGTCGTAGGAATTGGGGAAATTGGACTCGATTATCACTGGGAAAAAGACCCTCAAAAACGTGAAATTCAAAAAGAATTCTTCATTAAACAAATCGAATTCGCTAATAAGGTTGGTCTTCCGATTTCTATTCATAGCCGTGAAGCTTTCCAAGATACCTTAGTAATCTTAAAAAACCACAAACCATTACACGGTGGAGTAATGCATTGCTACTCTGGAAGCGTGGAAAATATCAATGACATAATTAACCTCGGTTTATATATTGGATTAGATGGTCCAGTAACCTTTAGAAACGCTAAAACACCGAAAGAAGTGGCTATCGAAGTACCACTCGAAAAGTTAGTGTTAGAAACTGACTCTCCATACCTTTCTCCACACCCACTTAGAGGCACTGTAAACGAACCTGCAAATCTCATCTTAATCGCGGATGAAATTGCCGCTTTAAGAGATATGTCTAAAAAGCATTTATTAGAGGTTGTTTACGATAATTCTTGTAAGCTATTTAACTTATGAAAAAGTATTTAAAATATCCCCTTGTTGTGGAAGGAAAAGAAGACGCTTCTTATCTTTCAAATTACATTGCTTCTGAAATTATTGTCACTAATGGATATGAATTAGATTCTTCTCTTATTTCTTATTTAAAAGATAAGGAAGTAATAGTTATGACTGATCCTGATGAAGCAGGTAAGCAAATAAGAAATAGGCTTAACGGGATGCTAAATAAAGTGCATAACGTTGAAGTGGATATTTCTAAATGTATTAGGGGTAAAAAGAACGGTATTGCGGAGTGTCAAATTGACGAAATACTCTGCAAATTGGCACTATTTTTCGAAAATAACCCTGAAAATCACGCAGAAATCACATCTTTTGACCTATATGAGCTAAAAATAAGTGAAAATAGCCAATTGAGGGCATACGTGAGTGAAAAACTCAACTTAGGAACATGTAATAATAAACAACTACTTAAAAGAATGAATAACACTCATGTAAAATTAGAAGTGTTAAAGGATATAGTTAATCAATACAATCATGGAAATTAATCGCTCTAACATCAATGAAATAGTAACTAAAGCGTCTTTAAGACCTGATAAGGATTATGGACAAAACTTTCTCGTGGAACCAAGCATCTGCGAGAAGATTGTTAGTGCTTTAAATATTGAAGAAAATGACCACGTTTTAGAAGTCGGTCCAGGGCTCGGATCTTTAACGCATTTTATCAGTTTAACAAATGCGAAATATGACGCTGTTGATATTGATCCTAGAATGGTTAATTTCTTACGTGTTGTTTATCAAGATTTTAACAACATCCAAATCATTGAAAACGACATTAGAAAACATGATGTTTCTAAGTATAATAAAATAATTGGTAATTTACCCTACAACATTACAACTGAAACAATACAATTTTTCTTAACAAACGCTACTTCCGCTAAAAGAATGGTGTTTATGATTCAAAATGAAGCGCTTAATCGTTTTTATGATGTTAAAGGTAAAGAATATGGTCCAGTTTCGGTCTTATTGCATCTCCTAGGATCTATTGAAAAACTATTCGTCGTGAAAGCGGGCTCATTCTATCCAGCTCCAAAATGTAGTTCAGTAGTGTTTGCTATCAACATTGACGAAAATAAAAACAGAAAAGATGCGCTAGGAACTTTCAAACTTGCGAAATCTCTATTCCTTAATCGCCGCAAAACTATACAAAATAACTTAGTTAATACTTTAAAAGACAAAGAGCTTGTGACAAAATTATGTCTCGACCTCGAGATTAATCCTTTATCTCGTCCGGAAGATTTGTCACCTGATACTTACCTCGCTATGTATAAGTATCTACAAAAGTAATAAGTCCCCCTTAAAAATTATTTTTAAAGTGTTACAATTAAATCGAAGATGAAAAGTTTACACATTCGTAGCTACGCAAAAATCAATCTTTGCTTAAATATCACTGGAAAACGTAAAGATGGATACCACGAACTAGATATGGTTATGGTTCCTATTTCTTTACACGATTCTTTGGTAGTGGATTTACTCAAAAAATCACCAGATAACTTTGTTACTGTTGATGATTTCTCAATTGGTTCTTTCAACTACAACCTAGCAACATTCTCCATTGATAAATTACGTAGCGTATATCATTTCGATGAAAAATTCAGAATCCTTATTCATAAGGTTATTCCAATTCAAGCGGGTTTAGGTGGTGGTTCATCTAACGCTGCTTGTTCTTTAAAAGCGGTCAATGATCTCTTACAATTAGGGGCCTCTGATGAAGAATTAATGGAAATTGGTAAAACGCTTGGTTGTGATATCCCATTCTTTGTGAAGTGCAAACCTGCAAGATGCAAAGGATTAGGGGAAATTCTCGAACCAATTGAAATAAAAAATAACTACTATGTGCTTATTGTTAAACCAGAAGCAGGCTGTTCTACTAGGGAAGTATATTTAGCCGCAGATTCTATGGATTTACCAGTTTGCAACGTAGATAATGTAATTAAAGCATTACAAGAAGGCGATGATGATTTGTTAGCCGCTAGTATGGGTAACGCTTTACAAGCTCCTGCTATTACTTTGGTGCCACAAATCCAAACCATCATCGATGAATTACATGATTGTGGTCTTAAAATTGTCCAACAAACAGGTTCAGGTTCCGCTGTTTTTGCTTTAAGCACCGACAAAAAACTTCTCAAAAAAGTTTTAAAACAATTTGAAAACAAATACCAGGTCGAATTGGCCCGTGTATTGAAATAAATTACGTATCTTACATACATATAATGGAGGTTCTTTTATGAACAAATATGTAGTCGTATTAGCGGCTGGCAAAGGCACAGGAATGAATTCCCGTGATCCAGAGCACTCAAAGGTTTCTTATCCAATTTTAGGCAAACCAATTATTAACTATGTTATCGACGCAGTTAAACCACTTGATCCTCAAGAGATTGTTACTGTTGTGGGTTTCGGTGGTGAATTAACAAAATCACTCGTCGAAAAAGAATCAGATGTTGTTTGGCAAAAGAGATTATTAGGTACAGGTCACGCTGTTTTACAAGCAAAGCCATTCCTTGAAGGTAAACCAGGTCAAACACTAGTTATCTATGGTGATACACCACTCGTAGAAACAGAAACATTACGTCAAATCTTCCACATTCACGAAAAGAATAGATATGACATGACTGTTGTTTCCGCAGTTTTAGATAATCCAAAAGGCTACGGTCGTATCTTAAGAGAAGATAAATCAAATCGTATCTTAGCGATTAGAGAAGAAAGTGACTGCACATTCGCTGAATATGAAATTAACGAAGTTAACACTGGTATCTGTATCATTGATAACGAATTATTATTCAAATACATCGAAAGACTATCAGTTGATAACAATAGACACTTATTCTACTTATCCGAATTAGTGCAATTATTCATCCAAGATAACTACCACGTGGGTGTGTTTGTGGCGGAAGAAATGAAAGAAGTCTATAGCATTAATAACCGCGTCCAATTAGCGTACGCTGCTAAGATTATGCGTAGAAGAATTAACCAAAGATTAATGCTTTCCGGTGTCTCTATCGAAGATATTGATTCCGCTTATATTTCACCAGATGTTGAAATTGGTCAAGATACCGTTATTCGTAGCAATACAACGATCTTAGGTAAGTCCAAAATTGGTGAAGCTTGCTCCATTGGTCCAAACGCCATTCTTAACAATGTTGAAGTGGGTAATGAAGCAGAAATTATCTCCTCTAATTTAGATGGTGTTAAGGTCGAAAACTCCGCAAAAGTCGGTCCTTTTGTGGAAAAGAAAGGTAAATAATATGCAAATTGTCGAGAGTTTTGGTAAGAACGTTTTCGTTGGTGAAAAGATGGTGGGATATATTGACCGCCAGGGCATTTTTATCAACCGTCAAAAGTTCGCGGATATTACTCCAGAAGGCGAAATCTCTTTTGGTACTAAAAAGCTCGGCTATGTCGATGAAGATGGATACATCATCATCAAAGATAAAGAAGTCGGTTATATCGATAACGATAATAACTTTGTCTTCTACGATATTAAGTTTTAGGTAAATTTATGATTGCAATTGGTATTGATATTGGTGGTATGTCCATTAAAGGCGCGGCAGTTGATAGCAACGGTCGTGTCTATGAAAAATTCAGTATGCCTTTTGTTAAAGGCGAACCTGGAGAAGAAACCGTTAGAAAATTAGCGGCTTTAGTCAAAGAATATATCGCTTCCCAACATTTAGAAGATAAGATAGCCGGTGTAGGTATCGGTTGTCCTGGTACTTTAAATGTGGCGGATGGTATTGTTGAATACTCCAATAATCTAGGTTGGAACGATTTACCAGTCGCTAAAATCATGAATGAAGTTTTACCATATCCAATTAGACTCATTAATGATGCAAACGCTGCAGCATTAGGTGAGGCTAAATTTGGTGCGGGTAAACAATATGAAACAGTCATTATGCTCACATTAGGCACAGGCGTTGGTGGTGGAATTATCATCAACGGCAAACTCTATGAAGGCAATCAAGGAAAAGGCGGAGAACTGGGACACATTGTCGTCCAAGTTGATGGTGAACAATGTTCTTGTGGTAGAAAAGGCTGCTTAGAAGCCTATGCCTCTGCGACCGCTTTAATTAGAGAAACTAAAAAGGCTATGCGTTCAAACAAACGCTCATTAATGTGGCAAATATCACCTGAAATCGAATTAGTGGGTGGTAAAGTAGTGTTCGAAGGCGCTGCTAAAGGCGATAAGAGCGCTCAACAAGTATTAGATAACTACATCAAGTATCTTGGTGAAGGTATATTAAATTACTGCAACATCTTTAGACCAAACGTTGTTGTTCTATCTGGTGGCATCGCTAATGCGGGTAAGCCATTATTTGATCCATTAAACAATTATATTGAAGAACGTTTCTATGGATATCAAAGAACACCAGCAGTGGAAGTTGTTCCTGCTGAATTAGGATATGATTCTGGCAAGATTGGTGCGGCAGCATTATTTTTCAAATAAAAAGGGAGTTTTTACATTATGCAACTAGTCATTATGGCCGCGGGCATGGGTAGCCGTTTTGGTGGCCTCAAACAAATGGAACCAATGGATGATTACAATAACTTTTTATTGGATTATTCCATTTATGATGCAAAACGCGCTGGTTTCAGCTCTGTCGTTTTCATCATTAAAAAAGATTTCTATGAAGCTTTCAGAGATACAATTGGTAAAAGAGCGGAAAAGATTATCAAAGTTGAGTACGCTTTCCAAGATTTAAATGACCTTCCAGAAGGCTTCAAAGTACCAGAAGGAAGAGAGAAACCATGGGGTACCGCTCACGCAATTTACGCGGCACGGGATCTAATTAAGGAAGATTTTATCGTCATTAACGGTGATGATTTCTATGGCAAAGAAACATATGAAGTGGCATACAAATATTTAGCCTCTTTGCCAAAAGATAGCAAAGGTAAATATGCCATCGTGGCTTTTGAAGCAAAGAACACTATGACGGAAAATGGCGCAGTTAAAAGAGGTGTCGCTTTCCAAGATAAGAATGGCTATTTAGAAAAGTTAATTGAATCAAGTATTTACGCTAAAGGTAATAAAGTTGTTTGCGAACCATTAGATGGCACACCAGCTTTTGAAACAGAACCAAACCAATTAGTGTCCATGAACTTATTCTGTTTCAATAAAGATCTTATTCCTGCTTTAGGTGAAAAGTTCCCACTTTGGTTAAAAGAAAACATCAACGTTCCTAAATCAGAATTCTTAATTCCAACAGTCGTTGATGAATTAGTTCACGAAAATAAGGCCACTGTGCGTTTATTATCCACTCCATCTGTGTGGTTCGGTGTTACTTATAAAGAAGACAAACCAGGTGTTGTTAAAGCCTTGAAAGCCTTAGTGGACAAAGGTGAATATAAAGAAGGCTTATATTAATCTTTAAAAAAATATTATTTTTTACTTGTAAAAACGTTCCTCGTATAACTATGATTATCACGTAGGAACTTTTTTATTTATAAATAAGTTCGTAATAGATAGGATTTCGTTCAACCGAATCGGAGGAAGAAATGAAAACACTTATCATGTTATCTGCCATGCCTGGTAGTGGTAAATCCACCTGGGCAAAAGCGTACCAAGAGGCTCATCCACATACTTTAATCGTTTCTAGTGACGAAATTAGATTCGAACTCACTGGGGCGACTCAGGATTTTTCTAAGCAAAAAGAAGTATGGGAGCTTTTTTCTTTTAGAATTCATGAATACGCGAAAAAGTATGATGACGTCACTGTAATTTTAGATGCTTTAACTGACCTTAATCGTTTGAGAGAAATGTACGTTAAAGAAAATCCTGAATTCGATGAATATGTTTTGGTTTTATTCCCACGCACAGCTGAACAAATTCGTTTCTATAACAAACAAAGAAAAGAAACTTCAATTGTGCCAGATGAACAACTCGAAGTTTTGATGAAGAAATGGGAAGAACCTACAGAAGAAATCAAAAAGCTATTCAATAGAGTAGAAGAAGTTCATTGGTAGGAGGGAAAGTTGAATGAACGGAAATGTCAGAGATCCTAATATGAAACGTATCACTAATAGGGAATTAGCGAATGCCTTCATTGAGGAACAAATTAAAGAAATTAAGGCACAAGTGGGCGACAAAAAGGTTTTATTAGCCCTCTCAGGTGGTGTTGACTCATCAGTCTGTGCGGCCTTATTAATCAAAGCAATTGGTAACAACCTAACATGTGTTCACGTTAACCATGGTTTGTTAAGAAAAGGTGAACCAGAACAAGTTATCAAAGTATTTAAAGAACAAATGGGCGCTAACTTAATCTATGTTGACGCAGTTGATGAATTCTTAGATGCTTTAGCGGGTGTTGAAGATCCAGAACAAAAGAGAAAAATCATTGGTAAAATCTTCATTGATGTCTTCAAAAGAGAAGCACAAAAACTCAATGGTATCTCTTTCTTAGGACAAGGCACCATTTATCCTGACATTTTAGAATCCAAAGGTTTAAAAGCTCACCACAATGTTGGTGGTTTACCAGCGGAACTCGGTTTTGAACTCGTTGAACCAGTAAAATTATTATATAAAGACGAAGTTAGACAAGTTGGTGAAGCCTTAGGCTTACCACATGGTATGGTCTACCGTCAACCTTTCCCAGGTCCAGGCTTAGGTGTGAGATGCGTGGGCGCCATCACAAGAGATAGATTAGAAGCTGTTAGAGAAAGTGATGCTATCTTAAGAGAAGAATTCGCTAACGCAGGTTTGGATCAAAAAGTCTGGCAATATTTCACCGTTGTCCCACCAGTAAAATCTACTGGTATTAAAGACGGTCAAAGAACATTCGAATGGCCAGTTGTTATCCGTGCAATCAACTCTGTTGACGCCGTTACAGCGAGCATTGAAGAAATTCCTTATGCCCTTTTAGGCAAAATTAGAGATAGAATTTTAAATGAAGTCAAAGGCGTAAATCGTGTATTATATGATTTAAGTAATAAACCATGCGCCACAATCGAATGGGAATAATAGGAGGAAATCCTCATGAAAGAAAATCGTGAAATAGTTTTATCAGAACAACAAATCCAAGATATTTGTAAAGATTTTGGTAAGAGATTAACAGAAGAGTTGAAAAATGAAGAAAAAACTCCACTTTTCTTGGGTGTCATGAAAGGCGCTCTTAATTTCATGTTTGATTTAATCAAGCGTGTCGATAGACCTATTTACACAGATTTCATTCAAATCTCATCTTATGCGGGTGTACAATCCACAGGCAAAATCAATTTAAAGAAAGATTTTGATATGGATATTAAAGACCGCACTGTCGTGGTGGTAGAAGACGTTGTGGATACTGGTATTTCTATGAAATATCTTATTGACCACTTAAACGAAAACTATCAACCAAAAAGAATTATTATCTGTGCTTTATTCGATAAAGAATATGCCAGATGTGAAAACATTAAGATCGATTACATTGGTAAGACACTCAAAGAGAATTATTTCCTCGTCGGCTATGGTTTAGACTATAACGAATTGGAGAGAAACGTTCCTTATGTGTATGTCGCTCAACCAGAAGACATTGATAAATGGAATGAGGAGATCCAAAAATAATGAAATTATTAGAAGACCGCATCCTTGAAGATGGCGTGATTATAAACAATGATATTTTAAAAGTTGATTCATTCTTGAATCACCAAATTGATGTTTCTTTAACTAGGGCTTTAGCTAAAGAAATTGCTGCGGAATTTCCAACCGCGAAGAAAGTATTAACAATTGAGACCAGTGGTATTCCACTTGCTTTTGCGGTCGCAGAAGAATTAGGTAACGTCCCACTTGTTTTTGCTAAGAAAAGTAAATCCGCGACTGTTGGTAATGATGTTTATACCGCGGTTGTTAAATCATTCACTCGTAATATCAATTCACAAATTACCGTGAGTGAAAAATACTTAAAAAGAGGCGACAAGGTATTGATTGTCGACGACTTTTTAGCGGAAGGCAATGCTTCCTTAGGCTTAATTGATTTATGTAAGCAAGCAGAAGCAACAGTCTTAGGCGTCGCAGTCGCTGTTGAAAAAGGTTTTCAAGGCGGAAGAAATAGACTAGAAGCTTTAGGTTTACGCGTCTACAGTGGCGCGAACGTTAAAGCGTTCGTTGATAATAAACCAGTTTTCTAAAATGAAATATTTAAAAGTTTTACTCTTTGGTATTTTTGCAGGCTTAGCCATTGGTCTAGGTTCGTTTGCTTTTACCGTAGCAACGTCTTTCGCTGTTGATGAGCAAGGTAAAGTTGCTTCTGAATGGCTAATGACAGGCTCCGCATTATTTTCCATCGGTTTAATTCTTGTTTGTGTTTTAGGCCTTCAATTATATACAGGCAAAATCGGTGTCGTCTTTGATAATAGAGAAAAACTCAAAGAAAACGCCATCAATTTGCCAATAATGCTCGTTGGTAATGCGATAGGTGCTTTTGCACTAGGCATCATTTGCCATTTCATTTTTATGAATGTGCCAGAAATTGCTGCTAGAATTGTGAAAATTGCTGATGCAAAAATTGCTTCGCCTCATGTGTTTGTTGAAGGCATTCTTTGTGGTGCGTTAGTGTACATCGCTGTTTATTTATATAAGAACTTACAAAACTGGGGCATGAAGATTATTGGTATTATTGTCGCGGTTACATTATTTGTTTACTGTGGCTTCCAACACTGTATCGCTAATATGTTCTATTTCGGTATGGCATTTAACTGGAATATCAATATGTTATGGAACTTATTAATAGTTATCCTCACTAACAGTGTGGGTGCGCTCTTGGTAAGATGCATTGTGCATTTAACGGCGATATTAGCCACGAAAAAAGAGAACTAGTTAAATCCTATTTAAAGTAAATAAAAAGGTCGGAATGTGTTAATTCCGGCCTTTTATTGTTTTGTTTAACTATTAGAAGTACATTGAGTCGTATAAAGTGATGGACATTTCAGCGCCTGAGTATTCTACGATAACACCGAATGTACCATCTTTAGACATATATGCGGTATAGGAATCATACCAAACGAGTGTTTCTGTATAACCCGCTTCGACTAAAGCAGCACAGTAACTTGTAACAGCAGCTTCCGCTAATTCTTCGGAAGCATATGTTGCATAAACCCATGCACAGCCTTCATAGGCATTAGCTTCATATTCGACATCTTCGTCGGTAATAACTGGAAGATCTGTAGCGGTTGGGAAGTATTCTAGAAGAACATCAAGTGGGAAGCCATTACCAGTCACTGGATCTTTTTCAGCTTCTTCTAAAGTGATGTATACATTTTGTTCGTAGAACGCCACTGTAACAGTGAATTCATTGCTTGGTGAAGTATAAACTTCGCCAGCACCGAATGGTAATGTTTCAGTCCATTTGAATTCATTTTGGTATAAAAGGTAGCAGTATGTGCTAGCTTCATCTTCCGCATTAGCGGTGTCCGCTAAAGTGAGAGTGATAATGAATTGGCCTAAAAGTGGTTCGGCTTGGAATGTTAAGGATTCATATTCACCCGCATATTTTGGAAGTTCGTCTGTGAAGTTCTTGTCAGAAAGCCAGTCAGCAATGTCATTTGTTGGCCATGCGTTTTCATCTTCTTGTGGAAGTGGGATGAAGATATAGAAGTCACCATAGTTATCAACGAATGAGCAAACAGCGAATTGTTTATTTGGAGAACCATAGTATGGTGTACCATCTTCACCAACAGAGGTGAAACCATTATCTTCTGTTAAGACTTTTGTGTAATCAATAACGGCTTGTTCGCTGTCAAAGTCATCACCAGAAACACTGATATATAAACCTTCATCATCATAGAATTCGGTATTATATTCTTCACCGCCTTCGAAAGCTGGGAGAACATCAGTAACTTTATCACCGTACATTTCTTTAATGAATCTAGCCACTCTAGCGGCTGGCCATTCTAAGAATGGACCGGCAACGAATTCAATAGTGAATGTACCAGAAGTACCATAATAAACAGTGACTCTGATTTGGTGATTTGGTGAGAAGTAGTTGCCACCAGGAGTAGCGGTGTAACCATTCTTTTCTAATGTTGCTTTATAAGCGGCAACACAGTCGTTTTCTGTACCAGATTCAACATCAACTAAGACATAGTCATCGCCCCACAAATCGGCTGGGAAAACTGTATAACCAGTTGAGTAGCCTTCATATGGAGGGAGAACATCAGTAATATCAGAACCTAAAACAGCAGCAACTTCTTCTGCTGGCCATGTAGCACCTGGAAGTGGATCTAAAGCAGCATAGAAGATTAAATACATACCATCATGGCTGTTATAGATAAGGTCAATCTTAGCGAGACCTAATTCTTCGACTTGTTTCTTAGCAACATAGTTGGATGTTTTGCTTTCATAGTCGCTATAACCATCGACATCCCAACCAGCTTGGGCTAAGACTTGTGAGTAAGCGCTAGCATCTTCTTGTGTACCACCTAATACATCTAAATAAGCGTGGACGTATTCGAATTGACCTGCGGCAATATATTCTGAATTGTATTGAGATTCATAGAAGTAGTAGTTAGCATTTTCAACGTTAATAGCAGGAATTTCAATTGTGTATTCGCAGTATTTTTCATAGAACGCTTTGATTGGTGCTGGGTTGAAAAAGTTAACTGGCCTAAAGTAGATGTCTAATGACTTGTATTGGGCGTCATAGTTGTAGTAAATCATATACGCTTTATCTGGAGAAATAGCGGTATAGAATTCTTGATTTGCGTCATAGCCACCTGTTGTATCCCACATAGCTTCGTTTAAAGCAGCGGTGTAATCCGCAACAGCAGTGGTTGTGTCTTTATAGCAGAAGATTGCCATACTTTGAGTTTTAACTTCATAACGATCAGCATTAAATGCTGGAGGTGTTTTGAAACTATCAAAATTCACGTATGCAAAATACAAGGCAATTTGTGTTGGGAATTCGTATAAGAATGGATCGTATGCTTCTAAATAGAATTGATCATTTTCGTCGATGTAATAAACAACTTTAACGTATCTATCACCATATTCAGTGTTAACAACTTTTCTAAATGTGTAAGAAGTTTGGCTAATCATCACAAAGCCTAAGGAAGATAATGCTCTAGCGTAACTCACTAAATCTTCATCTGTAGCAGCGCCGCCCTTGATGTAAAGTGTGGTATATTGAGCGTCCCAAGAGACCACGGATTCTTCAAAACCAGAATATGGTAATTCGACACCATATAAGTGATCTGTCATGATTTTAGCTTCTTCTGCTGTCCAAGATTTCTTAGTAGCTTTAACAACATCAACTTTGAATGTTTCATTGAAATTGTTGTAGCTAACGGTAATGGTTTCTTCTTTGATTTCATTGAAGACGGTACCGTTTTCTGGGTTAGTTGTGTAGTCAGTAACGTTAACAGTGGTGTTATCACTATATTTAGCGGTGACCACTAAACCATTGAGGTCTAAAGCCTCACCTTGTTCATATTCTTTCTTAACGTTATCTGTGTTAATGGCAATGCCTGTTAATTTAGCGCTGACTGTGACATTGAAGTCTGCAGTAAATGTTAAATAAGTGACTGTGACCTTAACTGGACCAACAGTATTTAATTCAGTGCCATTAGCAGGATTGGTGGTGTAGTTATTCACCGCTTCAGTTGTGTTGTTATCATAATTAGCGGTAACCACTAAGCCTGTTAAATCTAACTTATCACCATGTAAGTAGTCCTTTTTCACATTGTCTGTGTTTAATGTAATACCGGTAATAACTGGTGCCACGCTTGTGGATGAACTTGATGATGATGAGCTTGTTGGTAAGCTTGTTGTGGATGAACTAGTACTAACAGATGAGTTACTAGAATCAATAGATGATGTGGCTGATTGAGCACTATCACTACTAGATGTTGGGAGTGTAGAAGTGATTTCACTAGAATGGCTGTCTGATTTTTGGGAAGATTTGCTAGATTCACCCCATTCACAACCTGCGAGAGCGCCGATTGTCATACAACCAAGTACTAATACTTTTAATGATTGTTTCATATCCTTTCCTTTCATTTGTTGTAAACCGTATGTCTACAATCATACGCATATGTACGTATCTATGCAAGAATTCGACTTCAATATGATAACAAATAAAGAAAAATGCTCATTTGATTGAGCATTTATCTGTCTTCTCTGAAGTACGTTAGACCTAGTGCTGCAGGCGGTTGAGTTTCCCTTCGATTGAATAAGGAAGTAACAACTAAAACCAAAATAGTAACAGCGTATGGCACTAACTTAATTAATTCTTTATCGGCAAAACTTAAGCCATCTAAGAAGCTTGGCATAATATATAAAGCACCGAATAACAATGAACCAAAAATACTGAATGATGGATTCCAAACACTAAAGATAACTAAAGCAACTGCCATCCATCCATAACGGTCGATGGTGTACTCAACAGAACCACCAAGGTAGTCCATGATATAGAATAAACCACCTAAAGAAGCAATCGCACCACCAATCATTGTGGCTAAATAACGATATCTGCTAACGTTTAAACCAGCGGCATCAGCGGTGGCTGGGTTTTCACCGATGGATCTTAATGATAAACCGATATTTGTTTTCTTAATCACAATAGTGGCGATAACCGCTAAGATGATGGCTAAATAAACTAAGAAGCCATGACCAAGGAATATTTCACCAAACCAACCAGTACCGTTAACTAAGGAATCAGGGAATAGCTTATAGAAATACACACTAGCGTATGTAAAACCAGCGCCTCTTGGAATTCTAGCAAGAATAAATGCATTTAAGCCAACACCGAATGTTGTTAATGTTAAACCCACAACGTTTTGATTGCATCTTAATGTGACGGTTAAGAATGAGAAGAACAAACCGCCTAATGCACCAAAGATGATAGTCATAATAAGTGGGAATAAAACACATAAGAATGGATTAATTAAATCCACATCGTTAGCGATTGTTAAAAGATATAATCTTTCGCCAAGAACTGCACCAATACCACCTAAACACATGATACCTGGAGTACCCATGTTCAAGTGACCACTCTTTTCGGTAATGATTTCACCAGTGGAACCGAATAAGAAGATTGTCGAGAATCTAATCGCGTTTCTAATAAATGCAACAAACATAACTATTCCTCCTTATTCTCAGGCTCTTGTTTAGGAGAGTCTTTTTTCTTAAATAACTTTTTGAAGAAATTACCAATCGCGGTAAATATCTTCTTGAAGAACCTTCCAATAGGTCCAAATATCTTAGCGAAGAATTCGCGTATTTTATTAAAGAATGCTTGCGCTTCCGCGGAGAAATTCATCTTATATGTTAAGAAGAATTCACTAGCGATAAACACGAAGAAGAAAACACCAATTAAAACTTTGGAATAAGCTGTACCAAATCTAAAGATATCACCAGCGTAACTACCACCTAAGGTAACAAACGCTACTAAGAATGCTGTGAAGATCATTTCAAACGGATTGAAGTGACCTAACCAAGCAACAAGGATACCAGTAAAGCCACGTCCGCCCACTAAATCAGCGTTTAATGTATGAGATGTACCATTAACTAATAAGAAGCCAACCAAGCCACATACAGCACCTGATAAGATGAGTGTTCTAATAATTGTCTTTTTAACGTTAATACCAACATATCTCGCGGTATTTTGTGATTCACCGACAACAGTCAATTCGTAGCCGTGTTTTGAGAATTTTAAATAGACAAAGATCAACACAGTAATAACGGCAACGACAATGATGTTGATTAAGTAATCTTGACCAAATAACTTTGGTAACCAACCATCATGAGTGTTTGGATTAATAACACCTAAAACAGCACTGCCATTTGGGACCCACACAAAGACGAAATAAGCTACTAAACCAGTGGCTAAATAGTTCATCATTAATGTGAAAAGAGTCTCATTGGTATTGAAAAACGCTTTAAATATCGCTGGAATAACCGCCCAAATGATTGAGAAAACAAGGGAGAATGCTAAACATGTGAATATTAATAGAACGTTTGGCATTGATCCAGCAAAGAATTTCATGCAAATCGTTGCACCTAGTGCCCCAATTAACACTTGCCCTTCAGCACCAATGTTCCAGAATCTCATCTTGAAAGCTGGGGTTAGAGCAAGGGCAATTAATAGTAATATCGCGGTATCTTGGAATAATCTTAATATTTGAAGTTTGTTGCTAAATGTACCTTTACCTAAATACAAGAAAAATGAACCAAAACTACCTGGCGCCATAGCGTTGGTAATTAAAGCGCATATTAATAAAGCAACAACAACGGAGATCAATTTACTGAACCAATAGTGTCTAGCTTTTGGATCAGGAAGTCTGGTGATATGGACAAAAGGATCTCTTTTTACGTTATTCTTCTTCGTCTTCTGCATTAACATCGTAGAGAACCTCCTGTTTTTCAATTGATTTGGTCATTAATAGACCGATTTCTTCTTTTGTAGTTTTTCTCGCATCAACAATGCCTGCGACTTTGCCACCAGAAAGGACTAAAATTCTATCACTTAAAGCGAGCAACACGTCTAGGTCTTCACCAACGAAAACTACTGCCGTGCCCCTCTCTTTTTGAGCATTTAATAAATCGTAAATAGTGTAGGAGGACTTAATATCTAAGCCTCTCACCGGATAAGCCACCATTAAGACTTTAGGGGAAGAAGAGATTTCTCTACCCACTAATAGTTTTTGAATATTACCACCAGAAAGGTTTCTCACTGGTGTTTTTAAGTTAGGAGTGACAACTTCTAATTCATCAACGATTTCTTCAGCTAAATATTTTGGTTTCTTTCTATTAACGAAAATAGAATGACCTTTTCTAAAGCTTCTTAGCATCATGTTGTCGATGATATCCATATTGCCAACTAAACCCATACCTAATCTATCTTCTGGAACGAATGATAATTTAATACCAAGGTTTCTAATTTCGATTGGTTTTTTATTTCTTAAATCAATGATTTCATCTTCATAGAACATGATCTTTTCATTTTCAACCATCTCTTTGATTTTCTTTGTGCTGACTTTTCTTAAATCTAATGTTTCTTTACTGTCTGCATCATATAAAGCGCCTTTCGCGGCTAACTCTCTAATTTGTTTCACATTGTGGTGGAAGAAAGTTACAGGTTTATTCTTTTTAGGATTATGGAAGACGATATCCCCGCTATCTAAACGCACTAAACCCGCAATACCTTCAAGTAATTCTCTTTGACCATTGCCTGCGATACCGGCAATACCAAGAATTTCGCCGCCTCTAGCGACAAAACTAACATCATCCAAGGCTTTCACGCCTTCTCTATTAGTGTAGGAAAGTCCATTAATAAACAATCTATCGTGTGGATTTTTTACTGCAGGACGTTTAATGTTTAATTCAATTTTTCTACCGACCATTAATTCGGTAAGTTCTTTTTCATTTGTTTCTTTAGTGATAACCGTACCAGCGTATTCACCTTTTCTTAGAACA